>JAVBLX010000059.1:0-31887 GCA_031553075.1 Acetivibrio sp.
TACTCATCTGTAGCAGAGCTAACGGAAAGCATATGTCGCTTTATAGAGCAATACAATCTTTTGGCGCATCCATTTAAATGGACATATGCAGGCGTTCCATTAACGATTTAATTCACAGCTATTTAAGCAATGCTGTACTAGGTTCCACACCTAATGTACCTTAATATAATAATACTAAATATTTATTTTATGCCCTTTTTAAAGGAGAAATCAGATGGATCAATTTAATCATGAAGACTTTATAGATTTTCAACGCAGACAACCACCAAGAAATCCTCCTCCACCCCCTCAAGGTGGCCAAAGACCTGGTCCTGGACCTTTTCCTGGTACGGGGGGACCTGGTCCCTTTCCTGGATCTGGCCCAGTTCCTGGAAATCCTTCCGGTTCACCTCGCACCGCTCCTCCAAACTATACCCCTTCCAGAGCGGTGGCTCCTTTCCGGGTTGACCCCTCCTCCATTCGAAACTGCCGCGGAAGTTTTACCTATGTCTGGTTGAGCAATGGCGAAGAATTCTGGATGTATCCTATTCAGATAAGCCGCAATACCGTATCTGGGTTCCGCTGGAGCCGATTCTTTGGATGGACTTTTTTTGGAGTGTCATTAAATCGGATTGATGCTTTTATGTGTATATAAGCACCTACAAATAACATGAGGCACTGCCTCGGATTTATACTTAAACTCCGAGGCGGAGCCTCATCATATGCTAGTGTATCATCTTCTAAATAACGGACCATTCGCTGGTCTAATTTCCCGATAGCTGAAGAATCTCATGTACTAGACGTCAAATACATGCCGTTTCTTATCTAAATGCTCCGTCAATTGAATTACTTTTTCAAAATCTCGAATTAATTCTTTCGACAAATCAACATTCTTTTGATACTGGGAATGAGCTGACTCAAGGTTTCCTCTTTCGATGCTTTCCATTACCAGCTTTCCATTCTCATGAAAGGAACGGTGCTTTCTTTCAATTTCGTTCCAGATAAATAAAATCTCCTTGTTTTGAGGCTTCATAGAATAATAAAAATGTCCAAATGCACACTTTTTGGGATTGGTCTGTAACGGCTCCACAGTACCACTGTCTACCATTTTTTTCAATCCTGCCAGCCAGCCTTGATGAGCAGAAATAGCTCCTTTGATATTTTTCAAAAAGATATCGTTGTCCATCATGTAAAAACGATCCAGAGTCATGTCTCCTAACGTACCGGTTACCTCCTCTAACTCGCCTTCAATCTTAGCAATCGGTTCTATAATCTCATAGTAATTTTTGCTGATGCTTTTTATTAAGCTGGCTTCTTCCTCAATCTTATCAATTTGTCCATTAAGAGAATCCATCTGTTGATCCAGCTCTGACATGGAAGTACTTACTTCCTCTGTGGTGGCAGCAACACCATCTGTGGCACCCGATATTTCTTCCATTTTTTCCCGGTTTTCATAATTAATTTTTCGTAATATATCCAAGCTAGAGCTTATCTGCTCCAGCGATTCCACAGTCCGCTCCACACTGGCTGAACTCTTCTCTGAAGCTATACCAATATTTTCAAGAAAAATCGACATACTGGTGGTAAGATTCTTTGTTTCCTCTGCCAGCTTGCGAATCTCTTCCGCAACCACTGCAAATCCCCGTCCAGCCTCTCCGGCTCTGGCAGCTTCAATGGACGCATTTAAGGCCAACAAGTTAGTCTGTCCGGAAATAGCATTGATAGAGCCCAGAACTCCTTGCATCTGTGCCACAACGCCCATCAGGGAATCCATATCTGTCTTCATGGCATGGGAATCCTTCATGGTGGTTTGGGACATCACCATAATACCATCCAAATGCCGTTCATTTGCACCAATGCCTTCCAGCACGTTTCCAATATTGGATGCCACCTCCACGATGGAATTTGCCAAATTGTCCTGAACTTCTGCAACCTGCTCGGTAATCAAACTGGTGGTTTGGGTTGCGCTTTTAATTTCCGCTGCGATTTCTCCTAAACCATTGCTGATAACGGTCAAATGCTTTGTTTTGTCCTTCAGCTTTAAGTCCAGAGAACTGACCTGCATTATGGCTCCTAATGTCTTGGTAACTACACCTGAAAACTGATTTCTTCCATTCATTAGTCTGGTATGAATGGCCCGGAGTCTGGGATTTCCACCATTATTTTCCCAAGGTTCTAAACTCCAAATTGCATTAATTATGTTTTTTCCATTTTTCTGCATCATTTGTGATTGCCTCCCAAGTAGTTTTATACCTGCCTTTGCATTTTCATTATAATTATACACCACTTTTTCCCTTTTTGCAAACAAGATTTTTCGGTTTTTATGTTGTTTTCTATTTTTTTACACAGAACAGAAACAGAAGGCAAATTGACTTTTTATTGTTTTACGATTATACTTTTATCATATTACTCAAGACAGGAAAACAATTATGCAAAATTCAAGTTCAAAAGCTATCTTTTACAACCAGATCGGCAAATTGGTCATCCCAATTGTAATCCAAAATCTACTTAGTGCTGCGGTCAGCTCTGCTGATATCGTTATGCTCAATTATGTTGGACAATCCTCCGTTGCCGCTGTTTCCCTTGCCGCCCAATATGCAAGTATCCTCTTTATGGTTTATTATGGTCTGGGCACCGGTGCTACTATGCTATGCGCCCAATATTATGGAAAAGGGGATTTTCGGGCGATTGAAGTCGTAGAAGGAATTGCCCTCAGATTCTCCCTGATTATATCCACCTCCTTTGGTATTCTTGCCCTTACCATTCCAGAATTATTAATGAAGATATTCACCAACGACATGGAGTTAATTACATTAGGTGCTTCCTATCTAAGAATTTTAAGCATCTGCTATTTCTGCTGGGGAATTATTGAGATTTACCTTGCTGTTTTGCGCAGTATTGGTAGAGTGGTAGTTAGTACGGTGCTAAATGCCATGACCTTTTCTTTAAATGTATTTCTTAATGCTGTTTTTATTTTTGGCTGGTTTGGTGCACCTCAGCTTGGTGTTGTTGGTGTTGCAATTGCTACTTCCGCTTCCAGAGTTGTGGAATTAATTGGATGCTTTATCGTTTCCGCATACAGCAAGGATATTAAGCTAAAATTTTCTTTTATGTTTATCCGTAATAAATTGCTTTTTAAGGATTTTCTCCGGCTCTCCCTGCCCGCACTGGGTAATGACGTTTCATGGGGCGTAGCCTTTTCCATGTACTCGGTTATCCTTGGTCACATGGGAAGCGATGCCGTTGCCGCCAACTCCTTTGTAACCGTAGTCCGTAATTTTGGTACGGTTCTCAGCTTTGGTCTGGCCAGTGCTGGTGGCATTCTGCTAGGAAAAGTAATAGGAGAAAACCGCTTGGAGGATGCAAAAGCAGATGCAAAACGACTAATGAAGCTGACCATTTTGAGTGGTGCCATTGGTGGTGTCATTATCTTAGCCGTTACTCCCTTTGTACTTAAGTACGCATCTCTTTCCGATACTTCCATGCATTATTTAAAATATATGTTGTTCATTAATACCTATTATGTTATGGGGGCGGCCGTTAATACCACTCTGATTGCCGGTGTATTCCGGGCAGGCGGAGACAGTCGTTTTGGTTTTGTCTGTGATACCATTGATATGTGGTGTTATGCTGTACCGCTGGGGTTTTTGGCTGCTTTTGTTTTTAAACTTCCCGTATTATGGGTCTATTTCCTGCTCTGTACCGACGAGTTTGTAAAGTGGCCCTGGGTTATCAAGCATTACCTCAGCTATAAATGGTTGAAGAATATTACGCGAGACAATCTTTTTACAGATTAAAAAATGGGGCTATTGGGAAATGAGTTTCGACTTTCATTTCCCGATGGCCCCTTTATCAATAAAGGCAAATGCATTTCTATATAAGCTTATCCAATTCTTGCCCCAGCTTTTCTTTCATCTCCTCGAGCTCATCCTCGCCCGGACAATTCTCATCACTATTCATCACATCCCAAGACAGCCACCAAACTGGTCCTTTGCCCGGTGTATCACCGCTTCTTCTGGGAAACAAATGCCAGTGCAAATGCGTATCACCATTCCCCAGCAATTCATAATTCATCTTTTCATTGGGAAATGCCATGGCCACTGCTTCTGCCACAAGAGCCATTTCAGCCAGATAATTATTCCTAAATTCTTTATCCAAGTGAAATAGTTCCGTTTCATGTTCCTTGCAAAGAAATAGTGTGTATCCTTTAAAATACTGATGATCGCCAATCACCACATATCCTGTTTCAAGCTCTCTGACAAAGTAAGGATTGGTCTCTTCCTTAATCATCTGAATTCTCTCACATATTAAGCACATTCTCCTCTACCTCCCTGACTTTTGATTTTCTTACTGGCGCCGATGCCAAGTAACAGCAGTATTGGGAAAATAATTGCCGCTAAAATTCCAAGCTTTAAATTATCACCAAACTGACTGGAAACCATTCCTACCACCGTAGGTCCACCGGAGCATCCCAAGTCACCCGCAAGGGCCATGAAAGCAAACATTGCGGTACCGCCTCCTCTTATGGTAGCTGCAGCTTTGCTGAAGGTTCCAGGCCACATAATGCCTACTGATAAGCCACACACTGCGCATCCTACCAATCCCAGTGCCGGGATCGGGATAAGTGCAATACACAAATAGGAAAGTACACATAAGAACGAACTGTAAACCATAAAACGGTCTAAATTAATCTTTTCACCAAATTTTCCATAAAACGCTCTTGAAGTTCCCATCAAAATAGCAAATGACATTGGTCCTGCTAAATCACCGATGGTCTTGGTAACACCAAGTCCCTTTTCGGCAAAAGTAGATGCCCACTGGCTAACTGACTGCTCGCTGGCACCAGCGCATACCATCATAATCATAAATATCCAAAATACCTTTTGCGTAAACAAGTCCTTGATGGTAAGTTCCTTCTCACCCTCTTCAATCAGAGAAGCAATCGGCGCTTTGATAAAAATAAATGCATTTACAATTGGAACGACGGCCCACACCAGCGCCAATAGCTTCCAATTTCCAATTCCGAACATTCTGAAAAATATGGTGGAAATCAAAACAACACCCACATGTCCCCAACAATAAAACGAATGTAATAGACTCATTGCCTTTTCTTTATTATCCGTTGGACAGGATTCCATGACTGGACTTACCAGCACCTCTAAAAGACCCCCACCGATTGCATAAATCATAACGGCTATCAGCAAACCAACAAATGGATCCGCAAATAATTCCGGCAGTATGGTTAAGGATATCAACCCCGCTGCCGCAAAAATATGGGCCATTAGCATGGAAATACGATATCCGATTTTATCAACAAAGCCAATTGCAAGTAAATCAACCAGGAGCTGTAATCCAAAATTAAATGCGACCAGCATCGTAATCTTCGCCAGTGGAATTCCGTAGCTGGCTTGAAATGTTAAAAATAACAGTGGTATAAAATTATTTATTATTGCCTGAACGATATAGCCGATAAAACAGCCGTAGATGGTTTTATTGTATTGGTTCTTCATGTTGTAATTGCTCCTGTCTTTTTGTTTATCCTGCATGTGGTTTTTTACCAAATTTTCGGTCTTTTTATTATAACAAATACAGGCTGAATTTGCAAAATTTTACCCATTTCTTTACATTGCACTCTTAGAACGCATGGTTTCAACAACATTCTATCCTTGAACCCGTGCCACCGAATACCGCATAGTAACCCATGTTATCCCATATACGCCCACCACGCACCACACTATGGCAAGCCACGGCAGTTTATATAGAATCGGAAATGCTGACCGAATCGGTATTGCTAACCGCTATCCTGCCCCTTTTTCCATACCGCCACAGCAATTACCCCTCCCGCAATAAGAGCCGGAACTGCAGCAACCTTCCACACATTACCAATTCCCAGCCCGCCAATCATGGCCGCAAACAAAATACTGCTCCCAATTCCTCCTAATTGGCATGTCAATGAGCTAAAACTAATGACTGATCCTCTGGTTTCATTTCCCGTCATGGAATTTATCAGAGTCTGCTCTGGTACATTGACCGCTCCCAGCAACACATAAAAACATATATATCCCATTGCAAATCCTATCACATGACTTTGAAAACCTAGAAAACCACACATTAACGCCATAGCAAAAATCCCAGTTAGATAAACACCCCAACGTTGTTTCCAGCTAATGAGAAAAATTTTTCCTAAAAGAAAGCTTCCCAGAGTCATCCCGAACATCCCAATACTGCACAAAAGACCCATGACCCATTGCATATTTTCTGCTAACATAGGTTTAAGTGCTGGTTGCCAATATGTCTCAATCGCACACATACACAAACTACCGACGGAGATACAAATCATGACATAAACGAGTCCCTTCTTTTGCTGAATAACACGAAGGCTCATTTTCACTTGATCTCCAATTCTCATAACACCTTCACCACGTGTGTATTTCTCCTTTAAAAAGAAAGTCATAGCTACTGTCACTACTACAATCGCGACTCGCAGAATAAGTGCCAAGCCATACCTATCTCCTTTTGGAATAACACCTCCTGCTAAGGCTCCAAGCCCTAATCCCAATCCCTGGCATACCTGAAAGGCAGAGGTTACTTTGGATAAGCTTTCTTGCCCAAGGCGTTCGATTGCATCTTCATAAATAAGGGCATCTATACTGCCGGAACCAGACGCACGAGCAAGTCCCATGCAAATCATTGCCGGTAATATAACCCATAAACTATTGGCTTCAAAGACTAAGGCAATGCAAGCGATATAAAACCCTGAGGACAAATAAAAAATCTTCTTTCTGCCGTATAAATCTGATAAAATCCCACTGGGGACCTCCATTAAAATCACAGTAGCAGAATATACTGCCAAGGCAATGGGAATGGTCTGAAGTGTACAGCCTCTTTCTAAAAAAACAAGTGTTAGAATCGGTTGTAATAATCCAACTCCAAAGTACTGTAAAAATATAAGTATTTTCTGATAACCTGTCATATTCTTAAGCTCCCGTAAACCTTCTCATCTGTTTATTGATTTGAAGAATCTGCTCTATACATAATCAACGCGTATTCCATCGGAATAGTCCCTTCTTGGGGAACATTATGTGTTTTAACAAATTCTCTTATTTGTGTCAGTAAATTTTCGAATTCTTCTGGGGTAAGATGAGAAATTCCAGTCATGATATCGCCAATCATACTTCCTTCCCTACTCCCTGCTTGCTTTGCTTTCTTCAGACCAGTATCCAACACTCCGGCCACTTCATTTTTGATTAATATTTCTCTTTCGTCTAAAAACTCATCATTCTTCTCAAGACCAATGTGCACCGTAGTATTACATGGGGCATAAAAGCGGGCTGTAATCCCCCTGATTTGTTCCGTGTGATGAATCTCAACCAAACCAAGTGACTTTAACTTTTCCAAATGGTGCTGCACACTGGAAGGTGATATTTTGAGAATATCCGCAAGCTTTTTCGGTGTAACCGGAGCTCCCAGTAAGTTCATTTGTCGAAGCAGCCGTTGACGCTGTGGGTTCATATAAATATCAAGGGCTTCTTTTGTGTCCAGAATTATTTCTTTCATACATGACCTCTTTTCCATCCTGCTTTAATGCTCATGACGTTACACATAATGTAACATAATATATTATGTGATGTCAATTCCTTTGTTAATTTTTAAAGAATTAGCTTCTTTCATATTTTCTCAAAAAGCATTAACAAGTACACTTGACATATATTTATGCTGTTTTTTGCATTTAGTTATTTTTTTATTTAAAATGAGGATACAACTCTATAATTGAGCCGTATCCTCATTTTTGCCTTATCTCTATTTTGACAAGATATTGTTTACTCCTGCAACTCTAGACATTTCTCGATCAAAAGTGCAGCAATTTGATTTTATTATCGAATAAAATTAGTGAAATGTATTTCTTCTCTTTCCGGCATGCCATATTTTTCTTTACCAAGTTCAATACTTTTCATAAGAAACGCCATGTTTCTTGCCAATGTACGCATTCCCTGTAAACCTTCCTCGTCCTGCACAGCATCTCCCGGTGCTCCACCATGGATACTGTTCCAATATTGACCAGAGGCTACTGGCATACCTGAAATGGTAAAGAACTTATTCAGTTCATCAAAAGTAGAAGAAAGACCTCCTCTGCGTGCAGCCACAACACTTGCACCAACCTTCATGCTTTTATCAAAACGTCCGCTATAAAATAATCTTGTGATAAACGCAACCAGCGTTGCATTGGCTGATGCATAATAAACAGGACTTCCAATCACCAGTCCATCGCAGTTTTTAAATTTTTCCGCTGTTTCATTTACAATATCATCAAACACACATTTACCTGTTTTCATACAGGCCCGACATCCAATACACCCGCGAATTGCCATATTCCCCACATGTACAATCTCTGTTTCGATACCCTCCTTTTGGAAAATCTGCTCCATCTCATGCAATGCAATGGCAGTATTTCCATTGGCTCTTGGACTACCATTAATCATTAATACCTTCATAATTAAATCTCCTTTTCCTATTTATTTTTTATTTGTTAATTCTGTTCATCTCCGTACTACCTGAAATTTACCAACCTTTATTCCCGACTATCTTCCTGGTCTATATCCACCATAAATCTCTGACAGCTCCATCTTGTCCAATGCCTCATCGATATCCGCTATTTCTTTTTCAGACAATGCCATATCTGCTGCCCTTCCATTTTCCTGTATGCGTGCCAGCTTTGTACTGCCTGGTATGGGAACAATAAAATCTTTTCTGCATATCATCCAGGCAAGTGCAATTTGAGAAGGTGTTGCCTCTTTCTCCTTTGACAGTCTTCGAAGCAATGTGAGCAATTCTTCATTCTTCTGATAGCTTTCAGCCTGATACTGTGGCATAAAACTCCGATAATCATTTTTGTCCTGAAATACATCCTTAGCAGAGTATGCATCTGATAATATCCCATTTGCAAGAGGACTAAATGCCACAAAACCGATATTCAATTCTTCCAAAACAGAAAACAAACTCTCATACCACCTTGCCATCATGGAATATCGATTCTGAATAGCGGTTACAGGACACACTGCATGTGCTTTTCTGATATGCTCTTCATCTACTTCCGACATACCCCAATGAGTAATTTTGCCTTCCTTTATTAATTCACTCATGACACCAGCCACTTCTTCAACCGGCACGCTTGGGTCAATTCGGTGCTGATAATACAAATCAATACGTTCCATGCCGAGATGTTTTAAGCTTCCCTCAACTGATTTGCGAATTATTTCTGGTCTGCTATCGGTAAACAAACCATCGGCAGAATGCTTCACGCCAAATTTAGTCGCTATTATAACATGATTTCTCACATCCTTTAAAGCCTCACCGACAAGTTCTTCGTTATATGATATTGCACCATCTGCTTCCATACCCACATAGCACTCAGCCGTATCAAAGAACGTGTAACCGCTCTCATAAGCCTCCCGAATCAGTTTAACCGCTTCCCGATGCTCCATTGCGGCTCCATAGGCGTGTGACAGCCCCATACATCCCAGACCAACTGCCGAAACGGATAAGTCTTTTCCGATTGTTTTTTTCTTCATTACCAGACTCCTCTCTATGTGCATTTTCTTAAATTACTTGACACTACCTACGCATAACTACACTCTTTATTCATGAATTTTTCCAACCATTTAGCATTCTTGCGGTTCCCGCGATATAATGGTTGATAATCTCACTATGACCGATGTCCATCGTTGCAATCTTATCCATATCTCCATTTGATAACTCAAAATCCTAATAATACTTTACAACCTTTGTCAAAAAATGTACAATATCAATATTACATAGCGCTATTCAAATTTTGCATACTGTTAATCCGTTGGTTAAATATCACAGCTTTTGCAGATAAGAAAGCTTGAATATATGGGTTTCTTATCTGCGATAATTTGCGATATTTTAGCGCTGGAGCAATACCCTACTTGGAGGTAAATACATGGAGCTCATATGGTTACAGCATTTATTAGAAGTTGAAAAGTGTGGCACTTTATCCGATGCCAGCAAAGAATTGCATATATCACAGCCGACGCTCAGCCGTTCCATGCAGAATTTAGAAGCGGAGCTTGGCTCTGTCCTATTTGAACGCACCAAAAACCGTATTGTTTTAAATGAGGCCGGAAAACTTGCTGTAATACATGCCCGAAAAATATTAAATGAAGTATCATCACTACAGGATGTCATTGCTACTTATGAGAAAAGTCTCCATACCATAAATATTGGCAGTTGTGCTCCCGGTCCATTATGGAGCTTCGCCCCCGCACTTATGCGTCAGTTTCCAGAGAAAAATATAGCAACGGAAATCAACGCCAAAATAGACTTAGCAGAAAAGCTGTTTGATCATACATTTCAGGTTGTGATTACAAATATCCCTATTGAGAGCAAAACAGTCATCTCAAAATTATATTGTAGGGAGCAGCTATTTGTAACCGTTCCACCGGCTCACCCATTTGCTGGACATCCAAAAGGAATCCATCTGTCTGATTTGGCTGGTGAGACTATGCTGTTATACAATGAAATCGGCCTGTGGCAGGAACGAATCATAAGTAAACTTACCAAAACGAATTTTATCCGTCAGTCAGAAAGAACTGCATTTCAAGAGCTGGTCCGTGTTTCTGCACTTCCTTCTTTTACCACTAATCTCACTTTTGAAGGTAATTCACAAATAGAGAACAGCGAAACACGAGTGATTGTTCCGCTGCTTGATGATGATGCAAGTATCGATTTTTATCTGAATGCATTGAAAGATAATTATTCCTTAGTATCCGTTCCCGCTTCCTTCATTGGGAATCAAACGTTTTGTAAACCTCATTAGAAATTTTTTTTATTATTTTAGCGGGTATTCCACCGACAACCGTATTGCTTGGCACATCCTTGGTTACAACAGCGCCCGCCGCTATCACCGCATTATCACCAATCGTTACGCCTTGCAGAACGGTTGCGCCTGCGCCTATCCATACACCTTTACCAATCACAATCGGTGCAGGATAAGTGGTGGCTCTGTCGCTGGCTGAAAGCCCATGATTAAGCGTGGCCAGCACCACCCGATGCCCAATCAAAGCCCCATCTCCAATGGTAATGCCGCCCTGATCTTGAAAGCAACAGCAAGCATTGATAAAGACGTTTTTACCAATTCTGATATTTTTTCCGCAATCCGTATAGAACGGCGGAAACACGTTAAAAGACTCGTCAACCTTCTTTCCAATCAACTCGGAAAACAAGGTGCGGATTTCCTCTGGTGTGTGGTAAGAACCGTTTAACTCCGCTGTGATACGCATAGCTTCATTGCTTAAACCAACCATATATCCGTGGATTTCCGATTCAACGGATATGGGACGCCCCTGATTCACATGGTCAAGAAATTGATTCATATCCATAATATATGCACTCCTAATTCTATTATTTTTTTCTTTCAAATAAGCGGAACCTTCGTATAGGGCACAATATACACCTCTCCCGTAAGTCCATAATTCTGTACCGAAGGGAATGCTTCATTCCATCCTGATTTTTTGTCCTGATATCTTCTTTGCAGCATCCGATTTGTCAATGTAGTGGTTACCTCAATGCACATAACATTTTCACCCGCTTTTACCAGTCCGCTGATATCGGTCTGCAGCGTGCGGGTATTGACGCTGCGAGGTTTACTTCCATTGATTTGAACCTGGACGGTTCCTCCGCCAGCGAAGTCGATCCAGAGTATCGCACCATTTGATTCAGACCATTCATCGGGAAGGCTGAAAGTGGTGGTATAAATCCCAACACCTGACACATGGGATAGGGATGGCTTTTCTCCTGCGAGAACACTAAGTTGTTCCCCGGCAGCCTGCATGTCCTTCCACGGTTCGAGTTTACGATTCCCCAGCTCCAACCGGGTTTTCTTTGTGGTGTAATAAACTTCGGTAGTAATATGACCGAACTTCTCCTCGGTATTCACTACTTTATCGCCCTCATTCCAGTCCTCCACTACAATATCCCAACTTGTTAGCGGAATCGCAGAAGGAACTTTTGCCTTTATTTCAACCTTCTGTCCATTGCTGAGAGTGGTTTTATATTCCCCATCCACGTTGGCAACCGCATACAGCTTGCCGCCCGACACAACCACATCATGTGCCGAGGAATCAATTGCATGGAGCTCTCCTCCACGGCTTAAATCAAGGGCTATCAGCTTCGATTCACCAGGAATTAATGTTAAGGTAATGCAGGTACGCCCTTCCTTAACCTCATACAAACCGATTTTCCCGACCTCACCAGTCCAAGTGTCAATTTGGTAAGGAATACCTTCGCACTCAATACGCATGGTAAAAGTGCAAGGTCCGGTGTTCTTTTCCACCTCGAATTTATAGGAGTAAGCAAATGTATAGAATAGTTGTTCTTTCACATCCCAACGGGACATTGTGAGGATTTCGCCGTTTGGTGAATCATATGCCACCCGCGGCATAACTCCAAGTCTCTGCAAAGCTTCAAGTGCCTGACTGGGGCTATCCACTTCCAAAACATTGGGTAATTCCTTCATCTTGGAAATCACTTTTTCAAGAGCTTCATCGGCATCACATAAATATTTGCTGGTTGACGCCGCTTTTTTGTGCTGACATTTTGCTCCGGCATAGTCTGTGATTTCCGTATTATTGTTGACGAAAAGTAACGGAAGTCCGTCCTTAACAATTTTAAGCAATTTTTGAGCACCAGAAAGTTCCATTTCCTCTTGATAGGCGATGATAGCCCTGTAGGCAGGCCCGTTTGGCTGCAATTCTCGATCGGTCCATGAAACATTCTCTTCATCCTCAAGTAAAAGCGGTGAAAAATAGTCATAGGTATACCCCGCCTGTTGCAGAGACAGATCATTCCAAAAATGCGGGATATCATGCATGGAATAATTGGTTGCAAATGTATCATAACCTTCTGGCTGACCATAGTTGATGAAAGCATAATCGGTACGGAGTATTGCGATATCACGGGCAGGAACACCCTGGCGAAGCGCTTTTTGGTTTCGTGCCAACATCTGCGTCCATCCCGGATAATGAATGGAGGCTGGCTGGCGGCTGTTGAACCGCTCCGAGACAAAAGCATACATTCCTTCGTGCCCTGGCCAGTAGGTGTCGCTTTCTGAGCCTTCAATGGCAGAGTATCCATGAAATACAGTCCGGTTAACACCCTCAGCAAATTGCAAAAAGCATAACTGTGTCCAATCGTCCATGCTATAATAATAGTTGCGATTTACCACCGCTCCTGTTTCGCTGGAAAAGATGCGATTGTACATGTGGGCAGAACCGGACATTCCACGAAACAAGTCAATGTCTGATACTTGGGCAAATGATTCTGTCTCAATACCATCAATATAACGGCCAGGCGTGGAAATTTCATAAGGCATTCCATAAGAAGGCTCGGCCCGCAGGGTCATATTCAAGGAATGCAACCATGTTTGCAATGGTTTTAATACATTTTCTTCATACATAGCAGTGAGAACACTGTAAAAATCCATACGCACCTTTTGTACCAGCTTATTGTCCTTTTCATTTTCCGCTGCATAGTCATATTGTTTTGCCTTGCTGCTTACAACTCGTATATTATCCGCTGTAATCAACGGCAGATAGGTGGTAATATCGTAACCCTTGCGGCGCATAAACGCTTCTTTAAAATGATAACCCCAGAAAATTCCACCTGCCCCATAGGTATGAAGTTCCAAGGAATCCATGTAAATTTCTCCACGCCCATTCTGGCGGATGGTCTTTTTCAATTCCTCCGTCAATACAATCTGTTCCCAGTAATCAATAAGCGCTTCCACGCCATAAGAATCCACATAATTAATCGTATAGTTGGTACTTATGGAAGGCGAAGCGGTTTGCCCTGTACCGTGCATCCAATATATAAACAAGGCATAGACACCGTCTTCTGGTGCGCTCCAGTTGAAATGGTAAGCGTCTCCTGTTTTTTTACAATTCTCTGTTAAATCACGCAAGCTATTCAGCGCTAAAATGCCACTGCCAACCCCTTGACCATATCCAAAATCCTGTCCAGATTCCGCACGCGGTTTCACCACCTTCGCCGCCACTATGCCTTGAAATTGATAGGTTGTATAAGTCGCCGCAGTTGAGTGGATATCGCTTGTCATGGAGTCTTCTTCGTTTACGTCAGAATTGGGCTTGACCGGCAGCGGCAGGATTCCGTTGAAAGATTCACCGGGATTTAAGAGAATGGTTGCATAATCCAGCTCCTTGGCGGCTGCCTTACTATCAGGGTTGTAGGATTCGCCTCTCCATGCATATGTATCCGGAAGATTTGCATTCGCCCAATGTGCGCCGCTGGTCAGGCTAAACCCCAGCCCCAGCCTGGTGGCCTCGTTAATAATCAGACGTGTATCACTGGTCCATTCGTCTGAACCCCAGCCATATATAGACGAATCTGCACCATCTTCTGGCATAGCAAGGAATTCCGCCGCTCCAAATCCAGAATCATATATTTCGTGAATATTTTTCCGCAGGGTTTCGTCTGTATTCAAGCCCTCCGCTAACCACCAGCGCAAATCTGGGCGGTATTGCGTCTCAACCTCGTTGTACATATCACGAAGCTTTTTTGCTGTTTCATCTACACAGGTATCATTTGCTTCCTTTTTCATAACTGCCCTTCTCCCATCTAACTTATAACACTTTGGTCAATGCCTTTAGCAATAGTATAACTCGAAACAACAGAAATAACAAATAGTTATACTGAATGTTCATGTATAGTTGACAGGAATAGCCAGACAAGATATCATAGTGTTAAGATGATAATATTAGGAGGGTTTATAGTGGAATTCAGAGTTTTACGCTATTTTTTAACCGTTGCGAAAGAAGAAAGCATTACCGGAGCGGCAGAAGCTCTACACGTCACACAGCCTACTCTTTCTAAGCAGCTTATGGACTTGGAGGCGGAACTGGGCAAAAAACTGTTTCTACGAGGAAACAGAAAAATAACGCTTACAGAGGAAGGATTGTTTCTCCGAAAGCGTGCACAGGAAATTATTGAATTGGTGGAAAAAACGGAGTCTGATTTCAATCAATCAGCAGAAAACATAAGCGGTGATGTTTACATCGGAAGCGGTGAGAGTCATGCCATGGGCTTTATTGCCGATTTGATTCAAGGTATTCAAAAAGAGCATTCGCGGCTGCGATTTCACCTGCACAGCGGCAACGCAGAAGATGTTACCCAACGGCTGGATAAAGGGCTTTTGGACTTTGGCATTTTGATTCAGCCAACCGATGTATCAAAGTACGATTCCATGCGTTTACCCGCCGTAGATGTTTGGGGTGTACTGATGAGGAAAGACAGCCCTCTTGCCGCCCACGATACCATTCATCCGGAGGACTTGTGGGATCTACCTCTCATTACTTCAAAGCAGCGGTTCGTCAGCGAGGAGATGTCCCGGTGGCTGAAGAGGGACCCCGATAAACTGAATATCGCGGCCACATACAATTTAATATATAACGCCTCATTTCTCGTCGAGGCGGGAATCGGATATGCCATTACATTGGATAAGCTGATTAACACCACCGGTGACAGCCACCTTTGCTTCAGACCGCTGGAGCCGCGCCTTGAAGCCAATTTAGACATCATTTGGAAGAAACATCAGCTACAATCGAAAGCAGCAGGAAAATTCCTGGAGACTTTGGAACGGAAACTACAGACGCCCATTGAACTTTAATCCAATGCATTTTTATTAGCAGTTATCGAAGTATACTTGCATAACAGTAGATCAATTGCTATAATGTACTTAGGTAACTACAACCAAATTACCATAGTATACTTGGTTAATAGTAGTGGTATTATTAAAGTATAACTCAATAACTCCGGGTAATACTGCTAATCAGGAGGTGTTTTATGGCTATAGTAAGTGATGAACAGGTCATTAAAGTATTAAGACAATACAATCCGTGGTGGCGAAATCCCTCTGCAATTAAAGAGGAAAGTAAGCCCCAAAAACGTCTGGCTTTTTATGAAGGACTCAAAATGTTAAAGCATAAGAGTATCCGCAGATTTACCGTACTCTCTGGTGCAAGGCGTGTTGGTAAGACAACAATTATGTACCAAATGATAGATAATCTGATAGATGATAATGTTAATGCAAAAAACATTCTGTATGTGTCTTTCGATAATCCGATTGTCAAGCTTAACAATGTGGAACGTGTTTTATCCATCTACGAGTCCTTATATCCCATAGATGGAGCAAGATATCTTTTCCTTGACGAAATCCAGTACACAGATAATTGGGAGCTATGGATGAAAGTCATTTATGACAGTAGAAAGGATATTCATCTGATAGCAACAGGCTCAGCAAGCCCTGTTCTGGAAAAAGGCGGGACTGACAGTGGTACCGGCAGGTGGAGTGTGCTGAAAATACCCACAATGTCATTTTATGAATACTGTAAGCTGCTTCAGCTTGATGAACCCATATTGCCAGAAAACTTGAAGCTGACAAAACTTGTTAAAATGAACAATGCACAGCTTGGGGATTTAATGGACAGATTTTTACCTCTGGAGGGGCATTTTAACCGCTATCTTATGATTGGTGGTTTCCCAGAGCTTGTATTATCCGATGATGATATTTATGCGCAAAGGATGCTGCGTGAAGATGTGGTAGATAAGGTCATCAAGCGAGATGTGTTGACCCTGTTCAATATCCGAAGCCCGCTTTTGATGGAAAAGCTGTTTTTATATCTCTGCGTGAACTCTACGGAGATTTTCAGTGCAACCACCGCGGCAAAGGAATTAGAAAACATCTCTGTCAATACAATTGACAGCTATATTGAAGCTCTGGAAATGTCGAACCTTATTTATCTGGCAAAGCCTATGAATGTGGGAAGCAAAGGGGCATTGAAAGGCAAACCAAAAATCTTTATTGCTGATGCGGCTATCCGCAATGCAGTATTAATGATTGATGATGTGCTTTCAGATGAAAGCGAACTTGGCGCCATGGTGGAAACAATGGTATATAAGCATATTGTATCCTTCTATCAAAACAGTACAGCACAGTTGGGATATTTCAGAAAGGCAAAGGACAATCAGAAAGAGGTTGATGTTGTGGTGGAACTTCCCCGTGAGAAAATTCTATGTGAGGTAAAGTACCGCAACAACTCCCATCTCCCTGCCTCTGATGCAATCGTAGAGCTTTGCCGGGACGAAAACGCCAAAGTAACCAATGCCTTTTTAATTACAAAGAAATTAGACGACTTCGGTATTACAAAGCATGAAACAGATGTGCCGATTTTGCGAATCCCGGCTATCGCATTCCTCTATCTTTTAGGTAAAGCAGAAGCAGAAGAACAGAATGGGAAAATGTAACAAGAAATTTTAACTTTGCCGCAAATGGATATTGCAGATTTGTTTCAGCAACAAGCGACCTGGGATTGTTTCCAGGTCGCTTGCTCTAATCTGCTATTCTTATTCTCATTTAATCCAACTGAGGGAAATATATTATTTTCGCTCTACGAATTCCTTTGCATTTTCATTGGTTACATATATATGTCCGATTCCAAAAATCACTCCACTTATTATCAACAGGATATGTCCTAATGTGATACCGCACATAAGGAAAATAGCAGTTGGAATAATTGCGAGGGCCAGTGCTTTTCCTTTTCCCGGTTTTTTAATATGTAAAACCATGATAACCCAGTATACCAACAGCAAAATGATATTACCAAATAAATATGTTACAAATGCCTCTGGCGAAAAGAAACCAAGCTCCGCAATTCCAATATTAAATACCATCAAAAACATCGACCCATATCGTCCAACCTGTTCTGTGATATTCATAATCTTATTCTGACAGTTATTTTTTGCTTCACGAAATTTTACTGCATAAAGTATATTGGGTATCAGAATCAGCACCATAATGATCAATCCAAAAAAATTAATCCATCCAACTTTCCCCGCCAAAAATATGCTGGTAGGACCATCTGCTCCTCCGATTATATTCATACTCATATTCATTTTTCACACCCATAATCCAATTTTCCTCTTTATCGAGTGGTTGGATCATTTCCTTTCTTTAAACTCTAAAACCAGAATCCTTGAACTTCTTTTCTCAGATTCTGGTTTCTATTTACAATTCTGTTTTTAATCCAGTAGTATTCCTTCTCTATAAGAATTCATTAAATAACTGGGATTGGAATAATACACATTCGTTGAAAAATTCGAAATTTCATCACTAATGAAAGACTGAAATACATTCATCAATTCTGTAACTTCTTTTCCTTCTTGCGCACAGTCTAAAATCAATCTCTGATAGACTTTCCCTATTGCCGTTACACTTGGAATCTTATATTTACAGTTTGAAATCGTATCAAACTTTCCCTCTGGTATTCTATATTGTTCAATTACTTCATCGGATACCTGTTCAAAGCTCAGACTATGATTCACCTGAGCATCCTCTAACTGCTTAAAAATGCCTTCTTCACCTAGGGCAAGTACAATATTTCTACGCCTGTTCTTCGTCTTGCGCCCGACAAACTCAATCAGCGAGCATACATAAAACAAATCATCCTTTTCCCTATTTGTCTTCAATCCGCTCACTCCTCTCAAACTTCAGACAATTCAGTGCCGAAATTGTGTGAAAACTAATTTGATGTGTTGGATATTTGAACTTTGCTAACACCCAAAATTGTTCTTTTGTAATTTCCTGATTTAAATAATCGTTTACAAAATTCCAAACAGTATCGTCTGCCATCGGACCTTCAACAATATCATATGGATGCAGCTCCCCGTTTCGACAATTTGCAATAAACTCCAGCCATTCATCCGTCATTTCTTCAAATTTCAATATTTTGAGGTTTGTGTTTTCTGTAAAATCAAAATAATTAATAATTGGCGTCCCACTTCCACGCCTTGCCCATCTGACTGCTTGATCATAATTATTTGTACAGTAAAACCCCCATGAGAAATCTTTTGTATACTTAGTTTTCCTTATTTCAGGATATTCTACCGCTTCCTTACCTGCATGATATATAATCAATATGACACCCCCAATCAGCCATTTGCACCTAGACTTGCGCGCAATTGCTGAATCTGTTCCTCATTCAAATTTATTTTAGGAGAATTGGAATCATCTGTATTTCTATTCTCTACAATCAGTGCACTACTCTCTTTTTCCAAAGTGTGGGTATGCCATACACCTGCTTTTACATTATAGCATTTATAAGGTTCCATCGTCACACTTTTAACCGTTCCAACCGTATCCTCATTCCCACCTGTGAAGAGGATACACTTCCCTTTTAGCAAAACAAACACTTCATCGCTGTATAGGTGCTTTTGCATTGTTTTTAAATTGGGAACTTCCAATTCCTCACAATCATTTAAGATAGCTACACGCCAGCTCTCGTAATCCACTACAGGTGCATATCCTGGTTCTAAGTATTCACTTACTTCAATATCCATACTACCACCTCAATGCTTTCTAATGTAATTCATGTTGTTTAAATTATAACACACTCCATACCAAATCAGTCAATAGTAAACTATTTCTTTTGTTTTATAAAATTCGTAGGTGACTTCATAGTGTAACGTTTAAAAACGGTACAAAAATGTTTATAATCGCTAAATCCAACCATTTCTGATATTTCATAGACCCGATATTTTTCTGAATTCAATAATCGTATAGCCTGCTGTACCCGATAGGAATTTAACAGGTCTAAAAAAGTATGCTCCGTAACTTCCTTGACCCTCCGGCTTAAATAGCTTGGACTGACACCAAATTCCGCAGCAATGGATTCAATGCTTATTTTTTCAGAATAATTGGACATAACCTTTTCAATGGTCTTTCCCACATAAGAGTTATCGGCATGGTCCACATCCAGATAGTAGTTTAAATCAAGGCAATTGGAATTTTTTGAACTTTCCATGGCAAATTCCACCTCCCGATGGTTTTCGATTTCGGCTTTCAGATTCCTCATAAGCATTTTTATTCTTTCCTCATCCACTGGCTTTAAAAGATAATCATAAGCTCGCAGCGCAATCGCTTCCCTGGCATAATCAAATTCTGCATAGCTGGTAAGAAAGATCTTTTTAAACTGCCGACTTTTTTCAGCCTCCCGAATCATTTCAAAACCATTCATATTAGGCATCTTGATGTCAGTAATCACAACGTCTGGCTCACCTTCCAGAATTTTTTCCAGCCCCTCTCGACCATCTCTTGCTTCCCCAATGATAACGCAATCCATACTAAGCCAGTCAATTGTAAAAACCAACCCTTTCCGGATAATATCTTCATCCTCTACAATAAGTATTCTTAACATATTCGTCCCCCAACTTTCCTTTATCTTACCGGCAAAAGAATCTTAAGTACCGTTCCTTCCCCTTCCTTACTTTGAATCTCTACTCCGTATTTCGCTCCATACCGAAGCCGTATTCTTCTATGTATGTTAAACAAGCCGAAGTGGTTGCTCCGGTTGGTCTTTTCCTTCAATAATTGCTGCATTTCTCTCAAAACCTCGTCCTTCATCCCTGCACCATTATCTTGACAAGTTAGCAGAAGAATGGATTCCTCTCCCTCCATTTTCACAATTTCTGCTTTTACTGTAACTGTCAGATTTTCCCGTCCTTCAAAGCCATATTTTATGGCATTCTCAATCATCGGCTGAACGACCAGCTTAGGAATAATGCATCCGGCTGCTTCCGGAGAAATATCCATCGTATAATGAAATCTCCGATTGAACCGGTATTTTAATATATTCATATAATTCTCTGTGTACTGAATATCCTCTTCCAGCGTGACCTCTTCCTGCTGATTACTAATGCTGTACCGGAGAAGGACTGATAATTGAAACATCATCTTCTCTGCCAAATTGGCATCCAGCTTACACATAAATCGTATATTTTCCAGTGTATTAAAGAGAAAGTGAGGATTAAACTGGGATTCCAGCTGTTTTGTCTGAGATGAATTTACCAGCTGTCCCATTTCCAGATTGGTCTCCATCTGTTCTTTTAAACTATCTAACATCAGATTATAGGCTTCCGCTATGAGGGTAAACTCATTGTCTCCGGGTATTTCAATATAAGTATCCAGATTGCCGCCCTTTACCTTTTCAAAGGCCTCCACAATGGTATACAAGTCTTTTGTTTTAGAAGCAGACATCATCTTTGTGGTGATAAACACCAAAGTAGTAATCATCAAAAACACCAGTCCCAAACTGGCCGCAACATAGCCGAGGACACCATCCCGTTCCCGTTTGGAGGAGATACTGTAAACCCATAAATTTCCCTCTAATATATCCGTTCCGGTAATGTAATCATTGCTGGTCTGTCTGGTCAAATCAAACCTTAAGGCACTATCCAAAAAGTCATAGCTATTACCGGCAAATATCCAACCATACTGATCAGCAATAACCGTTTGAGATGAGTACCTGGTCAGCTCAATATTAAATTGGCGACTATCCAAGGCAAAAACAACATATCCTTCTTTCTTCTCATTGGCAGACCCAATCGTCCTTCCCATAACCAGCCACATCACGTCAGAATCGGTTTCTTCCACGACTTTTATTTCCACGTTACCGGGATTTTCATTCATTTTACGAAAAATCCCCCAATTGGCATATTGCTCACCATTTAAAAATTCAGGAACCTCTCTGGTTGCCGATATGACAGAATTTAGCTCTTCATCAAAAACATATAAATTAGCCTTTTTTTTCCGTTCATTGGACAATTTATAAATTTTTTCAAAAATGGAAACCCTCGTTCCCTGTCCCAGTTCTGGATTGATTAAATCCATTTCTGTAATCAGCTCCTCCATAAGTATCATATAATCCCGTACGGTTTCCTCCAGCTCCGCTGAGATTTCCCGGTTATTTTCCTGATTGGTTTTCTTCATGGAATATCCCCAGGTGATGGCAAAGAGAAGCAGACAAACCAAAGACACAAAAAAAACAGGGATGATTCCATGAAGCAACAGCATTTTTCGAATATCATCCTTAAAATAACCGTGTTTTTTAATCTTCATGAAATCCCCCATTTCTCCCTGCTATAAACTGATTTCCTTTTTCCCCGATAGTTTAAAAAACAGCAACAGGGAAATGACAGTGGTAAGAGAAAGAATACTGGCTAATGCTGCTGCTGTACCATAGCTTGCCCGGATAACCTCGGTATATATTGATACGGACATGGTTCTGGTATTTCCGGTGTAAAGAATAACAGAAGCACTTAACTCATTAATAATTGTAATCCAGCTTAAAATCGCTCCCGAGAAGACACCTGGCAACATCAGATATGCCGTGACCTTGAAAAAGGACTTTATCGGCGAATCCCCCAAACTGATAGCTGCCTCCTCCATACTTGGACTGATCTGATACAGGATTGCTGCACTGGAACGTAACGTATAGGGAAGTCTTCTGACCACAAATGCTATTATAATAATAACAGCTGTTCCACTTAATAACAATGGTTTTTTGTTGAAGGCCAGCAACATGGTAATACCCAGAACCGATCCTGGTATGATGTACGGGAACATGGTCATTGAATCAATAAAACCGGTAAGCAGGCTTTTCTTACGGGTTGTTATATATGCAATGAACATCGCCAGAAAGACGATAATTATAATGGCAATTAAACCGAATTTATAAGTATTTATAATTGGCTTTGCCAGGTTTTTAAAGATGGATCGATAGCTATCCAGAGAAAAGCCTTCGGCGAACATGGCTCCCCTGGTAGCCTTAAAGGAGGTGTAAAGAACCACTACCTGGGGCAATACTGACAACATAACCACCAAATACACCGGAATATGAAGAAGAAGGTTCTTCCACCCTTTTAGCCCGACGGCCTGCAAAGGTCGAAGAGAGCTCATCGTAAATGACTTTCTGTTCACCACATATTTCTGCCCCAAAAACATAACTCCGGTTACTACTACCATAATGACTGCCAACGCCGCTGCAAAATTAGCATGACCGCCGGTCTCACTGATAAATTCATTGTAAATCAAAACCGGCATTACCGTATACCCTTCACCGATCAGCATTGGTGTTCCAAAGTCCGCCAGTGCATTCATAAATACCAGCAATGATCCCGCCAGGATGGTAGGTGCAATCAGAGGAAGCACAATGGTAGTCACCTTACGTACCGGGTTACAGCCCAGACTTTCTGCTGCTTCACTTAGAGAGGAATCTACTTTTTTCAAAGCTCCGGTAGTATACAGATAAATGTACGGATAGAGCTTTAAGGTTAGGACCAGAAGAATTCCGCCAAATCCATAGATGGATGGCATTTCCTGCCCCAGCAGGCTTGTGAGAAATTTGGTCAGCACACCGCTTCTTCCTCCCAAAATAATCCAGGAATAGGCTCCGATAAATGGCGGTGACAGCATGGAAATAATAATAAGGATGTCAATCAGACCTTTTCCCTTTATTTTAAAAACGGTGGTGAGATATGCCAAGGGTGCTCCGATTGCCACTGCCAGAATGGTTGTACAGGTGGTAACCAGAAAACTATGTCCCAGGGTTCGGTAATAATATTTTTTAGAAAAGAATTTCAAAAAATTTTCCATGGTAAAGCTGCCAGACTGTGAATCTTGAAAACCGCTGATAAACAGTGAAAATAGCGGATATATCAGAAAGATGGCAAATACCAGCACAATCACCAGGGTGATTATGGTCCAGAAATCGGCTTTAAACTTTTTTCTACCCATTTTTGGCTCCTATCTGCGCATCTCGCTCACCTGAGGTTGAAGCATTACTTTCAGCCTGCACCACATCTTTTATCAAACTTCGAGAACCGTCTGGGGTAAAAATATTAATTTTCAACGGATTGGGCTCTAACAGCACTTCCTCACCAACTTCAAAAATCCGCTCTGCATGTCCTATATCCTGAGAATATTCAATGGATGTCTGCCCGCTTTCCAATAAGGATTCCTCTACTGCCAATTGATAATTAATGTGTTTTCCAAGGAAGGTTCGGCTATGAATTCTTACCAGAATTCCCTCTTCCGGTAATAGTGGTTTTGAAGAATCCCTGACAATTGAAAATTCTTCCGGGCGTATTGCTACCAGAACCTTCATTCCATCATGACAATCCTCCTTCATGTTATCCATTTTTATCCGATAGCCCTTTTCAAATTCTATCATACAGCCTGTGCTTCCCTTTTTCTTTCTAATGATTCCCGTAAACAAGTTGGAATGCCCGATAAAAGTGGCCACAAAGACATTATAGGGCCGGGAATAGATTGCCTCCGGTGCTCCAGTCTGTTGGATTACTCCCTCGTTCATAACGGCAATTCGATCGGAAATGGCCAGCGCCTCCTCTTGATCGTGGGTCACATACACCGTGGTAATTCCCACTTCTTTCTGGATTTCTCGAATGGCACTGCGCATTTCTACTCGCAGCTTAGCATCCAGATTAGACAAGGGCTCATCCATCAAAAGCACATTGGGATGGATGACAATAGCCCGGGCCAATGCCACTCTCTGTTGCTGTCCACCCGATAACCGTTCCGGCAGTCGCTCCTGGTAATCGCTGATTTTTACCACCCGGAGCATATCATCCACTCGTTTCTTAATTTCTGGTTTGGCTGTCTTGCGAAGCTTTAAACCATACTCCACATTTTGTCTGACCGTCAGATGGGGAAATATGGCATAATTTTGAAATACCATGCCAATATTTCGTTTATGGGCAGAGATATTATTAATCACCAAATCATCAAATTTGATTTTCCCGGCTTCAATTGAATTAAAGCCGGCAATCATTCGCAGCAAGGTTGTTTTGCCGCAGCCGGAGGGTCCCAGCAGGGTAAAAAACTCCCCATTTTTGATTTCCACCGAAAGGTCAGGTATAATTGTTATGTCACCATATTTCTTCACTACATTTTCGATATTAATTGCATTACTCATGTTTGCTAAACTCCTATCCGTCTCCTGTTAATAGCTGGTGAAAATATCATTGAATTGATTAATCCATTCATCCTTCTTGGTTACAACTAATTCCTCGTCATCGTAAATAATATTGATATCTTCCTTGGCTGGCAGATATTCTGCGGGTAAAACATCGGTTCTTACTGAACGACGGTTGAGGAGCTTCACAATAATGGTCTGAGCATCTTTACCAGTAATAAAATCAATAAATTTCTGTGCATTATCCATATTTTTTGCATTCTTAATTATGTACACGCCATCTGGTTTGGAAATAACGCCTTCTTCCATGTAAATAAGCTTAACCGGTGCTCCGTCAGCGACATATTTTGCCCCGCCTTCTTCAAAGGTAAGACCTACAACATATTCTCCATCAGCAACTCCTTTGTATACGGCCGATGAACCGCTGAGCAGCTTTCCATCCAGATTCTCACAAAGCTTGTTAACATAGTCCCAACCCTGTTCCGGGTCTCCGGCTCCCATTGCATAAAGCATATTAATCAGATGCTCGTAAGATGATGATGATTTTGCCGGATCGGCATGAGCAATCTTTCCTTTTAATGCCGGATTAAGAAGATCTTCATAGCCATTAATTTCAATGTCGCCGATCAAGTCTGTATTAACCATCAGCACACTTGGAATATCTGTAAATCTGGTAAGAGGTCCTTCTGTGTTTTTCATTCCTTCCTGAACAAATTCTTCATTTACCGACTGGTAACTTTCAAAAAGATTCATCTGTGGTTTCATAGTCGAAAGCGAACCACCCCAGAAAATATCTCCCAACGGATTTTCCTGCTCTGACTCCACTCGCTTTAATAGTTCACCCGTTCCTGCTGCAATTACTTCTACCTTAACTCCCGTCTGTGATTCAAATTCACTGACCAGTGGATTGATAAATTCCAATGGATGCGGACAGTAAATTACCAGATTTCCCGGTGCATCTTCCTTTGTTGTCTTTTCTCCTTCCTTTTCGTCTTGTGCGGCTCCGCCAGCAGCTTCCGTACCAGCACCGCTTTGCTCTCCTGTTTTTGAATTGTTTTGAGTGTTTCCACCACCGCAAGCGGTAAGGCTTAAAGCCATGCAAATTGTCAAACCTGCTGCAATCCATTTTTTCATTGTTCTCATTTTCTTATCCCCCTTGAGTTTTTTATTGTATCTTAATAATAGCTAATATGATTTTTATTCGAAACCTATTTTTCTGTTTATTTATCTTAAAAAATGAACTATTTTCTGGTTATGCTGATACCGTTGTGGAGCTAAATGTATTTACAATAAAAACCAGTTATTTTTTTTAATGCTTATTGACATCCATTTTCTGATGTGATATATTGTAATCCAGTTAGCGGCCGCTAACCTTTGTTATAAGGATTTTGCCAGTTTGTGTCTGCGCTGCAACCACAAACTTGATATACGCAAAAAGCAGCGCAGAAATGAGGATAAAAATGAAGAAAAGAACAATCGAAGGCTTATTATGCCTTACAATATCAATGATCCTACTTACTGGATGTGCCAGTAAATCAGCTGCTACTGTGGCTGATTTAGATAAAAACTTAAACACTACCGCAGAGACAGAAACAAAAGAGTCTACAAAATATCCCCTCGTGATTACACACGCTTTGGGAGAGACAGTGATTGAAAGTAAACCGGAACGGATTGTTACACTGGGTTGGGAAAATCAGGATACACCACTTGCACTTGGTATTGTGCCGATTGGCGTTTCTGCCGCAAATTATGGTTTGGTTACCGATAACATGTTACATACCTGGACAGACAATGCCTTCAAAGCCCTTGGGGAAAATAACCCAGTGGTATTTAATGACGTGGATGGATTTGATTACGAAGCGATCAGTGATGCACAGCCGGATGTCATACTTGCTGCATATTCCGGTATGACCGCAGAAGATTACCAGCTACTTAGCAAAATTGCACCTGTGGTTCCTTACCAGACAGCCGCTTGGCAGACTACATGGCGGGAGCAGACCATCTTAAATGCCACCGGAATGGGCATGAAGGAAGAGGGTGAAGCTAAGGTTGCTGAGGTTGATGCATTAATGAAAGAAAAGCTAAGTCAGTACCCGGAACTAGCTGGTGCAAAAACAGCATTCTTCTGGATAAGCCCAGACGATTTCAGCACTTTTTATGCCTATCTTCCAACCGATCCAAGAGCATCCTTTTTAACTGATTTAGGTTTGGTGCTTCCGGAAAGTATTTTAAGCCTGGCAGAAGACAAGGGAGATTTTTCTGTTACATTAAGCCGTGAAAACGTGGATTCCTTAGGTGATGTAGAGCTTATGATTGTATATGGGGATGAAGCTCTTTTAGCATCACTTCAGGCCGATGAACTGATGTCAACCATTCCTGCCATCAAAAATGGTGCTGTGCTCTTATTGGATAGTACTTCCGCACTGGCGGCCGCAACCACACCATCCATTCTTTCCATCCCGGCGGAAATCGACGACTACCTGCGCCTGCTAAATGAAGCATATTTGAAAAATAAGTAAGTAAAATCTAATGAAAAAAAAGAGAAGAATTATTTTATATAGCCTGGCAGGCATCCTTTGCCTGCTGGTGTGCTCGCTGCTATCCGTGACCTATGGTTCCAAACAGGTAGAATATCATGATATTATCATGGCAATTACAGGAACGGTCAGCGACAGCTTTAATGCCAATGTGGTCAGGGCCAGAATTCCCCGTACCATCTTCGGAATCATAGCCGGGGCTGCTTTAAGTATCTCTGGTGCTATGATGCAGGCAGTCACTCGCAATCCCATTGCTGACCCAAGCATTTTAGGCGTGAATACAGGAGCATCACTGTTTGTTGTTTGCGGAATGGCTTTTTTTCACATCAGCACCGGAAATCAATACATTTGGTTGGCTTTTGCCGGGGCTGCCATTACGGCAATCTTTGTCTATGGGCTGGCATCTGTCGGACATGGCGGAGCAACACCAATTAAACTGGCGTTAGCTGGTACTGCAGCCGGTACAGCCTTGCAATCTTTGGTCAATACAGTAATGCTGCCAAATTCACAAGTGATGGATCAATTTCGTTTCTGGCAGACAGGAAGTATTGGTGGTGCTACTTGGGATGATATCTGGTTGATTTTGCCATATTTTATTGTTGGATTTGTACTTAGCATTTTTCTTGCAGCTCCGCTTAATACCCTGGCGTTGGGTGAAGAAACCGCAACCGCATTGGGATTGAATGTCACTCTGGTACGTGCCGGTGCTTCATTAGCAAGTGTCCTTTTATGTGCATCCACCACCGCCCTGGCTGGACCCATTGGCTTTATCGGATTAATGATTCCTCACCTGGTTCGTTTACTACTTGGTTCCGATATGCGCTCTTTATTGCCCTTTGCTGCGATTGGCGGAAGCTGTATTATGCTGATTGCAGATGTGACAGGGAGGGTATTTGGTCAACCAGGTGAAATTGAGTCTGGTATTATTACCGCTCTCATTGGTGCACCAGTGTTCATTTTCATTATACGAAAGGTTAAGGTCAATGCCCTATGAAATCAAAAAGCGAGATAAGCATTATAGCCGGATATGAAAAACGCCAGCAACAATATAAGCTGATTGTATTTTATATGGCCCTTCTGGTATTGTTTTTAATCTGCCTTTCGATGATTTATGGAAATACAATCTATTCACCCAAAACTATTTTTCAGGTATTGATGGGAGAAGAAATAAAAGGTGCTGCTTTCACCATTAAAACACTGCGTCTGCCAAGAATACTGTCCAGCGTTCTATGCGGTCTGGCTTTTGGTATGGCGGGAAATACCTTCCAGAAGTTATTGGGTAACCCCCTAGCCAGCCCGGATATTATTGGTGTTACCTCAGGAAACAGTGTCGCCGCTGTATTTGGAATTTTATTTTTAAAACTAAGTAAAGGTGCTGTTTCGGCATTAGCTGTCATATGCGGGTTAGCCGTTGCGGCATTCATTTATGTTGTTTCTGGAGGAGTATCCAAAGGGAAGGGGTTTTCCAATGGGCGATTGATTTTAACCGGTATTGGCGTACAGGCATTTTTAAATGCACTCATTTCCTGGATGTTATTAAAAGCATCGGAATATGACGTAGCCAGTGCTCTGCGTTGGCTAAGTGGAAGCCTAAATGGTGTTTCCTTAGAGGATATGCCAAGACTGGCCATGGTTGTTTTGTTTTGTGGAATTGCTATGACAGCACTCCACCATTATCTGACCATTCTTCAGTTAGGCGAAGCACATGCTACCACCCTGGGTATTAAGTTAAATGTTGTAAGAATTTCCCTAATATTATGCTCTTTATTACTGATTGCCTTTGCTACATCAGTATCCGGCCCAATTGCATCTGTAGCCTTTCTATCTGGTCCCATCGCAGCTCGGATTACCAAGCATGGGCAGACAAACATGCTGGCTTCCGCTCTGACCGGTTCCATTCTGGTCTTAGCCGCGGATTTTATTGGACAGTATGCATTTGCCGTACGTTATCCAGTCGGCGTGATTACCGGGATTATCGGAGCACCGTATTTGCTGTTCTTATTGCTTAACACAAACAAGAAGGGAGAAAATGTATGAGTATGCAAGCAACCATAGCTACCACTCAACTTGTGGCCGGATATGACCACACCCCGATTTTATCGGATGTATCAGTGACATTGCCAGAAGGAAAAATCAGTGTAATTCTTGGTTCAAACGGCTGTGGCAAATCAACACTGTTAAAGACCTTTGCCCGTTTGATAAAACCGGAAAGCGGACACGTTTTATTAAATAAAAAAGATATTTTATCGGTTCCTTCCCGGCAGGTAGCACAGAGCCTGGGATTATTACCACAATTTCCGGTTGTGCCGGAAGGAATCAAGGTAACAGATTTGGTAATGAGAGGTCGTTTTCCCTACCGGAAGTTTATGAAGAATATGACACAAGCTGATTATGAGGCTGTTGAAGAGGCCATGGAAATTATGGGTATTAAAGAATTGGCTGACTGCTGTGTAGATGAATTATCCGGCGGCCAGCGCCAGCGGGTTTGGATTGCACTGGCACTGGCGCAGCAGACAGATATTCTTTTGTTAGATGAGCCTATCACCTATCTGGATATTGCCTATCAGGTGGAAATTTTGGATTTATTAACTGATTTAAACAGAAAGCGTCACACCACTATTGCAATGGTGTTACATGATATTAACTTATCTGCCCGGTATGCAGATTATATATTTGCTATGAAGAAGGGGCAGCTTATTGCTCAGGGAACCCCAGATGCGATTATCACACCTGGACTGATGGATGAGATTTTTGGACTGGATTGTACGATATTGACTGATCCGGTCTCCAAAACTCCTTTTATTATTCCAAAAGGACGTCATCATGTTTTCGGATAAGATAAAAAAACATGGCAATTACTGAAACAGGCAATGTTATTTCACCACCATAGAAGCATCCTTAAGCCGACAGTATAAGTTGCTATCCCCCTTTTCTGTATAAGTTTAAAGGTTCCCTGTGCTTTAATCACTGCATTTTCTTCCGGGAATTATATTTTTTTCATGAGTAAAAACCTCCGTTTGTTTTACTTTTCCTTCTAAAAATGGGAGCAAAAATACAAGGATGTGACTAGCCCGTTTTAAAAATGGGTATAGTACGCCCTTGTTATCAAAGATTTGTATTCAATTGTTCAATCTCACTTTTTGACTTACCAGAGTGTTACCGGGTGCAAACAGGAATATACAGAAAAACGCCAGCACAAAAGATGTCTGAGCAGAAATCAAAGTGTTCGCTTCAATTATACCTGTACCAAGCTGCTTAATTGTTTTTTCTGCCTGATGAATACAGATACATACTTTTTCTCTTTGTCAAGAGAATTTGAAAATCATTTTCAGATTAATGCTTTTGAATTTCTAATTTTGTATTATTCTTGTATTTTTATTTGCTCAGTCATACATAAAATTCTCAATCCAATTGAAAAGGAATCATCTGCTCGCTGGTTTTAAAGTTGCTCGGATTTCCTTCCATGCATCCCGTGACTCAGGCAAGATTCCTCCTGCCATCTGAAACACATGAAACATTCCTTCATAAACGGTACAGCGCACCTTCCCCCCAGCCTGTCTGACCTTTTTCTCAATAATCAAACTGTCACTCAGCAGCATTTCATAGCTACCTACCTGAATCAGTATGGGCGGAAATCCGGCAAACTCACCGAAAGCCGGCGAAATATAGGGATTCTTGGGATCTGCTTCACCAATGTAGTCCGTATTGAACAGCATACTGTCTTCTGTCCTGCCAAACAAAGGGTCCTTCTCATAATTTAAACCATAAGATTCCCCCGAAATTGTCAAATCAGTCCAGGGAGACATCAGTATCAGACCTGCTGGCAAGGCTTCTTTTTTGTCCTTCAAATAATGACAGAGTGCCAGTGCCAGACCGCCTCCTGCCGAGTCCCCAACCACAATAATATGTTTAGCCGGATACTGACTAAGAAGCCATTGATAAGCATCATAGGCATCCTCCAGAGCTGCCGGAAACGGGTGCACCGGTGCTACCCGGTAATCAATGGTCAGTACGCTTCCGTGGTTTAATGCCCGACTGTAAAAAACCGCAAAACGCCGGTAAATATTTTTCATTGGACCGATATAGCCGCCACCATGCAGCTGCAAAATCACTCGTTTATCCTCCTGGATATCCGGTATCAGATACTCCATCTGGTAATTCTCCCGCTGAATGATATCCTGGGAAAATCCTCTTGGGCAATGCCACTCTGGTTCAACCGGATGTTTTCGATATTCACCATTCTGAAGTTTATGTCCTTCCACGGTTCCGGTAATATCTGTAATCAATTCTCTTAATACGACACCCGTGATGCTGGCATCCCGTTTTTTCCGGCTCTTTTTATTGTTCCATGCCAGCGTTTTTACCTGTATACCCACAAGTCTGATCTCCTTCTCTTCCCTTTACATAGTATCTTTATATCCTGCCCTGTGCCGCCTGTATTAAATAATTTAAATATGAAATCTTCTTTTTACTTCATTTTTTGCTTTTTTATCACCAAATATCATCGTGCC
>JAVBLX010000043.1:0-85268 GCA_031553075.1 Acetivibrio sp.
TTATTGTCTGATATAATTTGTCGAATCTGTTCCTTTGCTACTGGCATAAAAATACTCCTTTTCGATAAGATTTGTCATAAACTAATTCTTACCAAAAAGGAGACATTTTTTTCCAGAGACACAAACTATTTTACACTACCCGTATGGAAACATCAGATAGCCCCTTTACCACAATAAAGTCCTTCCTAAACAATGTAAACCTACCGGGAGTGCGTTATCACTCCACTAACATCAATCAACCTATTATACGCCAATTCTATCCATATTCAAGTCAAACGATATCTTTTGCACCTTCTTATTTACAACCGCTAAAAAGGGCAATAACGAGCCTCAAACAAGCTAATAATACGCACAAATACAATAAAAAAGGCATTGGGTTTAATCCCTTTGTCCTTTTCTCTTTATCAGTACAAATACTATTCTAAATTCTAATGTTCTATTCTATTCTCATTTCTGAAAAGTCTATTTCTAAATCCTCATAGATATTCACTTTAATTTTATCTTTAAAAGTATAATTTATTGGTGCAAAGGCTACATCACGAAAGTTATAAACGGTGATAATTTGCTTAATCGGGTTCACAATCCAATATTCTTTTACACCTGCGTTCATGTACTTGTTTAGCTTCTGAGTATAATCTCTCATTGCTGTACTTGGTGAGGTGATTTCAATAATCCAATCTGGCGCACCAAAACAACCTCTGTCTTTTACGATATCAGGGTTACAAATAATACTTATATCAGGTATAAAGCATTCTGAATCATCTCCATTGAGAAATACATCGAAAGGGGCTTGAAAGACTTCACATTTACCCTTATTAGAATCAATGTAATCTGCAATAAGTCTTGAAAGTCTAAAGCTTAAACGTTGGTGGTTTGCACTTGGTGACGCATGCATAAACATTTGACCGTCAATCAATTCCGCACGTTGTCCTTCTGGCAAAGCGTTTATATCTTCTAATGTAAAGATTCTTTCTTGCGGTAATGGCATTACAACACTTCCCTTCTATAAATATCATCTTTAACTCTATTCTTCTATTGTATCCATTTCTTTCGATTCCTCATCGGGTACATATTCCATTATATCACCAGGTTGACAGTTAAGCAGTTTACAAATTGTATTCAGCGTTTCTTTACTTGCTATTTCGCCTATACGAATTTTTTGCATTTGTGCTTCACCTATTATTTTATCTTTTCTTATTTTATATGAAGTAAAGCCAGCTTTCTTTAGAGCTTCTAATATATCTATCTTATAGCGCAACATTATTATATGAAACCTCCCTTGCTTGATACAATCTATAATTATTATACACAATTTCTGTCAAAACATCAACTCAAAACGAGTGTACAAGATACACTAAAAACGGGTGGTGATTTTGTGCAATCCGCCAATAGACATTCACTCGAAACAAGTGTACAATTAACGCATAAGATAAAGCAAGGGCAACAGCCTAGGAAACTTAAACCCTCGCTAAATCTTAAATCCAACTCATCAATGACGGTTATTACTATTAGTATAGCACAACCGTCACAAGAAGGAAAGGCGGTATTTATATGTGTATCAAGAGAGAAGAACTTGATTCAATGGTTGCAGAAATCAGAAGCTTAAAGGCTTTGAAGGAAGAAACAGAAAATGCAATAAAAGCGTTGGAGCGAGAAGTAATTGAGTTTATGACAGAAAACGAGAAGGAAGAATTAATCGGTAATGATTTTAAAGTTACTTATAAAGAACAAGGCAGAACTTCCTTAGATAAAGAAAAATTAGCAGAAAAATTTAATGAGCTGAGTAAGAAACTGAATGAAAAATTAGAGTTAGCCTCATTTGAGAGAAAGACTTACTTCAATACTTTAAAAATCAAATAGCAATCATACAGGCAGAGGGGAGAAATCCCCAAAGCCTTATATCTACAGCAGTAATTGAAATAGCAAATTAAGGAGAATTCAATAATGAGAAATCAAGCTAAAGTATGGAATAGAGCGGAATTAACGGAAAATGGGAATGGGAAGGTGTCAAAGGTCATTGCATTTGAAAGTGGTGCAGAGGTTATTATCCCGCTCAATAAGGATGGTTCAGTAAAATGGTTAGATGATTCAGCGTACACCAAAGTTTCAGCCAATGATTCAGCAGTACAGTAGCATTCAAATTAACTATATAACAATGGGGAGGCTGACAACTTCCCCACCACATTAAATATAGAAGGACGGTAGATTATTATGATGAAATGGAAAGCACGTAATGAGACAACAAACATTGGAACATTGGAATTAGGCAACCTTACATTTAATGAGGACTACATGGAAATATCTATTGACATTTTTGATATGTCCGAAGAAATGAAAGCCGAAGTAAACAAGGCTATTGAGATTGAAAAGGTTAGATATGTAGAGGAGAGAAAGCAATTTATAGCTGAATCTAGTAGCGGAGGACATCCTCTAAAGCGTGGCATTGTGTGGAGTGAAGAACCAGTAGTTATGGATTTCACATATTTACGGATATGCTTAGAAGCTGGTAAACCGATTGATTATAGTTTACAGTTTGGCTTTCATGATGCAGTAGATGACTACATGGAAGCATGGGACGGCAGTATTACCATTGATTTATCTGAACATACAAATGAATTGAAAAAAGCCATAATTAAGGTGCTTATTGACAGATTCTTCTAGCAGAAAGGTGGTGTGTATATATGATGGTTACTATGAATATAAACAATATTACAATGCCAAATATATACACACGTACACCGCCGAAAAAGGATAAAATTAATGACCATATGATGCACTTTATTGAGCATGGCGCATTTAGGAAACCTATTTGTATTACTCAAAAAGGAATGTTGCTTGATGGTTACTGTGATTTTATCGTAGCGGTTGTATGTGGTATAGATGTGGTGGAATGTGAAATCAATACGAAACGTTTGAAGCATGGTATAGTACGGAATAGGAAAATAAACAACCCAAAGAATAAACGAAAAATTTTACATAGTCGTCAAGAAGGTAAGTGTGCAATATGTGGTAAGCAATTACAAATTAATGATAGTACAAGCCAGGAAGATTATCTGACATTTGACCATATTTTACCTGTATGTCGGGGCGGTAGTAACGGACTAATAAATCTACAAGGACTATGTAGACATTGCAACCACATAAAAAATGACAACCTGGACGGTTTGGAAGAATGAAATAATAGGGTAGCTACCTCAATGGAATAAGAATCAATTAATATGATGGAAGGACATACAATTTATGAATAGCAATGAAATCCAAGCATTATACGATTTATATATTAAAAGTAGATTGTCAATCACGACACAGGGCATTTTTGAAAGGATAAAGTCAATCACTGAGGAAAAATTTACCGAAGAGGATGATTCTACATATGAGATTGTAAGTGGATTAGGAACAATGGAGTATGAAGCATTTTGTAATGGTGCAAGAATGGCAATGGTCTTTAAGTCTCTGGAAACTATGGATGATTTGTCATAGAATCTTATGAGCATCATTGAAAGGTAATCTCAGCCGCTAATTCTGGCGGTTGAGACGGTTTTCATAGCACAGCACATTGATAATTGAATAGACTTTGCACCAAAAACATGATATACTTTTGGTAGTGTAACTCAGTTGGAAGGAAGGTAAATATATAATGAGCGATAATGAATTATTGTTGGCTTTGTCAGAAATGATGGATAAAAAGCTTGAACCAATTAAAGACGAACTTACTACAATCAGAGTTGATTTATTGGAGAATAATGTCATACCAAGATTGAATACTATAGAAAACTGCTATCTCAGTACCTTTAATAAATATTCAGTAAATGCAGATAAAATGGAATCTTTAATTTCTGATATGGAAGTTCTCAAAAGGGTTGTATTAGAGCATAGCGAAAAATTGCAGAAAATTTCTTGACCACATAAAATATATAAGGTGTAAAGTCTATTGAATTTATTATCAAGACTTTGCACCTTTTTTTATTGGAAAAAAGACTATATGAAAACATTTGATTTCGTGTAATAGAAATTAGCGTGCTTTTCGATATGATAAAGATTCAAAAATCATACACGAAAGTAGTCATGGATTTTATGGAGGGATGCTATGGAAAATAAGATATTTGCTTATATGAGAATATCAACGAACAACAAGACGCAGAAAACGGATAGGCAGCAACAAACTATTATTGATTATTCGGTCAGTAACAGATTTAAGATTGATGAATTTGTATCCGATGTGATTACAGGTGGAACAAAAGCGGATAATAGACCAAACTATCATGCGATGAAAAAGCAGCTTAGAAGTGGTGACACATTAATTATCTCTGATGTGGATCGCCTTGGAAGAGATGCAGATGATGTAATAGTGGAAATTAAGGATTTGCAATCAAAGGGAATACGAGTTGTTGCATTGGATGTTCCTTTTCTAAATGACTGGGAGAAAATGAATGATGATAGCTTATCAAAAATGATTATTGATATTTTTGTTACCTTAAAGGCTCATATTGCACAACAGGAAAAAGAAAAGATACACGATAGGGTTATGCAAGGTTTGACTGTAGCAAAAGCAAAGGGGAAAAAGTTAGGTAGACCAATTACCGGAGTTCCCAAGGAATTTGTCAAGGAATATAATAAATTTCAGTCTGGAGAGTATGGAGTCATATCAGTTGTTCAATTTGCAAAGTTGCAAGGTATAGCAGTCAGTACATTTTATAAGTATGTGAGCATACTGAAGGAGTGATGGTTATTTGTATCCATTAATATAGAAGAAACACGTTCAAGGGAACACAGTTAACCAGGAGGAAAGTTGATGGCAAGAGGTTGTGGAATGGATAGAGTGATAAAGGCACAATATAAAAAAGGATATCAAGATGGATTGAATATAGGAATCCGGCTAATGGAAGAGCAAATGTTGCTTGCTCATGAGAATGGTGTTCCATTAGAAGTCAAAGGTCGTGCATGGTGGATTCAATCGGATATTGACAACTTGAAAAATATTATGGATGATTTGGAAGGAGAAAAGGCAGATGAATATTAAGACAAAATACGATATTGGTGAAAGAGTACATATTATTAAACAGGACTTTGCTATTCAAGAGGAAGTGTGTCCGGTATGTGATTCAAAAGGATGCTTTAAATATCGGGGACATATATTGGAGTGTTCTCTTTGTCATGGAAGAGGAAAGATATTTGGTGAAAGAAAATATCAATATTATGTTAGCGGTGACCAGTATGAGATTAAAGGATTTTCAATTAAAAAGACAAATAATGAATTAGTAGTTATATGTCATTTGTCTAATTATGGATCACTTAACGAAGATATGTGCTTTGTGTCAGGAGAGGAAGCAATAACCAGATGCCAAGAATTGAATGATGAGTCCCCGAATCTGGGAGCCAGTGATACAGAGGACGAAAAGTTTTATACTTTTCAAGTTCCCTATAAAGGAAAATCGTATTATGAAAAAGTGGTGGCTGATTCTCCTGAAGGAGCATGGGCTGAGATAGAGAAGAAGTTTAAGGATAATAGTTACTTGTTGGATGATAATCTGGAACATTATATAGTGGAAGATGAACTATAGAATGCTTCTATACGGCTTTGTGCCGTGTCAATACAGAATTATCATCAAATATAAAGTTTATATTTAGAGATTGTGCCAATGGATTTATATTTAGAAGCTGTGATATGATGTAACTCCAAAAGAATATGTGGAGGGTAATTATTTATGGGTGAAAAAGAAATGAGCTTGGAGCAATGTGAGGAAGTATTAGCAGATATTAATAATCAAATCAGTAAATTATTAATGGAGCGAGAAGAAGTTCTGAAACAATGGAATGTTGCATTTGATAAGCAGGCAGATAGTGATACAAGCTGCGAGTATGAGAAATCCGGTGATACATTTTATTTATATTTGGTTAATGGGGATAGTAGGCTTGATGTTTGCTGGGTAAATGTAAAGGAGTTAAAATCGGATATTAATGAACTATATCGCCTGGTAGATAACAGTATTCGAATACATAATATGAAAAATAGACGGCAAGAATTGACCGAAAGACAAATGAATCTGGTGCTTGGGAAGATAGTAGAGATAAAGAATGCGACAGTTGCTTAGTAAAATTAAGGATGTTCGGGAGATAAGTTCGGCTTTTTCTGGAAATGCCCATTCTACAGGGGTTTCAAGAAAATTTTGGCATTTTTCTGCTGCCTATTTTTCTAAAATGCTGCGATTTTAAGCTGAGTTCGATAAAAGCAAAATATTGAGAATGTAAATCTGCTGTAATCCAGTAATAGAGGGCGATAGCAGATTTTGTCTTGATTTAAATCATAGCATAATGGTAGGAAATGAATGGATTAAAATGAGTTCGATTAAGGCTTCGGTGAGAATCCTTAGTAAACAGGTGTCTCCCATAGGTTCTAGTGGGATTCTGGTAAAAATGCAGTAAAACCTATATCCCACTAGAACGGTAGGAATTAAAAGGCTTTGAGCAATTTTGAGGATAATCATTTTCTGGGTTCGATAAGAAAATTAATTATGTTGTATGTGATAATATATATTAAACATTCAATTATATCCACCCTTTTCAAAATTTTGCAGATGCGTTATACTTTGAACATAATGTTATAAGCTGACGCAATTAATCTTTAATGCACTATCTTGGAAAGGAATTTGAAAATATGGACATCACGGTAATAATAACGACAATAATAACTGTTGTGGGAACATTAGCAGGAGCAGTAGTTGGAGCTGTAATAACACACCATTATGACAAGCAAAATAGAAAAGTAAAACTTTGTTTCTCTCTACAATATTCAGATGAAGAAAATAGTATTGAATCTGAGTATAGAACAAAAACTAGCCCATCCGATTATTGCATAAAAGTATATAATATTGGACAAACAACGTTTATTCTTGAACAAATTTCGTTACGGCACAAAAAGAAAATTCTTACAGATTGTATTGCTTCTGATGCGAAATCTATAATGCCGTATGAGCAGTATACATATTATTTGAATGAAGAGGAATATGATGCGATCATTTATCATTGTAAGCAATTAGAGATAAAGAAGTGCAAAATAGCAGCTTATGATGTGGGAGGAAATCTTTGCGAAAGTGAATTGGATTTATCTCTGCCATATATACAGAGCGATTTTAGATAACAGTAATTTACTTGAAACCAACATTCGTCAAAGAGGTGATGTTGGTGGATCTGCTAAGAAAGTTGGGAAACGGATTTATGGAATTTATAAAGGAAATCACTTAAACGAAAATACGAATAATTCGGTTTCTCAATCCGACCTTGCTACTCAAATGGGTATATCCGTAGACACTCTCCAAAATTACAAACTAATGGCAGAAATAATACCAGAATTAGAAGACCTTCTTAACACTGGTATTATAACAAAGACTACTGCCCTTGCTATTATGAAGAATCTTTCTGATAAATGCTAAAGAAATTGATGCAATGGATTGGATGTTGACTCATCAGCTTTCTTCTAAAAACCTCAGTCCAGGTGAGAAATTAGCAATGATGGATGAATTTAAAGAGGAAGTCCGAATTGAAAATGAGAAAAAGAAAAAAGAAACAGAAGGTAGACCTCCAAAAAACTTATCTCCAGTTGGAGATAAGATTAATGAACCTAAATTTGATACACGCACCGATGCACAAGTAGCTGCTAAAGCCGGTGTTGGTGTCGGTACAGTTGTTGAATGATAGCAAAAAGATTTTGACAGAATCACTATCGTTCGACAAAATTAAAAAAAAACGAAATGATGTGGTATAATATAGGAAAGGTCGACCTTGAATGCAAAACTAACACAAAACAACAGCGAAATTGGAGGTAGTTCAATGAAAAGAGTTCAGTATTTATTCTTGTTTTCTGCAATTATAGTATTTGTATTTGGAACTAGTAATAATGTATCTGCGGCTGAAAAAGGTGTGGAAACAAATAAAACAATAGAAAGTTTTACATTACCTGAACAAAATTCGAAATATGTTATACCATTTACGGTTTCTCAAAACACTACAATTAATTTTACAATTAGTGGTGAAACTGATCTGTTTGAAGCACATGTTTCTTTTGGAATATATGATACTTTAAATATAGAAGATAATCAACCTTTAGATGACTGGGGAGTAACTCTTTATCGTCCAAATGGTACTTTGCGGAAGGTAAGTTATTCTTATTTTGCAGAAGCCGATAGTACCTATTATTTAGTGATTTTTAATTCTAAATTCAAAAATCCATATGCGTATAAAAATGTAAATGGCAATTATAACCTTTTTGTAGAATATAATCTGTCAAAAGGAGATTCAAATGAACCCAATAATAATTTTGATGTTGCAACTCCGGTAATAAAGGATAAAAAAATGAATTTTACATTGTCAGGAATTAATGATATTGACTTTTTTAAAGTAAACGTTGATTCAACTAAAACACCCCTTGAGATTACAATCGGAAGCAAAAATGAAACATTTAATTCATATGTGAGCTATGCTATATATAAGGATGAAGCAGATGGATATAAACTTATTGATGATTGGGGGGTGTCTAACCGTGCTCTGCATGCGTTTAATTCCACTACATCCAAGAGCTTTAAGTTGGTTGACAAAGGGACATATTATATAAAGGTTATGAATTCTTCATTTATTAATTATGGTTACTTATCAAATACTAGACCACCAGATAATCAATCTGAACTATATTTGAAATGCAATTATGGTAGTAAGGAAGCAGAGAGCAAGGAACTTAATAAACTAAGAAAATTTGACGAATTTAATAACAAAGTGAAGAAAGTAAGCAATAAATCAATGAATCAATATACAAAAACGGATTCTTGGTTTATGTCCTTGAATTCAATGCTGAATGGTGAAGGTGTAGATACAGTAATTTATAGGCTATTAAATAAGAAGGATGATAAAAGTATAATTGATGATAATACATTTAAATTTGTTGCTGAATATTCTAAGGTAAATAACATGGATTCATTTATGAAAGGGATTGAGAATCTTGAAGATTATGCTGATAGCTATTCCCAAACAAAAAATATTGCTAGTTTGTTGGACAATAGTTCTTTTATTAAGGATATTGTGAAGACTTCTGGAAATGTAGAATCTTATTTAGATGTTAAAAGGACGTTAAGAGCCTATGATAAAGTGCTTGGAAAAGTTTTTTCAGGTAATGTTACCGAAACAGTAAAATATGTTATAACAACAGCAGAAATGCATAATTTACGAAGTCATTCCTTCGACGAACTTGTAAAAATTAAGACTAATTATGAGGATTTAAACTTGAGTCTTAAAAGAACACAGAAGAAAATCAAGAATATGAAGTTTGATGAGTCTATGATATTGTTAGCTGAAAAAAATAGCCGGCAGTATATTAAAGATGTTTACGGGGCTAAATTAATTGATAAGCATCCTGCGCTTTTAGCGGCAAAATGTGTAGGTTATATAATTGAAAATAAATATTATAAAGGGACAGGATATAAGGATTACATATCAATGGGCCATTTTATTTCATTTAATCTATCATATAATAAAGAATTACTAAAATATAGAAATGGGACAAGCAAGTTAAACGCAAAAATGGTTAAGCAGGTTTATTTGGCCTATTATACATCATTAAAATTATCACTTGAAAAACAATATGATTGTGCAAAAACCGTCAAGCTGAAAGATGAAATTAAATCATTACAAAAGGAAATGAAAAAATATTCTCCAGAAACATTTTTGACTGAGGATATGTGCAAAGCTATAATAGGTGAATAGTGTGCAACAATATATTAAAACTAGGGATAACTAATAAGTGGTTATCCCTAGTTTAACTTTTATTCATTAAAGTGAAACGATGCTTTCATTTGATGCATATTGTAGGGGAACTGAAAAATTTGCTGTTGATAAAATATTTAGATGGGGTATAATATGGCATATGTATTACATATAAAAATATAAAGGGGACGACAAAAGTGGCTGAATCTATGAATAAAATATCTGATGCGCAGAAAGCAGCTCAAAAGCGATATGATAAAGAAAAAACTAAAACGTTATCTGTTAAATATACTCCTTTAGATATGGATGACTATGTGCAGTTAAGAGAATATTTAGAGCAAACGGGTGAAAGTGTAAATGGATTAGTAAAGGAGCTAATTCATACATTTCTAACATCTAAGGATAAAGATGAGGTTGCGTATCACGGAATTAAAGATCGGTCTGCCAGCAAAACTAATGAACCGCATATTTACTATCCATATAAAAAGGTCAAGAAAGAAAATCTGGAATACATTTATAAAAAAATAGGAAGACCAGATACAGATCTCTTTTTAGAACAGTATCTACGTCGGATAGAAAAATTAGCAGTTGATGATTTTGGTGATTCTTTTAACGAATGGCTTGAAAATAGGATAATTAAAATAGTAATCAACGGAAATAATATAGAGAGCAGGGAAAGAAAAGCTCATGAAATGCTTAGACTTTTAAATATAAAATTTCCGATAAAATGAAATAATATAGAATACCATATGCAAATTTTTTCCACTTCATGTCTGCATATGGTATTTTTTTGTATAAATATATATGTAATACATAGATAGCGAAATAACGGAGAATAAGTAGTTGAGAATAACAATTACTATATTTATTGTAGGGAAAGGAAGGTGGCAAATTATGGATTAACAACAAAAAAGAACAAACGTTCGAAAATATATTGACAAAACAGAACGTACGTTCTATAATTTGAGTATGAACCAGCTACCTAGTCAACAAAAACTTTTATAATGAAAGAAACTAGTTCAGGCATGCAACAGCTTGGTTATGTTTGCTAAATACAATAAAGAGGATTCTGAAATGGAGAATATATTATTAGGGCTTAACGAGCCTATATATTTTTAGCTTTAGGTGAACAGCAATGTAGCATTAAAGAATTGTATTATTACAAGTAAATTTCACTTAAAAACAAATATCTTACAAGAAAGGAGAGAATATGGAATTAAACCGGTTGGATTATATAATCTTAAAGCTTTTAAAAAAGAAGAATTGTATAAGTCATTTTGAGAGTATGACATTACAAGAAATCATGAATGTCACAAACACAGCTAGACCGACTACGTATCGCAAAATGATGAATTTATGCAGACAAGGTTATATAAAAAAAGGATGTAAATCTACAAATGCAGATACCTTCTTTTTACAAGAAAAAGGTATTCGACTTATTGAAAATGGAGGAAATGATAATGATTAAAAATGAAGTATTTGTTGTGGGTATTGGATTAGGCGGTGATAATGTTGGCTTTGGCTTTCAACAAAGAAATTATGGAACGTATCTTATTAACGGTTCAACCCAGGATAATAAAACCATACCAGACGCAAAGAATGTATTGTTACTTAATGGTTATGACGGCTTAGCTGGCGAGAGGGGTCTAGCCCTTGATGCCTTAAAGGATAATAAAGAGATTCTAAAAAAGATTAAAGGTATAAAAGAAAAAGTGATTCTATTTATAGCAACAGGAGGTGGAACAACAGGTTCAGGCTCAATTCCACTTCTTGCTAACATAGCCTGTTCCTTACCAGATAAAATTGTATGCGCCTGTCTTTTGATGCCAAGAGCAGATGAACCAATTCAGAAACGTTTGAATGCTTATAATGCGGCGAAAGAGCTAATGGAAATATCTGAGATGGGTGCAATCATTTTTGTGAGTAACGAGTATGCAAATAATTTGGACACAGTTAATTTTAATCTTGTGAATATGTTGGACGCTTTGTTTTCGGATAATTCAACATCGGCAACATCAAACTTTGATGATTCGGAGAAACTGAAAATGCTATCAGACCATGGAGCATTTGTTATCGCAATGCGTTCTGACAAAACTGATTTACAAGAATGTGTGAAGAAGGTTACTACACAAGATATGATTAACGCACTTACGGCAAAGAATATCTTTCTTCCTATTAATAATGATGAAATTGTTGCGCATATTGGAATGATTAATCAAAGAGGTAATAGCATTGATGAACAAGAAATTATCAAAGCGGTAGGAATGCCTGAAAATATTTTTATAGGAAATAATGGCAACACCAATATTATATGTGCATCTGGTTTAGGGTTTCCGGTCGAATACATTTCAAATCTAGGTAAGAAGGCTATGGAAGAACAGCGTGAACGTTTTGCTAAAAAGAAAGCCTTTTCCATTCTTGATGATTTAGAGGAATTAGAAGATGAAGTTGAAATTCCAACAAAAAAAGGATGCAATAAGCGTAGGCAAGTGAGTTTGGATTTATTACGTGAACTTGATTGAACAGGAACGAACGGGTAATATACATCTGTCATATATCCAAATAATAGTATGGATACATAAATCATACAAGAAAGTATCTAAATGGAGAATTATACAGTGGGTAGTTTAAAGCTACTCACTGGTATAACAAAAATGAGTCAAATATTATGGAGGAAAAGAACATGAACATAAAAGAAAGAAAAGTTATCACAATGACAGAACTAGAGGAAATCATGACCACAAAGAAAGGAGTTGTATTTGATGCCAGTAGTGCAGACGTGTATTCGTTCAGTGTTGACCTTGTATGTACAGACGTAAATTTTGAAAAGGCAATAGATAATGGAGAATATCTATGTATGGTGCTTTATGTCGGTGGTTCAGAAATTCAGATTCAACCAGATATTATCGAGGAAATTTATCTCAACTCTGACGAGGCCATTACAATCGAGTTTACCGAGAATTTACCGGATTTAGAAATCAAGTTCAGAAACTAAGTAAGATCTCCCCATTTTTGGGGAGATAAAGCAGAGAATAACATAATGGAGGATTTAAAAAATGGAATTACGAGACTTATTAAACGCACTAGTGGAACAGAAGAACAAAGGCGGTTGCTACCAGATTCACTTGAACAGTGGAAATTTGGAGCAAATTAGCAGTAAAGAATGTGGTATTGAATTTGGCGATTTGTATTTCAAAGATTGTCACTTGCTTGAGAATACATCATTGCTCTGTTTCGGGAACACGAGTAGGGAACCAATTGGTCAAAAAGAAGATGGAACCAATCTTTATTCGGTGGAGATGAATAGTTGCTTATATGTTGATGTAAACAAAATCGAAACTATTGAAGATTTAGCTGAATTTGATGATTGGTTTACGTTCCCATCATCTAGGGTTATCAACGTCTATATGTTATCCGAAAAAGGCAATGCAAATAGAAACGTATTGACAATTGGATTTATGTAAGTGCCATAAGGCAAAGAGATTACCTTTGCCGGCATTAGTATAAGCGAAGAATAATCAAGTATTTTCTTTTCCAAACGGAGAATTAAATAAATGGGTGGAAGTCCTGATAAGGCAAACTCTTATCCGACCGAAAGAAACTGTTAATAGGAACTAGCGAAAGGTTAGTTCTTCATAATAAGAAATCGGAGGATTTTATAATGAGTAAAAAAGAAACTATTAACAAAATCATGACAGAGTATTCAAACTATGGGATTAGTCGTATCGTAGTTGAAATTTCGTATCTATTAGCTGTTTTGTGGCGAGTGCCCAAAGAAAGTATCTATCCGGGATTAAAGCTGACGATTAACAATCTGTATGGAGTACATGATGATATGCCAGCAAAAGAGGCAGGCAATGCACTATTTAACGCTGCAATGGATGAGACAAAACAAGATTATCCCAGTGCGACTAATAAACATATTGCTAATGCAATTGAACTTGTAGGAGTTGAGAATCTTGAAAAAGATATTTCGGATGATAGCGTTCCCTTCATGAGTAAGGTTAGAGAATCAATCATGAGTTCCACGAAAGAATTTGTAAAAGCCAATAAGTAGGAACAGTCTGTGTCTAGGCGGTGCACCAAAGTACCGCCTGATATTCAAAAAAAGGAGTAAGAACCATAAATATTAATAAAATTTTTGATATGGATAAATTCCAAAGAATGGTAGCCGTTACAACGGATGTAGATAAATCAAAAAGAGAAATATTGATACTACTACTTGAGTTAAGCGAATGGAAGAATGGAATAATTAAATATTTGGCCCAGTACGATAAGTCGGAAGAATGGAGCCGTTATAAAGAAATATTACAATATATCCCTGGCCATCTCAGATTAATGTTATTTTTGGAGTGCATATATACGCAACAAGATATCATCTCGGATGAGCAATACCGCCATTTTATACAGTTATGTTCAGATGAAGCAGATAAATCAATAATGCTTAGAAACCACTTGGTAAGTAATAGAAATTATATGTTTTCAGAAGATGGATATTTAACGATTTATCGTGGAGAACATGGTTTGTCGGATACAGAAATAGGGCATGAGCATACTGCCAGTAAACCTGTTGAGTATGGTATTTCATGGACATATGAGCCATCAGTAGTTGGATTCTTTGCCGTCAGAACCCAGTCAGATGATTGTCGAGTGTACACAGCAAGAATACATAAATCAGACATACTACTCATATATGATGACCGGACAGAAGCAGAAGTTATTATCAAACCTATGTGCATAGGGGCGAAGTTATTGGATTTAAAGGAAGAAAGAATTGAATGTGATATCTCGGTCATGAGGAAATTTTATGAATATCGGGACACTGAAAACGCAAAATATGATTTTGATGAAGAGGAACTTTTATATGGAGAATAAACCTAGAGACAGAATTACAGCAAAAAGAGAAAAGATGTGTAAGACCATAAATGACTTTTTGGACAGAAACAAAGATTATGCAATCGAGATTTATCTGAAGGATGCCGGCACAGAATTTATTATTGGAAGATTTTTTGCACCGTCAGAACGAAATTATGATTGCTATGGAGAAAAGGGGTGTCGGATTTCGTGGAATGGTAGAAATAATGATATAACGATTCCTTATGATGTAATTTCTTGCTATGAGGAAACGGATTTTGATGGACAGGCAGTTTATGTGATTCTGAAAAATGACATTATGGTTGTCCTTGAATGTTGTGGGATGAAGATGTAGGTATTTTGGAAAAACAATATAGTAAACGGAGAATAGTAATAACAGAGATATGTTTCCGGTGAGAGTAGGAGCCAATTATCGGATGTGGATAATTATAATTAGAACGGGAAAGTACCAGTGAAGATTCTGGTTATATAGGGACGGAAAGACAGGCGCATTACATAGTTGTGGTATGCCCATAAATAATTAATTATTGAATTGGAGGAAGAAGTTATAACAGAAGAAAGAAAAATTAAAATTGTAGATGACTTGATGGGGAGTGGTAAAAGTACATGGGCAATTAAGTATATTAATGATAATCCCAAGCAAAAGTTTTTATGTGTTGTACCTTTGTTGGACGAATGTAATAGATTCAAAGAACAAACGAATATTGATATTATTGATCCGGATAGTTGGGGAACAAAATGGAAGCATTTTAGATGGCTGGTAGAAAATAATAAAAATATTGTGACTACACATGCGCTGATACAGAAGATGGACTTGAATATGTTGGAATTATTGAAAAGCAAGGAATATGTTCTGATGATTGATGAATGCTTGGATGTATTAAACACGTATAAGATAAGTAAGGATGATTTGAAAATTATTTTTAATGAGAATCTAGTATCTTTAGATGAAGAAGGATTTCTAATATGGAATGAGGAAAAGAATCCATATAGGGGTGTTTACAGTGATATTAAGAAATTATGCAGTTTTAAGTCCCTCATGGGATTTAAGAAAGATAATTGTGATGAATTAGCAAGAATTATTATGTGGAATTTCCCAGTAGATTTCTTTAAATGTTTTGACGAAAGCTATATATTTACATACTTATGGGAAGGCAGTATACAAAAATCCTATTTTGATATTCATAGAATACAGTATGAGAAATATATGCTTAATGATAAACGGGAACTTATCAGGCACGATAAAGCGTTAGAATATGAAAAACGAAGTAGATTGGTTGATTTGATTAATTTATATGAAGGAAAGTTTAATAAGATTGGTGCAAAAATAGGAAAATCTAATCCATTATCAAAATCATGGTATGAGGATAAGAGAAAAAAGAACCTTTCAATGTTTAGTGAACTAAAAAATAATACAGAAAATTATTTTAGAACAGTTACTCAAACAAAATCTTTTGATAATATGTATACGGTTTTCAAACCATATTGTAAATATGTTAAAGGCGAGGGATTTGCAAAAGGATTTGTGCCTTGTAATGCAAGAGGAACAAATAATTTTAAAAATAAGAAGTCATTAGCATATTTAATCAATTTTTTTATGCAACCAGATATTAAACAATTTGTAGAGCATTATCAAATTCAATTTGATGAGGATTTATTTGCACTTTCGGCATTACTTCAATGGATGTGGAGAAGCCAAATTCGAGATGGAAAATTAATTAATATATATATTCCAAGTGAGAGAATGAGAGCTCTATTAAAAGAATGGGTAGCCGAATGTAAGACCTGTAAAAATGTAGCTTAAATTTAAAATGTGGAAAATGACGCTTGAAAATTCCACATTTGACTTCTGGAAGCCCCTATTTATAAGGGTTTCAGAGGTCGTTCCCTAAAGAAAAGAATAAGGGAATACTACGAGAAATAGGGTACATTTTTCAATCTTATCAGCGTAATAATAATTATAAATTAATCAGATTGTTTAAGATTATGTGCTTTGAGCCGATAGGCGAAAAAGTGCATAATGTTGAACAAGCAAATCACTGACTAAGAACAGTAAGGACAGCTTTGCTGTACTTGCTGGGATTAGGCTGTGCCTAGCGTCGCAGACATACATAAGGAGAAGTAAACTTAATGACAAAACAAGATAAAGAGAATTTACAAAATAAAATATTAACTAAATCATTGCTTATAGGCTGTCTTGCTACCTGTGAAATGATAATCAGTAAAAATGCATATTTAGAGAAGAAATGGCATGATGAAATTGGAGCGTATGGATATAAAGGAACTCGTTTACAGTGGATGGAATACCGTGAAAAGATACGTTCTTTACTTTTAACGGCGTATTCAATGAAGCAAATTATCCAGATGACAAAAGGATGTAATGATACGTCTACTAAGAAAGCAGTGGTAGATGTGGTTGAATTAATTGATAAGTGTGATTTTACACTTAGTCCCTGACAGTAGGCAATCGCTGCAAGCAGCTCATGCTTTTGCCGTATTGCTAGCGCAATCCGTCAATTATTATTTTTTTGAATAAAAAGGAGAATAAGATTATGGGATATATGAAACCAGTACCAGTAGAAAAAGAGAAGATTCGAATTGGAGAGAAGTATTTTACTTGCACTTATACAGGCGCATTTATGGTCACAGTGGTTAAGATTTTCAAGGAAACTGATTCGGTGTTAGTAAAGGTAAAGAGTGCTAAGTGCAAACCGTTTGTGCGGAGCATGAAGTATCTTTTTGATAATCAAGAAATGGCGAAAACCGCTAAAAGAAATTGGGAGCATGATGAAAGAAAAAGGAAAAGGTAGTAAGAGAGGATATTTTACATGGCAAATAAGAAAATCGAAAGATGTTTTTTGTGTGGTAGGCTACAATCAGAAGTTAATCATATGGTAAAGGGAAAGTTTGGATATGCCTGTGACGAGTGTGTAGCAGATGCTTATAGTGTTCTATATGAAGAAAACGAGGAAGAAATTGCGAGGAATGTACAGTCGGCTACACCCAGCCAGATTAAAGCACACTTGGATCAATATGTTATTGGTCAGGACGATGCAAAAAGAACATTAGCAGTGGCGGTATATAACCATTATAAGCGGTTAAAACGGTGTAAGAAATCGGATGTTGAGATTCAGAAGTCAAATATTCTTATGGTAGGCTCTACTGGCAGTGGGAAGACATATTTGGCACAAACATTAGCAAAATTCTTAGATGTACCTTTTGCCATTGCAGATGCAACTACTCTTACACAAGCTGGTTATGTTGGCTCTGATGTAGAAGAAATATTACTCAGACTATTGGAAAATGCTGAATACGATGTTGAACGGGCAGAGCAAGGAATCATTTATATTGACGAGATTGATAAGTCTGCAAAGAAGAATGCAAATATGTCCATTACAAGAGATGTTTCTGGTGAGGGAGTGCAACAGGCTCTTCTGAAAATTATTGAAGGAACTATTTCAAAGGTTCCATTATCAGGTGGAAGAAAGCATCCACAAGCCGAAACCGTAGATATTGATACTTCAAAGATTCTATTTATCTGTGGCGGTGCATTTGATGGTCTGGACAAAATTGTAAACAAGAAATCAGAAGGTAAGCCGATTGGATTTGGGGCTGATATAGGTGTCCAAGACAAGGATACCATGGATTTATCCGGTGTCCAACAGCATGACCTGGTTAAGTATGGTATGATGCCAGAATTGATTGGGAGATTGCCGATAATCACGACATTAAGTCTTCTAAATGAAACAGATTTGCTTAGGATTCTCACAGAGCCAAAGAATGCGCTAACAAAGCAGTATAAGGAATTATTGTCTATGGATAATGTAAAACTTGAATTTGAAGATGATGCATTACATAAGATTGCAGAATTAGCAATTAAAAAAGAGATTGGTGCAAGAGGGGTGCGTTCTATTCTTGAAAAAGCGATGCAAAAAGTTATGTTTGATATACCGGATATAGTGGATGCAAAGAAGGTGGTTATAACGTCTGGTGTGATTGACGGAACAGAAGAAGCAATAATTTATGGAGCTAGGAACAAGAAAATTGCGTAATCATTGTCATCCAATTGGAGGGGATTGATTAGTAATGTTACCAATATTTGTTTAACCCATTTTGGGTAAGCGAGAATTAGTAACGGAAAGGAATATATGTTAATTCAATATGGGAATGGTGTCATACAGAACAATTATTCAAAAGAAGAATCACGTATAGAAAATAACTACAGAATGTACACAGGGTTAACTTGTAATGGTGTCTGTGAGTATTGTGGAGATTCTTTCAAAAGTCGTTCACCTCTTGCAAAATATTGTAGTGATAGATGTAGAAACGATGCGTATTTGAAACGACGCAAAATTAGGAAAGAGTTACAGAAACAAAAAATATGTGGAATTTGCAAAAAGCCATATATAGCAAAAAAGAAGGACAGTATATTTTGTTCAGATGCTTGTAAGCAAAAAGCATATAGAAATAGAAAAAACTCCCCTCCAATTGGAGTGAACCAAAATCAGTAACTAAGTGTTGAAATCAAGATGTTTCATATTTAGTTGTGGCATTTTTACCAAATTTATATCAATAAGAAATGGAGAATAATAATAATGAATAATAAGTTTACAGTAATAAGTAATGATGGCATAGAACAACCACCACGAAATCGTGGGCGTGAGATGGAAAAATTAAATGAGGCTTGGAGTAGGCAGTATCAAAGTGCTTTTATGAAAGCGGTTGAGAATAATAAAGACCTTAAATCATTTTTGGAAGCTTCACAAGATGATTTAATGAGAATAGCTTTTGCTGGAATCAAATTTATTGGTATGCAAAGGGATATTAGACGAGAAAATGAAAGAATAGAAGTTGGGTACAAAAAGCCAGAGGAGCAATCACAGTATTTTTATCAGTTCATTGATCTGATTTTTACAATTTGTGGTCAATTAACTTTAAAAAACTTTGTTATCACATTTCCAATAACAAAGAGCTATGATGGTGAGAAGTGGGAAATGAAGGATTACTTCTATACAATGGATGTCTTAAACGAAATGGATTGGAACAAACCAATTGGAAGGGAACAAATATCTGAGCTATTGTGGGACTATCAAAATGATGATTTAAGAGAAGCTTATGTGGAATATATGGGGGCTATGAGTGATATATACCAATTCCAGACAGGTGAAGGAATTATGGAACAATGGTGTGAAGATAATGGCATTGAAACATTTTCTGCTAATCATGAATTAGGGATTATTAAAAGCAGTAAGACTGGTAAGATTTCTAAATTGAAAGAGCATAGTCATTTGACGGTGGTGAAGTAATAAATACTGAAGAAATTTAAGTTATGTGTGACCGTAATCATACGAAAACAGCCGTTTTGAGGGTATGAATAATCAAAAAGAGTGTAAATTCAAGGGCTTCAGGATGGGACCATGTTAGGGAGTGTATAAACAGAAGAAATCACAGTTTCAATTTGAGATTGTATGAGTCAATAACGAAGAGTATTTAAGTGAGAGATTGACAGTAGGGCGGTAAAATGGCGACTCCTAAGAAATTGAATTAGGGTGTCCTCAAAATAGTGGATACCCTTGGATGAGATAAGTGTAATTCCACACTCATTTATTTTTACAAGAATTATTCCAACCCGTTTCCAAAAGTACGAGTTAAATGGAGAATTATTAATTGAATGAAAATTATTGTATTTGATTGGAGGATTTTATTATAGGAAAAATGGTAGAAGTTCAAAGTATTAGTATAAATAACCTTTCAAAAGGTGATAAAGATGGTACTTTTAAGAATGAGATTTTATTATCTCCAATAAAACAGTTTAATTCAAGAAGTTTGGCAAGTGAAAGTGAATTACATAGAATATTAGGGCGCTTGTCTGGCGAAGAAAGAATTAATGATAATGGATATAAAAGAATACCCTCTTATTTTACTTTGGATGTTGGTAAAAATAAAACAAGATATAAAACGTTGATTGAGTCAAATGGTGAACTTATTGTAAAACAGAATCAATATGTTTTAGATGACAAAGGAAATAAGATCCTTAGTGAAAAAGATGAAAACGGTCAATGCCATTATATAATGACAGATTATGATGAAGCTAAATATGTGGCTGCGTTTTGTGGAGCAGGTCATTCAAGAGAGCAAAAAAATCTATTCGTTGAGGAATCTATAGCCGACAAGATGAACGATATTATTCTTTGTGGGATACCTAAAGATTTGAAATATGACAGGCCATCCAAATGGAATGCTTATTATGCAATGGTATGCACAGACAGTACACCAGTAAGCTATACCCCAAACATTGTCGTTATTCCAGACTATACAAAGAATATTTTTCAGAAGGTTGATCTGGTAGAAGTGTCTGGAAATGGAGATAGTAAGGTATATAATCCCATAGGGCACAAAAATATGAAGCATCATAAAGAACCAATCGAAATAATGCCTTTTGATGGAGCTGGCTTGATTACACCCCAATGTGCTCTAAAATGGGCAAAGGATTTAGACTGTAAATCCTCAAAAGGAAATTTTTATTTACCATCATGCTTTCAGTTTAGAGCAATCCCTGGAATCAAAGGCGAGGTAATGGTATTTGATTTGAAGCGGTTTGCAAGGGAACGTAAAGTATCCAAGATTATTGATCTGGGTGGTCGGGAATGGGACATTTTTAAAGATAAAATAGACGTTATTCTCACCCAGTCCCAGTTTAAATTTTATAAACAATATTTAACAGACGATAAATTTGACTACTGGTTGTGGCGAAATGAGTTCGACAAGGAATGTCATGGATATAAGAGAACCTTTAATATCGTTTCTTATGGGGCACATCCTGATGATTTAAAAGAGAATATCATGTTAAGCTACCAGCCGGAACAGACTTTAAGTTTTACTGATGATGAAATTCCATTGGTAAGTAGACCTGGTATTGAATTGTATCGTAAGGTGACCTCCAGCGTTGACGAGTTTCTTAAATTTAGACAACTGGTAACAGTGTCAGAAGATACAGGTGCAGAGCACATAGAGAGGGATAAATATATACCACCATACTATGTGGCACTTATAAAAAATAAAGAGTTATTTTATGACAAATATGTTAGAAGTAAGATTGAAAAAGATATCCTAAAGCTGAAGAATAATCTCTTGTCTGGAAAGCTACTTGTAAGAGGAAATTATCAGGTGTTTATGCCGGACTTGTATGGACTGGCAGAGTGGGCTTTCCGAGGTGAATTAGGGGAAGAACCAAGGGGATTATTGAAAAAACCATATCATATTTATTCAGACTGGTGGAATGATAGAGGTAAAAAAACGGTTGATATCATCAGGAATCCGTCTGTTGGAATGGAGCATCGTATTGGACATATAAGGAACAATAGGGAATTGAAAAAATGGTTCAAATATCAGACAACAGGCATTGTTACAGGAATGTACGACACGATGGCAATGGCATTGGGTACTGCCGATTTTGATGGTGATACAGTTTGCACAACAGATAATCAGCAGTTCATTGATGCAGTGATACGGGAGTTTAGAGCTGGAAATGGTCGACTGATTATTAAAAAAGAAGCAGAAAATAACAACACTACAATGAATAAGGTAGCAATTACAGACAGGGCAGCGTTGATGAAAATCAATTCTATGTCCTTCAATAATTCAATTGGGACTGTCATTGATAAGATTACAGATTTATGGTCGATGATTCAGATAGTTGTGGATGATATAACTACCGGAGACGAAATGAAAAAAGCTAAAGCGGAAGAAATCATTCGTAAATACATTATGATTGGAGTTATTGTTGGTGGAGAAACAATTGATTTTGCAAAGACAGGGGAGAATGCTTCATTCCCGAAAGATATACTGACATTTCTTAAAAGTAAGAAAAAAGGGTATTGGATGCGGTATCTCGAAAAGAATCTTGTTACTGCATCACGTGAAGTGAAATCATTATCAAATGCTAGATTGCTTAAAAAATCGAATGCAGAAATAGAAGATCTAAAAAAATTTGAAACTTATAACTGCAATATGAATCGCTTATGTTTTCATGCAGAAACAGAGATAACCTTGGTTGACTTTTACAACAAGGAGAAAATAAGTAAAAGTGAATATGGATTTGACCATAGGAAGTTATTAATGAATGCTCCATCAATTAGTAGGAATGTATACCGCAAGCTACTGATATTACAAAAACAATACCAAAAAATAGCGGAAACTTATAGGAAAGATTCATATAAGAACAGAATGATTGAAAAAGCTAAACACGAAAAATATAGATGGTTCTATGATGAATGTAGGACAGAATTATTGTTAATTGAACCAGATATTAATAAATTATTAGATATGTTGATAATGATTTATTATGGAGATACACATAATGGCTATGAGTTTATAACTTTGGAAAAGGATATCTTGTGGAATGTATTCCCTCAGGAAATGATAAAGCGTTGTTCAGGAAAATCAATTGGCGATAATATAAATATTGAAAAATTAAAAAGGCGGTATGAAAAGAATATACAGTATTCAAGGCAGAACAAAGAATGTCGCAATAGAAGCAAAAGAGTTATGGTCAAATCATTGGAGGCTTTTGAGGAAAGACCAGTTGTCCTGACCAAAGGAGATCGCAGGCAGATTAACATTGTGATTGATAATGCATATAAGAATAAGAAGATTCGTAAAGATAATGCAGTAAAAATAAAGAAGATTTTGGCCTTGTTTGTTTTTCTAAGTCGAAAGACTGAAAGTATCAGGGAAGAATCAAGAGCTTTAAGAGAAAACGGGCATTTAGTAAAAGATTCAATGGGAAAAAATGTACAAGTTGCAGTCACGGGATTTGTTCCTCACTGGATGAAACTTTATAGTAATACCCCTGATGAACTGACTGCAATTGCCTTTGAAAAAATGATTGATGTAAATCACAAATATATGTTAGCAGCACTTTGTTTTCTGGCGGAAATGGGATTATTGGAAACAAAGTCCTGTACGGACGGAAGTATTAAATTTAAAGTCCATTTCAATCATAATGACGGAGAGGTCTGGATAGATGAGACTGACTATAATAAAGCCGGACAAGTCATAAAGGATTACTTTAGAAAATAAATTTCGTGAGGATAAAATGACGGAAACCCTTGATATTACAAGGAAAACTGTAGGTGTAAGATAAAGAAGTGCCAACGCTATATTGGAAAGGGAATAAGGTTTCCACAAATACATCGTTAAACAATGATAGGAGGATATATAATGTTACAGGACGAGGTGCTTCATTATCTTGCAAAGTTTGGAATATCAAGAATACATATGGCAAGGCAGATTGGTATTTGCCAACCATCAATATCAGCATGGTTTAATAAGAAACTGGTACTACCAGATTATCATGTGTTAAGTATTGAGAAATATTTACAGACCTTAAAAACTGTAGATAGTTATCTACAAGAAAATGGTCTTGTACTATAAGTTTCTTAACGATTGAATAAAATTCACTAATATACAGTATATAGAAAGAGGAGAACTTTGTATATAGCAAATGTGCACAAATTTTAATGCGGATCTTAGTAAAAGTGTGAGTGAAATGTATTTAATTAACTCAAATAATGATTACTGTATTCCAAACGTGCAGTAATCTTTATTATAGATGACTGGCATACTTCTTGTTAAGGTATGCTAGTCATCACAAACATTTGGCAATTTGGATTGTTCAGGTATAACTGGTTGGTATGCCTGAATGAAGTCCTAAGAAAAAAATTATCTAAAAAATTAGCAATAACGACAGAAATGGAAGGAGTATTATGGAACAGGAAGATTTAAGAAGTTTATACCGGGAACGTGTAGAAAGAGAAAAACAGAGTTACATTTCAAAACAAATAGGTATCGACAGAAGTATATTATCAAAGTTCAAATTAGGAAAAATTGATTTGTACCCACACTTATTTAAAAAGTTGGAAGACTATTTGACATCAAATCAATAATGGAAAAACAACCGTACCCAATTGGGCTTGGTTATCATAGAATGATTATGGATATGATTTAATTGCGCATTGCTTTCACAACATGGTATAATGAGATAAGGTTGATAAGGAACGAGGTGAATGGTATGGGACGAAAGATTATTTGTGAAGCATGTGAAACAATTTTTAAGGAAGAATTGCTTGGTGATACTACGATTTGTCCTGTGTGTGGGGAATCGTTGGTAGATAATACTGAGAATGTAAATAATGAAGCTGAATTGAGGTTTGAGGGATTTACTTTAGGTGAAAATGACAGCTTTGATGAAGACAAGATTGACTATTGGTGGTATGAGATTGGAGAACCAACAGAGATAGTAGGAACCACCTGTGCGAAATGTGGTGCCCATTCATTTTCACCATATCCTATAGCTAAGAACGGAGAATATTTGCTTATTGATTCAAGATTTGAAGACATATGTGGTTCGTGTGGAAACACTATGAAAAACCACATTATCTCTAAACGCCCATCAGACTATGTTGACCCCAGAGAGCGTAAAATTTGGGTGAAAGATTATGAGAATATCCCGAGGTGTCCAATATGTAGTTCATCACAGATACATAAAATTTCGATGACTAACAAGGCTGTATCTGCTGTGACATTCGGCTTATTAGCCGCTGGACATGTATCAAAAACTTATAAATGTAATACATGTGGAAGTAAATTTTAAGAAATATGCAAGTAAATAAAATAATTTAACCGAGACAGTTCAATAAGAGCTGTCTTTTTTGTGTGAAGAATAGGAGAGTTTAATGAATCAAAATGATTTTATAATGAACATAATTGGTAGTTTGAATAAAACGCTGACTAACGCAAGACTAAAAAGTGATCTGAAAACCTTTGATGACAAATTTTATGTAAAAGTCGTTGCTAAATTATCTAAGACATTGGCTTCAAGAGAGTTGAAGCGGCAATTAAAAGAGCTAAATAATTTGTATGTCCAGATAGAGGCAAATATCAAGGTAGATAAAGGTACAAAGGATAAATTACAGCAAAATATTAAGACTTTACAGCAGTCTTTGTCAGACATTGAAATTGGACTGAAAACATCAAAAACTCAGCAGTCTAAAATAATTGCTGATATTGAAAGTATAAAAAGGAAAGCACAGCAGAAAGTGCAAAGTACACCTATTAGCTTTAATCTTGAGGTGAGGAAAGCGAAAGTAATTGCAGATATTGAATACTTGGGAAAACGTTACTCAAAACTGTTCTCAAATACTTCTGCAAGTCAAAAATACGAGACTCTTATGCAGAATGCTCTAAGTATATCGGGTAAAAGCAAATTATCAGATACAAGGGCTGAATTGGCTGCATTTACAAGCGAGTTAAAAGCAAATGGTCTTGCCGCCAAATCGACAGGTGATAAATGGCGTGACTTAGTAGAGCGTTCAAAGGATTTGTTTTCCGCTGCTTCAATTATTCGGGTTGTATTCCAGCAAATGCGAGAAATGACAAAGACTACACTTGGATTAGATACTGAAATGACCAATCTCTACAAGGTGCAAAATGATATTAGTTCCAGAGAACAATTTTCTGGAATATTAAAAAAGTGGAATAAATTGGCTCAAGAGTTATCTGTTACGACACAAAGCTTAATCTCTGCTACTGGCGGTTGGAGTAAAATTGGTTTTAATCTTGATATGTCCGAACAGCTTAGTAGGCTGACAGCTATATTTGAAAAGACGGCTGAAATATCTACTGAACAAGCAACATCAACATTGATATCAGCCGCACAAGCATATACGGAAATTATAGAAAATGGGGTTGTTCTTGGTGAGGAGGATTATGTCAAGCGAGTAGAAGCTATTGGAAATAAAGTCAATGCCATTGGTAATAAATATGCGATAGATTCAGAGGGTATAGCTAATGGTCTTCAAAACAGCTCGGCGGCATTAAAAGTAGCAGGTAACAGTCTTGATGAGACAATAAGTTTAATCACGGCGACAAACAAGATTTTCCAGAGTCCAGAGGAAGGCTCTAATATGCTCAAGGTCGCATCAATGCGCTTACGTGGTCAGGTTAATGCACTTAAAGAAATGGGCGAAGATGCTGAGGGAGTTTCAACAGATATTACAAAAATTCAACAGCAGATATATGAACTTACAAATGATAAGGTGAATATATTTGAGGATGATTCGACACTAAAGAGTACATATCAAATGGTTCTTGAAATCGGAAAAGTTTTTGAGGGATTAAATGACCGCCAGCAAGCAAATATCCTTGAAGTTATGTTTGGTAAACAGAGGGGTAGTGCTGGTGCGGCGTTATTGCTCAACTACAAAGAATTAGAGTCTATCAAGAATGATTCAATGAATTCAGCTAATTCAATGGCAGAAGAATATTCAAAATATCTTGAAAGTGCTGAGGCACATATTATTAGCTTTAAGGAGAAACTCGTTGAAGCATATCAGGGATTTATGTCAGGGGATACGTTAGTTTATGCTAGTGATTTTGGTTCAGCCATTCTGGACATTCTCAATAAAACTGATTTACTGCGTCATGCTTTGCTTGCACTAGCTACTATTAAGATTGGTCAGGGAATTTCGACTTTTGGATTGAGTATCAGTAATGCGGCAAAACAGATGAATACGCTTGGTAGTGCCCTAGAGAAAGTAAAAAGTCTGCCTTTGGATGAAACATTGAAACCTAGTGTTTTAGCAAAGGTTGGAATTGAAACCAAGAACTTAACAGATAGAAATTTAAAATTGTTGCTTTCGCAGAAAAACCTCACAGAAAATGATAGAGTTGCAATACTCTCAAAACATGAACTTACCCAAGAAGAAGCTAAAGCCAAACTTGAAAAAATGGGGCTGACTACAGCAACAAAAGCGCAAGCCACAGCTAATGTAACAGAAGCAACAACAACTCATACATTATCAGGAGCAATGAAGACACTAAAAGCTAGTATCATCGGATGCGGTCAAGCTATCAAGACAGCAATACTTTCAAATCCCGTGGGCTGGGGATTGATGGCAATAACAACAGCAGTGAGTATTCTTAGTACAGCAATTACAAACCACAATCAAAAACTAGAAGAATCCAGACAGAAAAATATTGAGGCATCTGATAAAGCCTCAGAACAGGCTAAACAATTAGGTGACTTGTATCAAAAATATATGGCACTAGCAAGCGTTACTGATAAAACGGCTACACAGGAGGAAGAATTTTCATCTGTTGTAAAAGATACCATTAGTGCACTTGGCGATAAAGCAAGTGCCTTGGAAGGTCTTACTGCTGGGACGGAAGAATATACAAAAGCTCTTAAAGGAGCAACTCAAGCAGAATTAGAGAATCTTTATGCAGTTGCGGTCACAGGAAGAAAAGCAGCAGAAGAAGAATTGCAGAAATCCGCCGTTAGTTCATGGAGCGGAAGTACAGTTTCTATTCCGCTGAATGAGCAAATGACAGGAGTAGAAGAACACGTCAAAGCATTAGACGTTGTTCGTGACATATTATCTGAGTTTGAGGATATGGGAGCAAATGGTCTGGAATGGGAGCCGGTAAACTGGGATTCCAATAATAAAGATATGGCTCGATTAGTGGAATATTATGACAAAATTATTCAGTCCAGAAAAGCATTAATCATGTCAGCCCAGCAAACAGGGGACGAAAGTATTTTAGATACTGGAATTTATAAGCAAATTGACACGGTAATAAATAATCTTTCGGATGACATTGATACATATCTGGAAAAGAAGTATGAAGAATCAAAATTGGAATATCAAATGCAACAAGGAATCCCAGCTACAACTGAAGAATATGAGAAGATGAAACATGCCTTGGCAGAAAATTCAGAAGTCGGTGAATACTTTAACTCTGTTATAGGGGATATGCTTGCAAAAGATTATTCTGATTTGGCTGTAGGAGTGCAGGAAACAGCGGATGCTATTAATGAGTTGCCACAAGAGAGTCAGTCAATTTCTCTTGGTTTTACCGAAGACCAATTAAAGAAAATTGATGAAGCAAAATCTTCTTTATCAGGATTGAGTACTGAAATTGCTAAACTAAATAGTGGTCAGTCAATTAGCAGTACAGATATCTTAGGATTAATCGAGAATTATGATTTAGATGCAGTTAAAGCATGGGCATCCACCAAGGAATTGAAGAATGAACTTGTGAGAGTGTCTCGGCTAAAATTGAATAATGCTATATCTGATATTTATGCGATGCAAGAAGCGGGGGCAATCACCGTTGAGCAATTTGAAGCACTCCGAGCAATCTTAAAAGATATTACCAAACAAGACTTTTCAAAATTGAATCTGGACGGATTTAATACGAATATTGACGCTATTCAATCATCGTATACCACTCTCAGTACAGCTGTTGAGGAATACAATAAATATAGTGGATATTCTATTGATACAGTTCAAGCACTTTTGGCCCTGGAACCACAATATTTAGATTTGCTTGATATGAAAAATGGCAAGTTATCTATTAATGAAGAGGGCTATCGTTTATTAGTTGATGCTCAAATGGCTGAAGCAGAAGCAAGTATTTATGGTTCCGCTATTGCAGAGTTGACAGCCTTAACTATTGAAAAAGCTGGTCAATCTTCTGCGGAGGCAGCTCAGAAGAAACAAGATGCTGTTGCAGGTATTAATGCGGAAACATCTGCTTTACAGGAAAATACTCAAGCCGCTTTAGATAATGCGGTTGCTATTGCTCAGCGTGAAGGTGTTTCTCAAGCGGATATTAATGCAATTATTGAAAAGACAACGAATAGAGTTAATGCTATCCAAAGTGCTGTAAAAGGTTTAAATGTTGCTCCAAATAAGAAATCTTCTAGTAGTTCTTCTAAAAGTACTAAGGAGACTAAGGAATCAATCAACTGGATTGAACGTAAGTTAGATGTTCTTGGTAAAAAACTTGAGCGATTGAAAGATAAAACTGAGAATGTATTTTCTAGTTGGGGCGGTAAAAACAAAAATATTGATAAGGAAATCAAGAACCTTGAATCACAAATAAAGGTATACACCAAAGCACAGTCTACTTATAAGAAAGAATACAGTAAAATCAAATTGTCCGATAATATCATCTCCAAGATTAAGAACGGTTCAATGGATATCTCTTCATATGATTCCGCTACCGCAAAGAAAATCAAGGAATATCAGGACTTATATGATAAACAGCAAGATTGTACTGATAAGGTTGCTGAACTCCATCAATCTATTCGTGACCTAAATCAAGAAAAGCTGGATAATATCATTGACGCATTTGATAGGGTCATTGGCAACTCTAACTCTCGTTCTAATGAAATCCAAGCAAGGATTGATTTAAAGTTATCCACAGGAGAAGCTGTAGCTGAAGCGGATTATCAGGAATTACGTAAAGAAAGTAAATATGTCCAGACTAAGTTACAGAAAGAAGTCGCTAAATACAGTAAACAAGCGGAAAAGGATTGGAAAACTGCTCAGAAGACATATAAAGCTGGTACTGATGAATACAACAATGCAAAGAAAGCATATGAAGATTCTAAAGCTAAAGTATCTGAGTTAAATGCTGAACTGTCCAAAGAAAAACAGAACTACCACGACATCAATAAAGCTATTCTTGAGACTCCGTTACGACAGTTAGAACGTCAAAAAGAATTACTTGAACAGCAATCATCGGCTTTGGATAAGATAAAGTCTAAGTATTCTGACATGATTAGTGCTGTGACTTATTATGTCGGCAATCAGATTGATGCGCTAAATAAGGCAAAATCAGCTATCACTGATACTTACGATAGTATGGTTGACCCGTTAAAAGAGCAACTTGAGTATCTACAGAATGCCAATGATGAACGTGAACGTGCTATTGCGTTGCAGAAAGCACAAGCTGCATTAGATGCTGCGAAGAGTCAAAATACTGTAGCAGTTATGAAAGATGGTAAATTCTCATATGAAGCTGACGCTAAGACTTTAAAAGAAGCACAAGAATCATATGATAAAGTTATTTATGACAACACTGTATCTAGTCTGCAAAATCAGGTTAAAGAACTTGAAACGCAACGTGACAATCTCCTTGAGGGTTATGATGAGCAGATTGACCGGTTAAATGATATTTCCGATAAGTGGAGCAAAATCATCTCAGACGCAGAAATGATGTCCAAGATTGATATGTTTGAAAGTACTTACGGTTCCCTTGAACAAATCCTTAATGGAAGTAATGTTGCTTACGATAGCGTCAAAGGTAATGTCGAAAAGATACAGAAATCACTTGATGACATAGCAAAAGTCCAAGAAGTTGTAGATGAACAGATTCTTGCAGTTGAGAAGTTTGTTTCCGCATGGGAATATGGAGAAGCTAGTTTTGTCAAGGCACAGGAAGGCATTACTTCTGCTCTTGAAGACCATACAAGCATCAATGCTCATATTCTGGCTGAAAGTCAAGAAATGGTCAATCAGTATATGACTGAACTGGATGATTCCGCAAAAGGATTAGGATTATCTTTGGAAGAATCGGTTGACGGTACAAAGCTGAAACTAGAATCTTTGACTGAACCATTCGAGGAACTGAAGACAGCTCTGGACAAAACCAATGTTGAGTATGAGAATTTCAAGAAACTGAGCGATGAAATGTCTGGTACTCTCCCCTCTTCCGTTGAGCAATTAGAAAATCTAGTAGAGGTAACAGACAATTTGTCAACGGCTTTTTCTGCTATTGGACGGTCGATTACTGCTTTTATACCTCAGATTTCTAGTCTGGATACCGTATCGGAATCAATCAAAACATCCTTTGAGTCCACTTCTGCTGTTATGGAAGATATCTCTACCAACTCAATGAGTGCCGTAACAACCGCTCTGACTGGGTTACATGACATTGTTGAATTGGTAAATAAGGAATTGGGTGTCGATGGTGTTCAAGCATTAACTAACTACATGACTGGTTTAACAAGAACAATAACCGTAATTAACCAAGTTGACTCGCTTACAAAGCTGTACACCGCTTCTACCCAAAGTTTGAATGTTGAACTGACTGCATCTCAGCAAGCATTGAAGGACTTTGATACTGCTATGTTGACTGCTATGACTACTTTGGATAGCATGAGTGCCATGGCATTAAGCACCGCAACTAATTTTGGTTCTATGGCTTCCAATATCAATTCTGCCGCCGCTGCTTATCGGGAACTTGCTGCTGCTAAAGAAGCTGCTAACTCTGTGTCTGATAATTCAAGTAAAGGTTCTGGTGGGGTTATTAGTAGAGCTGTTGCATCAGGTGTTATTGGAGCAATTGGTGTTGCTGGTTCAATTTTTACTGGTAAAGCCTATGCTGAAGGAACTAAGAGTGCTGAGGCTGGGGTTCATTTGGTTGGTGAGGAAGTGCCTGAACTTATCTTGTCAGGAGGTAAATACACCTTAGTTAAGAAGCCAAGTCTTGTAAGGTTGAATTCTGGAGACACAGTATTTAATGGTGCTAAGACTCGTGAAATTATGAAGGGCGACTTTAGTAAACTTAATCCTGATTTTGTAAAATCATTACCATATACTCAGCCTAATATGTTTTCAATGAACACATCAATGCCAAATGTTGTACCAAGAGCAGTAAGCCAATCTTTTAGCACTGGTGATATTCATCTTCATGAGGTGGAAAAGGTTGATAATCTTGCTGACCAGATTGTTAAAAGGTTACCTATAAAAATGTCACAAAAAATATTTAACAGAGAATAATATAGTTATCGCCATATGTGCATCAAAGAACATATGGCGATAAAAATTGGAGGAAATAATGGATAAAGCAAAAAGTGCGGTTGATGAATTGATTAAAAATATATTTATAGCAATCAAAGCAGAAATTAGAAAGAATAATAAAACAAGAACTTATGTAATAATTGGTAAAATAAAATCAATAAATGATGATGGTCATTTTAATGTTATCATTCGAGACAAGGAACATATTGTAAAATCTCACTTCACTCATCAAGTAGGCGACTCGGTATCAATTCTTGTAGCTAATGGAAATTATAACAATCTGTTTATTATTTACTAAGTATTCAAAGTATATAAAGAGTCTTTAAGGTGAAATAAAAAGAAAGAAGAGTATATAAAAAATGATAAAACAACAGGATTATGATATATTAAGACAAGCATCCAGACAACTTTATTCAAAATGTGAAATTATTAATCCCAAAGGTAAAATATTGGAAAGTATCGAAGGGCAGATTGTAGATGATTCTATTTCGATTTCTGCTACATCTGATATAAGACGTACTTATTCTTCGTCTATGGTTGTTACAAATAGTACCTTTGATATAGCTAGAAAAAAGATGTTTTGGTTCGATAGACTTATAAGGCCATACATTGGAGTAAAACACATTCGAAGTGGTGAAATAATCTGGTATTTACTTGGCACATATACTATAAGTGATTCTTCTTACCAATTTGATACAACTACAAGTCAATTAGATATCGAATTCAAAGATAAAATGTGTCTTTTGATGCCCGAATATGGTGGACAGGCAAGTCATTATAGTATTCGCATAGAAGCTGGTCAAGATGTTAGAACAACGATTATGGGTTTAATTCGAGAGGCTGGTGAAGAGTATCCTCAAATTGGGTTTATACAAGAAGAAATACCTTATGATTTACAATTTGACGCGGGTACAAGTTATTATGAAATCCTGTCTAAAATAGCTGAATTGTTCCCAGGGTGGGAATTTTATTATGACATATACGGAACATTCATATTTAATAGAGTCCCGTCATGCTACGAAGATGATTGCGTTTTAACTTACAATTCTATCTATGATTTACTTATAAAAGAAAACTCACAGATAAAATTGCACGATATATATAATAAAACGATAATTTGGGGGCAGGTACTTGACCCGGATTTTTATTCGGAAAATGTCACATTGTCTGGAGATACATACATCGCAAACGTAGATATGATGACCAGTTATGAAAACTTCGATACAGTAGCACTGCATATCCCAGCAAACAATCCAGTAATAAGCTATATCAATATCAATGGATTAGGCAAGATACGAATAAATGATGACTCTGGTACGGCTATTGCAGCAAATACTATGGAAGGCGATATATCCTATGTTTTTCGTTATCGGAAGTCAAATGTAAATAAGGAACCGGATTTCTACTTCCTTGGACAATACCAAGTTTATGGTGAATATACAGAAACAGACAATAGCTGTGAGTTTTCAGTTGATAATGTTGGACGTGAATTGGTTCAAACGCTTTCGTTTGAAGAGATTTACAGTAATGATTTAGCTTACCAACGTGCGGAATATGAAACATATCTAAAATGTAGACTACAAGATACAATCACTTTGGAAATGGCATCGGTATTCTGGTTGGATGTAAATCAAAAGGTAGAATATAAGAAACTTAACGATGATGTCCCTTCACAATATATAGTTAAAGAAATCACCTTTTCTTCTATGGATGGAATAATGTCCGTAACTATGAGTAAATTTTATGAAGACTACAATGTTGTATATAATAAGAAGTATAATAATCTGATTGATTGAGTTTGAGCAGGAGGAAATAATTTGACAGAAGTACCAATTTGGGAACGATTTTTGTTGACGGTGAAAGAAGCCTCGTCATATTTTAATATTGGTGAAAATAAATTACATAAAATAGTAAATGAGTATATGGAATCAGAATATAAATTTGTGGTTCAAAATGGTAGTAGATCAATGATTAATCGTAAGAAGTTTGAGGATTTTCTTGATAAAACAACTTCGATTTGAATATAGAATAAAGGCAAATACCAATGGAAAAACAGCCCTAGATGTGATATAATTTCGATATTGCACTAGGGCTTCTTCATATGAAAGGAGCTAATAAAAGAATGAGTGAAAAGAGACGAGATAGTAAAGGTCGAATTTTACGGAATGGAGAATGCCAACGTAAGGATGGATTATATCAATATGACTATATTGATTTGAGAGGGAAACCAAAATGTTTATATAGTTGGAAGCTTGAAGCAACGGACTCGCTACCGAGTGGAAAAAGAAATTGTAAATCCCTTAGAGAAAAAGAACGTGAGATACAAAGGAACATTGATGATGGAATTGTTCCATATGGTGGTGAGCTTACTGTATTGGAACTGGCCCATAAGTATATTTTGCAAAAGGCAGGAGTAAGGGCAACAACAAGAACTGGATATAAGACGGTTACGAATATTCTGGAAAAGGAAGAGTTTGGAGCAAAAAGAATTGATAAAGTGAAACTGTCTGATGCAAAAGAATGGCTTATTAAGCTACAGGAGAAAGATGGTCGAAGCTATAGTTCTATTCATAGTATTAGAGGCGTTCTCAGACCAGCCTTTCAATTAGCGGTAGATGATGATTTAATACGGAAGAATCCTTTCAATTTTCCACTGGTGTCAGTCATTGTAAATGATAGCGTTACAAGAGAAGCAATTACACATGACCAGAAGAGAAAGCTACTGGAGTTCATAAAAAATGACAAACATTTCTGTAAATACTATGATGGTATCTATATTTTATTTTACACAGGTATGCGTATTTCTGAATTTGTTGGATTAACAGTAAAAGATATTGATTTAAATGAAAGAACTATTAATATTAATCACCAGTTACAGAGAACAGGGCAAATGAAGTATATTATTCAACCGCCGAAATCAGAAGCAGGAGAGCGTGTTATTCCGATGCAAAATGAAGTATACGAGTGCTTTAAGCGTATTATTGATAATCGGAAGAAGCCCAAAGTTGAGCCTATGGTAGACGGTAAAGTAGGATTTCTATATCTGGATAAGAACGGGATGCCCATGGTGGCTCTGCATTGGGAAAAATACTTTAAACACATTATAATGAAGTATAATAAAATTTATAGAGCACAAATGCCGAAAGTTACTCCCCATGTATGCAGACATACTTATTGTTCCCATTGTGCATCAAGTGGCATGAATCCAAAACATTTACAGTATTTAATGGGGCATTCAGATATAGGTGTTACACTGAATACTTACACGCATGTTGACTTTGATAACGTAAAGAAAGAGGTTAAAAACCTTGAAAAAGCCGTCCTGTAAATTCACAAAACTAAGGTCATTTTACAGAGAATTTTACAGGAAATGACCATCAAGATAAGTGGCAAAACGTGTCAAAACATGAAAAATTATTAAAAATTGTAATGCCACGTAAATGACTGAAAGTGCCTAAAATCAAGGAAAAACCAGTGTTTTCAAGGAGAAAATGATAATGACTAAGATTATGTTTTTTTGCCACGGCAATATATGTAGATCACCAATGGCTGAGTTTGTAATGAAAGATTTGGTACGTAAAGCAGGACTAGAGAATGAATTTGTGATTGCCTCTTCTGCAACCAGCACAGAGGAAATTGGGAATCCGGTTCATCATGGAACCAGAAATAAACTGGCAGAGTATGGGATTTCCACGAAAGGAAAATATGCTGTGCAGTTCCGCAAGAGTGATTACAAGGAGTATGATTATATTATTGGGATGGAGCAATATAATATAAAGAATCTTATGCGGATTATTGGTCAGGACCTGGAAGGAAAGGTATCCAGACTCTTGGATTTTACAGATACCAAAGGAGATATTGATGATCCTTGGTATACAGGGAACTTTGATTCTACTTATCAAGAGGTTTTAGCAGGGTGTAAAGGATTATTAAAACATATTATGGACTCTGAATAAGGCAAAAAGAGAAAAAGCATTATAAAACAACATTGTGGAGACAAGAAAGGAGTTTACAATTATGATTTACAGAGAAATTGGAAAAACAGGAGAAAAAGGAAGTATCATCGGACTTGGATGTGAGCATCTGGATGGCAAACCTTATGAGCAGGTGAAAGAAACACTGGATGCTGCTTTGGAGCAGGGAATTAATATTCTGGATGTATTTATGCCTGGACAAGAAATTCGCGGTAATATTTCCAAAGCATTAGGCAGCAATCGTGAGAAAGTTTTAATTCAGGGGCATATCGGTTCTACGGATATTAATCAGCAATATGATATTAGCCGTGATTTACCGACAGTCCAGAAGTATTTTGAGGCTCTCTTAAAGAACTTTGGATACATTGATTTTGGAATGATGTTTTTTATTGACTCCGAAAAGGATTACAAAGGAGTCTTTGATACTGGATTTATTACATACGTGGAAAAGTTAAAAAAGCAGGGAGATATCCGGCACATTGGATTCAGCTCTCATAACCCGGAAATGGCGACTAAGGTGATTCAGACAGGCGTGCCGGAAATGATGATGTTTAGTATTAATCTGGGATTTGATTTGTATCCCGCGGAAAGTGATATATTCTCGGCTCTGGATAATGGATTTGACACCAGTTTGTTTAAAGGAATAGATCCTAAACGGGCTGCACTCTATAAGTTGTGTGAGCAAAGAGGAATTGGAATCACAGTTATGAAAACATTAGGAGCAGGAAAACTTATATCCAGCGAGCACAGTCCTTTTGGTAAACCAATGACGGTGGCACAATGCCTTCATTATGCCCTGACTCGCCCAGCAGTTGCCAGTGCTCTTCTTGGCTGTAAGACCAGGGATGAGATTCTGGATGCTGTGAAGTATCTTGAGCTAAGTGATGAGGAAAGAGATTATGCACCAATATTAGATTCAGTAAGAAATGATTTTAAGGGTAGCTGTGTATATTGTAGTCATTGCCAGCCATGTCCAGTGGGAATTGATATTGCGGCGGTAAATAAATATCTGGATATTGCCAGACTGGATTTAGCCAATGTACCACCATCTATCCGTTCTCATTATCAAAGCCTTTCCAATAGGGGAAGCGAATGTATCACTTGTGGAAATTGTGAAAGCCGCTGTCCGTTTGGTGTGCCAATTATTGATAATATGGCAGAGGCTGCTAAAGTTTTTGAAGGATAAAATTTGGCGGTAATGAAGAAAATGTCCCTTTATAGTGTGCTTAAGGTGCAATAATTGCTTATTGTATAGTAGATATGATAAACAAAGAAAAGAGGGGGAAGTTCAATGAATCTTCAGTTAAAAAATCGCGTAGTATTTGTTACAGGCGGAAGCAGGGGAATTGGTAAAGCAGTTATTATGGATCTTTTAAAAGAAGGCGCATATGTGGGAACCTGTTCTCGTAAGCTACATGAATTAGAAGAGCTTTATGCGTCACTACCTGTGGAAATACGCTCACGGCTTGCCATTCAGGAATGTGATGTTCGTAATTCAGAAGAGGTACGTTTAGCTGTGAATCATACCATTGCACAATTTGGGCGGTTGGATGGAATAGTGGCTAATGCAGGTTTCGGGACATCTGGAAGAATTCTGGAAACATCTGCAGAAGAGTGGATATCACAATATGAAATGAAATTACTAAGCGTTACTAACTTAGTACAGGCATCCATTTCGGCCTTGCGTCAATCAGATGCAGCCAGGATAGTAATTATGAATGGTGTAACTGCGAATACGCCAGACCCCCACATGGCAGCGGTCAGTGTGTCGAGGGCTGCGGTAAAGCAATACGCAAAGTTGCTGGCAACAGAACTGACGTCGGATAAGATTTGTGTTAATACAGTGAACATTGGAGCAATAGGAACGGAACGTCAAATGGAACGTTTCAAAAAGTCTGCTTCACAGCTTACTTTTCAGGAATGGGAAAAAGAAGAAGCCAAACGGCGAGGTATTGGGTTTGAAAGATTTGGAAGAACAGATGAGGTTTCACCAGCTGTTTTATTGCTCCTCTCACCATTGTCCTCTTATATTACAGGAAGTGCAATCGAGGTGGCAGGTGGACTGCACATAATCAATTGATTTTGAATGTAAAAATAAATGGGGCGGTTGAACAAAATGAAGTTCAGCCGCCAATTTATTATAATTTCATATAGAGTATTTGGTTCTCATTATTTATTTATTTATTTATTTGCTTGTTTATTTATTTGGACTGCATCTAATCCAACTTAAATCTTGAAACAAGCGAAGTCAAATCATTGGATGTGTTTTGAGTTTCGTTCATATTTTCAACTACAATAGAAGCACTAAGGGAAACATCAGAAGTCTGCTCTGCCACCGTCATGGTAGTCCTTGCACCTTCCTGGGCGGCCATGGATACTTCATTGATTGAGCGCAGCAAGGTTTGGATAGAAGCAAGAAGTTCTTCCGAAGTTGCACTTAAATCACTGGTCATGTCACTGACAAAGATGGCATCATTTGTATAAGAATCAGCGGCTTTAAGCATGTCTTTATAGTCTTGCTGTACTTCAGTTGCCACAAAGTTCAATAAATCACTGGAGCTTTTGGATAAGGCATTAACAGCGGTCATAACAAGCTGGGTAATTTGCTGAATCTGAGTGACTGTCTTTTTAGAATTGTCGGCCAGGTTGCCGATTTCATTTGCAACAACAGCAAAGCCTCTGCCTGCTTCACCGGCCCTTGCCGCTTCAATAGAGGCATTTAAGGCTAACAGGGTGGTCTGACTAGTGATATCTAAAATGGCATCAGCCAGTGCATTGATTTCGTCTACCGCTTTGGAATCTTCCAAAGCTTTTTCCAGTGTTCCTTTGATTTCGCTGAAGACCTGGTTGGATTTTTCAATGGAATCATTTACATCTTTGCCTAATTCTGAAGCACGGGCATAAATTTCTTTTGATTTGCCGGCACCTTCCTCGGCCTTTTCGGCTACAGATCCGACGGCATTTTCAATTTCAATGGCAGTAGCATTCATTTCTTCGGCAGAAGCACCTGTTTCTTCCATTCCGGCACTAAGCTCTTCGGTAGCAGCGGAGGTATCTGAGATACGATCGTTTAATGATCCAAGGGCATTATTAATATTTGATACCTGATTTTGTAAAGAGGTGGTTGCCTCATTAATGCCGGAAACAGTTTCTACCAGGCCATTACGCATACGCTGCAGGTCGTTGGATAAGTCGCCAATTTCGTCCTTACGTTTTTGATATTTTTTGGGAACCACAGCAGTTAAGTCACCCCCAGCTATAATACTGGCAAGTTGTGACATAGCCTTGACCGGTTTTGAAATACTGTTTGATAAGAGGAAAATAATAATTACGGCGGCAATTAGGCCAATAATACCAACGGTGAGAATCATGGCGATTGTTTCATCGGTACTGGCCATTACTTCCGATTCAGGGACAACGACGCTATATACCCAGTCTACCCCCGAATTACCCATTGGTACACGAACAAAGGCTTTATAAGAAGTTGTATTAAGGGTTGTAGAATGAATTTTGCCAATATAGGAACCGCCACTTTTTAAGGCAGCAACAATATCACCTGCTTCTGCCGCTTGTGTAATATCGGGATCAACAATACCCAGAAGACTTCTGTCAATATGTGCGACAGTTAAGCCCTTGTTGGTAAGAAGCTTACCAAAGCCAGTTTCAAATAAATGAACGGTATCATTAATTTGATTGATGTAATCCAGGGTATAATCTACGCCAACAGCCCCCACAATTTTTCCGGCGCTGTTTTTTACGGGATAACAAAAGGTAATAACAGTCATTACCTTACCGTTTATTTCATAGTCGTATGGTGGGGTCACGTAGGCATTACCAGTTTCAAAGGGGACAAGGTAATAATCTCCAGCGCCGGTCACATCATAATCAACCAAGTAAGTTTTTGCTATACCATTGTCCGTTTGGTTGAAATAGGAGATATATCGCCCTGTTCCATCACTAACTTCAGTATTTTGAAAAGAGGAGTCCAAACCGTCCAGGGCATTTGGTTCAAAACAGCCCCATGCACCAAGAATCACAGTCTGCTTACTCAACACGGTATTGTAGAGCAAATTGTCCAGAAATTTACGACGGTTTTCGGGCATAATAGTTTCATATTGTTCAGCAGCAAATTTTAATCCTAAGATAAGGTTGTCAGCCTTGCTAAATTCATTAGACATTTCATTTCCGTTGTCTTTAGCAGAGCTTAGTATTAAATCGCTGGACAAAGAATCTGCTAATGATGTTGTTCTCACAATTACCAAAATTAAAAAGATGCCTAATACAGCAACAAAGGTGCTGAGCAATGACAAGAGCATTTTGGGACCCAGTTTACGTAATTTTCTCATTCATTTTCCTCCAATTTTCGTTGTTTTGCAAGTTATACTTATATTTTACACAAAAAGTGTTTTTTTTACAAGTAAATTTGTGCTTTTTACCCTAGTAGCTCCTCCCAAAGGTTCATCAGTTCTTCCAGCCGACCCTCGGTTTGTTTTTTTTCATTATTCAGCTTAAGGAGTCGGGAGACATCCGTATAAACCTCTTCCAAGGTGAGCAGTTCATCAATTTCGCTGGTGCGGATTTCCAAGGCATGAATTTCTTCCTCGCATTTTTTAATATCACTTTCCAGTTTTCGAAGTCGGGCTTTTTCTTCCTTTTGCTGCTGCCAGTCTGATTTGGACTCGGATAAGACCTCGCCCGCCACATGTTCGGAGGAAGCAGAGGAATCCAGTAAATATGCTTTCTCTATATCCTCCTTCTTTTCCAGATAATAGTCATAATCTCCAATATAATTTAAAAGCTGCCCATTGGTTAAATCCAGGATGCGAGTAGCAGTTTTGTTAATGAAGTACCGGTCATGGGAAACATATAGGACGGTACCACCATAATTTCGAATAGCATTTTCCAGGATTTCCTTGGAGGTAATATCCAAATGGTTAGTAGGCTCATCCAGAATCAGAAGATTGGCTTCGGAGAGCATGAGTTTTGCTAATGAGACCCGGCCTCGCTCACCACCGCTGATATCCTTAATTCGTTTGAAGACATCATCGCCGGTAAATAAAAATGCAGCAAGAATACTTCGGATTCGTGTATTATCCAGATTGGGATAAGTATCTTGCAGTTCATCAAACAGGGTCTTATCCATATTGAGAACCTGATGTTCCTGGTCATAATAACCGACCTTTACCTTGGAACCAAGGAGAATTTCGCCGGAATCTGGTGATACCAGCTGGTTGATAATCTTTAATATGGTGGTTTTCCCAGTGCCGTTGTTTCCAATAATAGCTACTTTTTCTTCTCGTTTAATATCAAAATAAAGATTTTGAAAGAGGCAGTTAGCACCAAAGGATTTGGATAAATTTTTTATTGTCAGAACATCATTTCCGCTTTGTACAGATGGCTCAAGGCGAATGTTCATATGATCCAGTTCCATAATGGGTTTATCCAGGACTTCTATTTTATCCAGCATTTTTTCACGGCTTTCAGCCCGCCGAATGGATTTTTCCCGGTTGAAGGAGCGAAGCTTGGCAATGACCTCTTCCTGATGCTTGATTTCCCGCTGTTGATTATAATACTGTTTTAACATGGCATCCCGAAGCATTGTCTTTTTTTCAGCATAAGCAGAATAATTTCCTTCATATACCCGACATTTTCCCTGTTCCAGTTCTACCACTTTGCCTACTACTCGGTCAAGGAAATAGCGATCGTGGGCTACCAGAATAACGGCCCCTTTATAGTTCAGCAGATAGTTTTCCAGCCATCTTATGGACTCCATGTCTAAATGGTTGGTAGGTTCATCCAACAGAATGATATCAGGCGTGGACAACAGGAGTTTTCCCAGTGCAACCCGGGTTTTTTGGCCGCCGGAGAGGGTGTCGGCAGTTCGTCCGAAATCCTCTTCCAGAAAGCCAAGTCCCTTTAGAACACCGGTAACTTCACTTTCGTAAGCGTAGCCATTCTGAATTTCAAATTCATGATTCAGGCGGGAATAGGTAGAAAGCATTTTCTCCAATTCTTCCCCGGAAACAGATTTCATCTCTAACTCCAGCTGGCGAAGCTGGTCGCGCAGGGTCAGAACATTTTTTTTGACTTCCAGCATTTCTTCATAAATGGTACGCTGGGATGTCAGTTCCTGATGTTGTGCCAGATAGCCAATGGTGGTGTCCTTTGCCAGAATCGTTTCGCCCTCATCAGCAGAAAGCTGTTTCATGATAATTTTTAATAGAGTTGTTTTTCCAGCTCCGTTGATCCCAACAATTGCCGCTTTTTCACGTTCATTGATATGAAAGGAAACCTGAGAGAGAATCTCATCCGTCCCAAATGCTTTACTTATATTATTACAAGCTAATACCATAGATTCCTGCCTCCGAATTATTATCCAAATCTCACGGAGATATGAAAGTGAAAAACTCCACGAGAGGTCCTGTTGAAAATGTTGTCAATACAGAAAATAATACCACAGACCATAAAAACCGTCAAATCTTGACTGGGAATCATTGACATGTATTTAACAATTTTATATAATATAAGTTAGGAATGAAAGTGGCTGAGAGAGGAAAGGAGTTAGTAAAAGTGAGTGAAAAGGGTATTTCATTGGCCGTAATCAAGCGGCTTCCACGTTATTATAGATATTTAGGTGAGTTGATGGAGAACGATGTGGTGAGGATTTCCTCCAAGGAATTAAGTGAGCGTATGAATGTTACTGCATCCCAGATTCGCCAGGATTTAAACAACTTTGGAGGATTTGGTCAGCAGGGGTATGGATATAACGTAGAATATTTATATAGCGAAATTGGTAAAATACTCGGTTTGGATCAAAAATACGGCATGATTATTGTAGGAGCCGGTAACTTTGGTCAGGCCCTGGCAAACTATACCGACTTCGAAAAACGAGGCTTTGAGTTAAAGGGTATCTTTGATGTAAATCCAACATTGTCTGGAATTTCCATTCGCGGAATTCCCATTAGGATGATGGACGAGCTGGAAGGATTTTTAAAAGAAACACCAGCACAGATAGCAGCACTTACCGTACCAAAGACAAAAGCACCACAGGTAGCGCAGGATTTGGTCAAATGGGGTATTAAAGCCATTTGGAACTTTGCACCGACAGATCTTAACTTACCAGAGAATGTCGTATCGTTAAATGTACATCTGGCTGAGCATTTGATGCGTTTGTCTTACAGTCTGAAAAGTCAAGAGGAGAAATGATGATATCATGCCCAAAAAGAAGAAAAGTCTGGATTCTACCAATCTGGATTTAAGGGAAATCATACTGAAAAGTAAAGTTCCAATTATTACTCTGGATGAGCGATGGCATATCCTGTTTCCAGAGGAGAAGAAAACAAATCGAATTAAATTTTTGGAAAAGCGCCTTAATGATCTGGTGAAGGGCAGAGGGAAGCTGACTTCCGATATTAGTGATTTAAAGAATCTGAAAAAAAGGCTGATGGAAGAAGTCATCAATTCCATGGGAGAGACAAAAGGAATTTCGGCCAGGCTTAAAGAAAAAAAGCAAGATAAGATTCAGAAACTGATTTTGGAAATCAATGAAAAACTGGGAGAAGCGGATGAGGCTCTGGTAAAACGTCCCAGAGAAATCGAGGAAGCCAATGCCGATTTGTTGCTGGAATGCATGCGTGGCTGGTATGAGAAAATGGAAGCCAACAATGAAGAAATCGACCGGATTGCTGCTTGGGTAGAAGTGGTACGGGAAGAATTAAAAGAAAAGCTTCTGGTAAAACAGGATAGAGAAGTGGAGAACGAGGCCATTTATTCTTATATGCATGCACTTTTGGGACCTAAAGTGATGGAAAATCTTGATTCAAGCCGAAGGGAAGAATGAGAAGCTCATGATTATCGGAATTGGTGTTGATATGATTGAAATAGACAGAGTAGTAAAGGCCTGTGAAAAAGAGGCCTTTTTAAAAAGATATTTTACAGAAAAAGAACGGGAATTGATTTCCCTGGATAAAAAGAAAGCTGCAGATAATTTTGCCGTAAAAGAAGCCGTTTCCAAAATGTTTGGGACCGGCTTTAGGCAGATTGTACCCATAGAAATCGAGGTTTTGCGAGATGAATTGGGAAAGCCTTATGTTAATCTGTATGGTATTACCAAAGAATATGGTGAGAACTGTAATTTAAAGCAGGTTCATGTATCAATTTCCAATACCAAGAAATATGCAACGGCATTTGTGGTAGGTGAGAGTTGATTACATGTGTGGTAAAGCACACAGATAGGAGCAATGTGAAAATGCTTTCACATCCCTGATTTAATGTGTGCTAAAGCACACAGATAGGAGCTAATGTGAAATATTTAGTAAATGTCTCTCAAATGAAAGCGATTGATGAATATGCAATTGAAAGGGCTGGGATATTGTCTTTGATTCTCATGGAAAGAGCGGCAATGGCAGTAGCAGATGTTGTCAAAGCCCAGGCAAAACCCGCAGACCGCATTCTGGCTGTCTGTGGTATGGGAAACAATGGCGGTGACGGTGTTGCGGCGGCAAGAATCCTTTATGAAGCAGGTTTAGATGTGTCAGTGCTGCTCTTGGGAGAAGCGGAAAATGCTTCACCCCAATTAAAGAAGCAGTTGGAAATTGGACACTTTCTAGACCTTCCTGTTTTTAATTATAAAAATAGCAATATAATCTGGGAAGAATATAATATATTGATTGATGGTATATTTGGAATCGGCTTAGGAAGACCGATAGAAGGTATTTACCAGGATGCTGTAGCGACCATGAATCAAGCCAGGGAGAGGGGCAGTCGACTTTTTGCAATCGACATTCCTTCGGGAATCCATGGAGACACCGGAAAAGTTATGAATGTGGCGGTGAAGGCTGATTATACCATTACCTTTGGTTATAATAAGCTGGGGATGGTCCTGTATCCCGGAACAGAATATGCCGGTGAAGTGATTGTAGCGGATATTGGTTTTCCGAGAAAAGCGCTGAGTGAAGTAAGGCCAGAGTGTTTTACCTATGATATGGAGGAGCTGAAACGGCTGCCAGTTCGGAAAGCATATTCCAATAAAGGGAACTATGGGAAGGTATTGGTGATTGGCGGAGCTAAGAATATGAGCGGTGCAGCTTATTTTGCTGGGAAAGCAGCCTATCTTTCTGGTGCAGGTCTGGTTAAAATTTTTACCACCGAAGAGAATCGTCAGATTTACCAAAGTCAGTTCCCCGAAGGTCTTTTATCAACTTACAGGAACGGCTGTCAGGAAGAAATGCTCTGCAAGGGTGTGGAAGAAGAAATCAATTGGGCAACGGTAATCATAATTGGACCCGGGCTTGGAACCGCAAAAGAAGGTGAAGTCATGCTGAAGACAGTACTTGACAAGGCACAAGTGCCAGTAGTAATCGATGCGGATGCCCTCAATCTTTTGGGGAAAAATGGCGGCTTAGCCAAAATTCAAGATTGTAACAATCTTGTAATTACACCCCATCTGAAAGAGATGAGCCGTTTATGCAACTGGGAAGTTTCAGATATATCCAGCAATATGATACATTTCAGCAAAGAGATCATGAAAGATAAAAACTTTACATGTGTACTTAAGGATGCCAGAACTGTTGTAACCAACGGCAGAGATATCTATTTGAACCAAACTGGAAATTCCGGTATGGCGGTAGGCGGTTCCGGCGATGTATTGTCTGGAATCATAGGTGGCCTTTTGGCACAGGGAATGGAACTCATGGAAGGTGCGGCATTGGGGGTATACCTCCACGGTGCTGCTGGCGATCAGGCGGCCAGAGAAAGGGGAAAATATTCTCTTTTGCCTTCGGATATTTTAGAAGGCCTGGTATGTGTACTGAAACATACCGGAATTGCATCTTTTGACTTGATGCTTTAACGAACCAGATAAAATTTTAATACATTTATGGAATACAAAAGGAAAAGGGGTCAATACTTTAAAAAAGTAATCCATAAATGGAGTGTGAAAAAGTGATAATTAAAAGAGGCGATATATTCTATGCAGACTTACGGCCAGTCGTTGGTTCCGAACAAGGAGGCGTAAGACCGGTACTGATTATACAAAATGATATGGGAAACCGACACAGTCCAACGGTTATCTGTGCCGCCATTACATCTAAGATGAACAAAGCCAAGCTGCCCACACATGTGGAAATAACCGCAGATAAATATGGTATAGTAAAAGATTCGGTGATACTCCTGGAACAGGTAAGAACTCTGGATAAGTCCAGACTTCGGGAGCGGGTTTGTCACCTGGATGATGACATTTTAAAGAAAATAGACCAGGCACTGCTGATCAGTCTGGCTTTGGCAGAGTAGAAATACATAAAAGAAAAAGGAGAATAACAAAACCCAACAATGGGATGAGGCGGAGTGTCTCATTCCGTTGTTGGGTTTTGCAACTAGCAAATGGGTTTGAATTGGTCAACATCGAAAAGTCCGGTGTCCAGCAACCGTAAGTGGGGGATGACTGGCAGTGCCAGGAAGGATAGGGTTATAAAAGGATCCGTAGTTTCAGGAATCCCCATTTTGTGAGCAATTGCCAGCATATGTCCGGCTTTTTCCTGGACTTCTCTTGCTGTTTGAGTACTCATAAGACCTCCCACCGGAAGGGGGAGAACATCTAGGATTCTTCCTTGCGATGCAATTACATACCCACCCTGGGTCTCACGTAGCTTTTCAATAGCCAGCAGGAGGTCTTCGTCATTATCACCAGCGGCCAGAATGTTGTGGGAATCGTGGGCAACACTGGTAGCTATAGCTCCGTTTTTCAGATGAAATCCTTTTAAAGGAGCGACACCGATATTGCCATTTTTTCCGTGGCGTTCAATGACACAGAGTTTGTTATATTCCTGATTTGGATGAAAGGTGTCTCCGCCGGGAATTTCCTCTTCCAGATGGCTGGTGACCAGCTGATTGGGGACGATGCCCAGAACGTGGTTGCGAAAGTGCTTTTTTAGAGAAATGTCATCTTTGGTCAGAGGGGAAACATGCACGGTTTCAAGTAGAGGAGTGTTTTCCAATGTGCAGGTGAGTGTTGTAAGGGAATCCTCCGTGATAAGATTCCCGTCTTTGAGGACAAAATTGACTGAAACTTGATTTAAGTCATCTAAAACAGCCAGGTCGGCACGGTATCCGGCAGCAACGGCACCAGTGTTTTTTAAGCCGTAAATGCTTGCAGGGATAAGAGTTGCCATTTTTATGGCGTCCACAGGGTTCATGCCTCGACTGATTGCTTTTTTTACGCAATAGTTAATGTGTCCTTCTCGTTCGATATCCTCCAGATGTTTGTCGTCGGTGCAAAAGGCGCAACGGTCCAGCGGGATGTTGTATTTTAAGAGGCCGCGGACAAGGGCGTCCAGGTTTTTGGCACCACTGCCTTCCCGAATGAAAATATGAAATCCTGCTTCGATTTTTTCGAGTGCCTCTTCGAAGGTGACACATTCATGGTCATTGTCGACGCCGGCAAGGCGATAGGCCTGAATCTCTTTTCCATGGATGCCAGGGGCGTGACCGTCGGCAATCTTTCCTTGAAAGAGTTCTAGTTTTTCTAAGATTTTTGAGTCCCTATTTAGAACATCGGGAAAACACATAACTTCTCCCAGACCCAGGACACGGGGATGATTAAGGTAGGGCTTCATATCCTGAGCCAGGAATTCACCAGCCCCATTGGTTTCAAAGCAGGTGGCAGGAACGGAAGAGGGAAGCATGATATATACATTTAAGGGAATGTTTTCCGTGGTTTCCAGCAAAAAGTCAAGGGCTTCTTTTCCTTTGACATTGACCAGCTCGTGAGGGTCAGCAATTAAAGTGGTAGTCCCGTGTTTTAAAATCATTTTGGCAAGTTCAGATGGCAAGACCATGGTGGATTCCATATGCATGTGGGCGTCGATAAAGCCGGGAACAATGTATTTACCGGTGCAGTCAATCTCCTGATGACCGGAATAGGTTCCAATGCCAACTATGATTTCACCTGAAATCGCCACATCCTGTACCTGAATTTGATGGGAAAACAGGTTCACTACATTTCCATTTTTTAAGACAAGGTCAGCTTTTTTTCCCCCGAGGGAAACTTCCAGATTATGCCGTTTTGTGTGGTTCATGGGGGCCTCCTTATGAAAAATATTCTGATAATATAATTATTACTCATTATAAGTTCAGACAAGTTTTTTGTCAATTTGGAATATAAATATAAAAAAGTTGAAATATAATTGAAAAATAATGGAAAAGATTATAAAATAGATAGAAGAGATATGTGTATTACACTATGAATTAACCTATGAGTGGGGTAATGCGGGGATTACATGTGAAAACGGAAGGGGTTAATGTGTGGATTAATATATGGAATAAGGGAGGAAAGACATGGAATCAATGAATATCCGGCAACGGGCAGAGATAAGAGAACATGAAATTTTGAGTCCTTATGCCTCCTTTAGCGACCAATCTAAGGGCAGGTGTGTTAATGAGATGGAGTGTGATATACGGACCATCTACCAAAGAGATCGCGATCGTATCCTACATTGTAAGTCATTTCGCAGGCTAAAGCATAAGACCCAGGTTTTTTTAGCACCAGCAGGAGATCATTATCGAACCAGGCTGACCCATACGCTTGAAGTTTCCCAGATTGCAAGGACGATTGCCAAGGCCTTACGTTTGAATGAAGAATTGACAGAGGCAATTGCCCTGGGACATGATTTAGGTCATACTCCTTTTGGACATGCTGGCGAAAGGGCTTTGGACCGTGTTTGCAAATATGGTTTTAAGCACCAGGAGCAAGGTATCAGGGTAGTAGAAAAGCTGGAGAAGGATGGAGAAGGTTTAAATCTCTCATTTGAAGTGAAAGATGGTATCCGTAATCATCAGACAGCAGGAGCACCTTCCACATTGGAAGGAAAAGTGGTAAGATTATCCGATAAGATTGCATATATTAATCACGATATTGATGATGCCATTCGAGGGCATATCATAAAAGAAGAAGATATCCCCCTGGCATTTCGCAAAAGTCTGGGATATTCTACCGTCCAGAGGCTGAATACGCTGATTCACGATATTATCCGGAACAGTGAAGGAAAATCTGACATTGATATGTCTGAAGAGGTAGAAAAGGCTATGTTCTCCCTGCGGAGGTATATGTTTGAAAGTGTTTATACCAACCCGAAGGCAAAGGGGCAGGAAGGTAAGGCAGAGAATATGGTGGCAGAGCTTTATGAGGAGTATTTGAAGCACATCGATTGGATGCCTCCCGAATATGTTGCCATGGTAGAAATGAATGTGGAACCGCTGGAGCGGGTTGTATGTGATTATATTGCGGGGATGACGGATCGATTTGCCATAGACAAATTTAATGAATTAAAAATACCAGGAATATGGGCGATTAAATAGTTCGAACGATCGAATCGGAAAATAGAAGTAGAGTGAGTTAAAGGAGTTAATAATATGTTTTATCCTGAAGAGGTAGTAGAAGAGGTTCGACAGAGAAATGATATTGTGGATGTCATCTCTTCTTATGTTAAGTTACAAAAAAAGGGCGGAACTCACATGGGGTTATGTCCTTTTCATAATGAAAAGACCCCTTCTTTTTCTGTTACGGGCGGCAAACAGATGTATTATTGTTTTGGCTGTGGAGTAGGAGGGAATGTTTTCACTTTTATAATGGAATACGAAAACTATACCTTTGTAGAAGCTATGAAATATCTTGCAGAGCGAGCCGGGATACGTCTTCCAGAGACGGAGATGACGGAAGAGGACAAGAAAAAGGCTGATATTCGAGGGCGGATTCTGGAGATCAACAAGGTAGCGGCAAAATATTATTTTTATCAATTAAAAAAAGAAAATGGACATATCGCTTATGAATATTTCCGAAAGCGGCAGATTACGGATGAAACCATTGTCAAATTTGGACTTGGGTATTCCAACAAATTTAGTGATGATTTGTACCAATACTTAAAAGTTCAAGGCTATCAGGATGAAATATTAAGAGAATCCGGTCTTATAACGATGGATGAACAGCGAGGCGGCCATGACAAATTCTGGAACAGAGTCATGTTTCCTATCATGGATGTAAATAACCGGGTCATTGGCTTTGGTGGAAGAGTCATGGGAGAGGGGGAGCCGAAGTATCTCAACTCCCCGGAGACCAAGGTATTTGACAAAAGCCGGAATCTCTATGGGCTGAATCTGGCAAGACAGTCCAGACGGAAGAATATGCTTATCTGTGAAGGGTATATGGATGTGATTTCTCTTCATCAGGCTGGCTTTAATAATGCAGTGGCATCCTTGGGAACGGCCTTTACCGGTCTTCAGGCCAATTTGCTGAAACGGTATACCGACGAAGTACTGCTCACTTATGACAGCGATGGTGCAGGAACCAAGGCAGCGTTAAGAGCGATTCCTATTTTAAAGGAGGCTGGCCTTTCGATTAAAGTAATCAACATGAAGCCCTATAAGGATCCGGACGATTTCATTAAAGCACTTGGTGCGGATGAATTTCAAAAACGGATTGATGAGGCAAAAAACAGCTTTTATTTTGAAATTGAGGTATTGGAAAGAGATTATGACCTGAATGACCCGGAAGGGAAGACACGATTTTTTAATGAGGTAGCCAAAAAACTTCTGGTATTTACCGAAGAAATTGAGCGGAATAATTATATAGAAGCCATCGACCGTATGTATCATGTGGGCTTTGAAAATCTAAGAAAGCTGGTAAATCACCACGGCGCCAAGCTGATCGGTGCTCCGGTGAACGAAAAGTGGTCAGAGGGCGGACGGGAATCCAGGAAAAAGAAAGGGGAGGACGGATTCAAGCAGTCGCAGAAAATTCTCCTTACCTGGTTAATGGAAGATGTGAGACTTTTTGATAAAATTAAGGGGATTATTTCTCCAGAAGATTTTAAAGAAGAGCTTTACCATAGAGTAGCATCCATGCTTTTTGAGCAGTATGATAAAGAAAAAGAGGTGACTCCGGCGAAAATTATCAATTATTTTGAAAGCAAGGAGGAGCAGAGTGAAGTGGCATCTTTATTCAACACACGTTTGAGCAAAGATATGTCGCTGGCAGAACGGGAAAAAGCTTTTAATGAAATTGTCTTGCGGATTAAGAAAGATAGCCTGGATTACGCCAGTAAGCATGTGGGGGACATGAACCAACTACAGGAAATCATCAAGGAGCAGGCGAATTTACAAAAATTGCATATTTCCCTGTGAGATGGTTAGGATATGAGGTGTGCAAAGGCACACAGACGGGAGCAAATCATGGAAGAAAACAGTGTAGCAAAATTTAATGAGAAATTGCGAGAATTATTAGAATTTGCAAATAAAAAGAAAAATGTATTGGAATATCAGGAGGTAAGTGACTTTTTCGGAGACATGGAAGTAAATGCGGAGGTGATGGAAAAAGTCCTGCGTTTTCTGGAGTCCAAAGGGGTGGACGTACTTCAGATGAATGATGATGTTTCAGACGAAGATATTATGTTGGAAATGGAAGCCGAAGTAGAAGAAGAGGATCTGGAAAACATTGATTTGACCGTTCCTGACGGAATCAGTATTGAAGACCCGGTTCGAATGTATTTAAAAGAAATTGGTAAGGTTTCCCTGCTAAGTGCTGACGAAGAAATTAAGCTGGCAAAGCGCATGGAGGAAGGAGACCCGGAGGCAAAAAAACGTCTGGCTGAGGCCAATCTGCGTCTGGTAGTCAGCATTGCGAAACGATACGTGGGTCGTGGGATGCTGTTTTTAGATTTAATTCAGGAAGGGAATTTAGGTCTTATCAAAGCAGTGGAGAAGTTTGACTATAAAAAAGGTTATAAATTCAGTACTTATGCTACCTGGTGGATTCGTCAAGCGATTACCCGTGCGATTGCTGATCAGGCCAGGACGATTCGGATTCCAGTGCATATGGTAGAAACCATTAACAAATTGATTCGGGTGCAGCGTCAGTTATTGCAAGAGCTTGGGAGAGAGCCTTCCCTGGACGAAATAGCTGCGGAAATGAATATGTCGGTTGAACGGGTACGGGAGATACAGAAGATTTCACAGGAACCGGTTTCCCTGGAGACACCAATTGGAGACGAAGAGGATAGTCACTTGGGAGACTTTATTCAGGACGATAATGTTCCTGTACCGGCCGAGGCAGCTGCCTTTACGCTTTTAAAGGAACAGCTTTTGGAGGTCTTAAGTACCCTCACAGAGCGGGAGCAGAAGGTTTTGCGTCTGCGGTTCGGGTTGGATGATGGACGGGCGCGGACGCTGGAAGAAGTAGGAAAAGAGTTTAATGTAACCAGAGAACGAATCCGCCAGATTGAAGCCAAGGCGTTGCGGAAGTTAAGACATCCTAGTCGTAGCCGTAAGCTAAAGGATTATTTGGAATAAGCAAACTATATTAAGATAAGATACGATAAATACAAATATAAAGACAGAGACAGGAGCCACAAAATGGTTCAATTATCCAAACGATTAAAAATGGTGGCAAGTATGGTTTCACCTGGTAATACAGTAGGAGATATCGGATGTGATCATGCGCATACCTCTATTTATCTGATTGAGCAGGGGATTTCAGAGAAGATTATAGCCATGGATGTAAATGAAGGACCCATTCAAAGAGCACAGGAGAATATATTTTGTTTTGGATGCCAAAACACGATTGAAACCAGACTGTCAGACGGTGCCAAAGAGCTGAAGCCAGGAGAGGTGGACACTCTTTTAATCAGTGGCATGGGCGGTGGATTGGTGATGAAGATTCTGATGGAAAGCCCAGAAGTGGTGGATTCTATAAAAGAACTGATACTACAGCCACAATCAGAAATTGCAGAAGTAAGACATTTTCTTCATCAACAAGGCTTTCGTATTATGGAGGAACAGATGCTGACCGAGGATGGAAAGCATTATACGGCAATACGTGCCATAAGAGGATCAGAATCTTATGAGCATGAGGTTTTCTACCGATACGGGAAATGCCTTCTTGAGGGAAAAAATCCATCTTTACATGAGTTTTTACAGTATGGCAGTAACAGCTTTGGAGCAATTATTCAGGAGTTGGAGCAGCAGGATTATGACCGAAATAAAGAAAGACTGACCGAACTGAAAAAAGATTTTGACCTCATGAAAGAGGCATTGTCATATTTTGATGAAGGGGGAAATGATTTGGAAAATAATAGGAATAATAGTATGGAAACCATTATAATAACAGTAAACGGACAAGAGAGGGAGTATCCATATGAAACCACCTTTCTGGAAATAAGCAGAGATTTTCAAAAGGATTACGATGCTGACATCATTTTAGTAAAAGCAAATGGTGATTTACGGGAACTAAATGCCAAAGCAAAAAAGAATGCAGAGGTATCCTTTCTTACCACAAAAGAAGTGGATGGTTTGAAAACCTATACCAGAGGAATCACCATGGTGTTAATGAAAGCCATTTACCGGGTGGTGGATAAGGATGCCATTACCAAAGTTTCCATTGAGCATTCTATGGGACCGGGATATTATGGTGAGATTGAGATGTCAGGAGAACTAACGGAGGAACTTCTCATAAAAATGGAAGATGAGATGCGGACTATCGTAGAACGGGATTTGGTGTTTATTAAAAAGTCCATGAAAACCAAGGAAGCCATTGAAAAGTTCCATGAGTATAAAATGTATGCGAAAGAAAAATTATTCCGTTACCGCCGGGTATCCAGGACAAATGTATATAGCCTGGGCAGCTTTGAGGATTACTTTTTTGGATACATGCCACCAAGTACAGGAATGTTGAAATATTTCAAACTCCTGCCTTATGAGAAGGGTTTTATTTTACAGCTTCCGACGAAAGATGCTCCAACTGTGGTTCCAGAACTCAGTCCAAGACATAAGCTATTTCAGATTATGAGGGAAGCCAATCACTGGGGCAGGAACATGGGAATTGATACGGTAGGAGATTTGAACGGTGTGATTGCCTCCGGTGGTGTCGATGATTTGATTTTAATTCAGGAAGCGTTCCATGAAAAGAAAATTGGTGAAATAGCAGAGCAGATTTCGGCCCTTAAAAATCGCAAATTTGTTATGATTGCAGGACCATCTTCTTCCGGGAAGACTACTTTTTCACACCGGTTATCCATACAGCTTCGAACCTTTGGACTCAAACCACATCCAATTGGTGTGGATGACTATTTCGTCGAACGGGAAAAGACTCCTTTAAATCCAGACGGGACCTACAACTTTGAATGTCTGGAAGCCATTGATGTGGAACAGTTTAACCATGACATGAAAGCGCTCCTGGATGGAGAACGAGTAGAGCTCCCCAGTTTTAACTTTAAAACCGGAAAACGAGAATACAAAGGAAACTATAAACAGCTGGGACCGGATGATATCCTGGTAATCGAAGGAATCCACGGATTGAATGACAAGCTTTCCTATGCTTTACCAGCAGAAAGTAAATTTAAGATATACATCAGCGCCCTGACCACCCTTAACATTGACGAACATAATCAGATATCCACTTCCGATGGTCGCTTGATTCGTCGTATGGTACGAGATGCCAGAACGAGAGGAGCCTCTGCCAGCAAGACCATACAGATGTGGAAATCCGTCCGCCAGGGAGAAGAAAACTATATTTTCCCCTTCCAGGAAAGTGCCGACGTAATGTTCAATTCTGCCATGATATACGAAATATCCGTATTAAAGCAGTTTGCAGAGCCGATTCTTTTCCACATAGAACCTGGCGATCCTGCCTATTCCGAAGCCAAACGAATGCTCAAATTCCTGGACTACTTCATTGGCGTAAACAGCGAAGAAGTACCCCATAACTCCATACTAAGAGAGTTTGTTGGGAAAAGTTATTTTAATGTATAGTCCTTGCATTTTTGGGAAAAAGGTAGTAGAATCAAGATAGATACAACTGTAAAGGAAGTGAATACCCATGATTGCAGGAATCAATTCAAGCGGCAGCCTGATTGGAATCTATCCTCAGTACAACACTACACCGGTTAAACGAGTTTCCCAAATGGAATCTGGAAAAACCGATAGTCTTGTCGAAGAAAAAGAACAAAATCTCCCAGCTCTGACTAAGACAAAGTTTCAGGCAAAAGTGGAGGAGGCATATTCAAACAGTACCAAAGTCGCTGAGTATTCCCAAAACCCATACGACCAGGTAAGAAAAAATGTAGAACAAAGTATTCTAACCGGTCAAAATATCGACATTGTAGCCTAGTAAACCGTATACAAAACGATGTACTAGACAGCATTCAATGTCTCATTATAACCAAACGGAAAAGACAAAATTGATAATCGGTATGCCAATGGTAAACTCAGTTTAACCCGGTATACCGATTATCAATTTTGTCTTTTCCGCTGTCGTGGCTTCTCTCCAACAATATCTGCGCTTTGCGTCCTTCTCTCAACCTCCTCTTGACAACTCCCACCCACCATTCTATAATCAATACCAGATTGACCGACCGGTCGGTCGGAAAATACAGACAAAAAGATGCTGGCAGGAAGCAAAATATATGCTTCACCAGCCTGGCAGCGCACGAATAAGTGCAGAATGGAGTTAGTTATGCTATCAAAATTAAGTGTCAAAAAACCCTTTACCGTATTGGTAACCGTACTCCTGGTAACCATTCTCGGAGTTGTCTCTTTTATGGAAATGACACCAGACCTGTTACCCAGTATTGAGTTACCCTATGCGGTGGTAGTCACCACCTATGTGGGAGCCAGTCCGGAGGAAGTGGAAATGACGGTGACCAAGCCAGTGGAACAGACCCTGGCAACCTTAAATAATGTAGAAAATATCACTTCCACCTCCAGTGAAAATGTATCCATGGTTATCCTGGAATTTAACGAAGAGACCAGTATGGATGCCATGGGTGTGGACATTCGTGAAAAACTGGATACAATCAGTGGATACTGGAACGATTCCGTTGGTTCGCCACTGATTTTAAAACTGAATCCAGATATGATGCCAGTTATGGTAGCGGCAGTTGGTGTGGAAAATATGGAACACACAGAAGTATCTGCCTTTGTTGAAAGTGAAATTATCCCACTTTTGGAAAGTACCGAAGGGGTGGCGAGTGTATCCGCAACGGGATTGGTGGAGAAGCAGATCCAGGTGGTGATTAACCAAAAGAAGATAGATAAAATAAATGATAAATTACAGGACTCCGTATCGGAAAAAATGGAGGATGCGGAAAAAGAACTGGATAAAGCAAAGAAGGATATTGCTTCCGGCAAAAAAGAGCTGGAAGATAAGTCCAAAGAGCTTAGTGAGGGAATGACCGAAGCTTCCCAGGGAATCAATTCTGCCCGTCTGGAAATGCTGAAAAAGGAATTGGAAGTGCAGGATGGAGAGGCTGAATTAAAAAAGCAGGAAACAGCGCTTATCAAGGGTGATAAAGAACTGTCAACCAAGGAAAAGGAAGTGGCAGAACAAAAGAAGACCGTTACAACAAAGCTTAAGGAAGCTGCGGCAGCATTAGCACAGATAGAAGCCATGGAGCCATATGTAAGCGGACCTGAGAAAGAAGCTTTACAGGCTCAAAAGGTGTTATTGAAGGATGGCATCACTCAGCTTACACAAGCAAAGGATGCTATCGCAGCAGCGGAACCAGAGCTAATTGCGGCTCGTAAGCAGATTGACCAGGGAAAAGTAGCAATGGCAAGTGCCAAACAGCAGTTGGAAAATGGGAAACAACAGCTGGAAGCAGCGAAGAAAACCTTAAATGAAAAAGAAAAAGAGATGAATACCAAAAAAGCTGAGGCTGAATCCAAGCTGACCAATGCAGCAGGCCAGATTGAAACGGGAGAAAAAGAGTTGGAGAAGCAGCTGGAGCAATTTGATGAGACCAAAGAAAATGCGCTGGATGCGGCCAAGGTAGATGACAAAATTACCTCAGACATGGTTTCCAAGATTCTTCAGGCGCAGAACTTTTCCATGCCAGCCGGTTATGTGCAGGAAGAAAATGTAGACTATCTTGTACGTGTTGGCGATAAAATAGAAGATTTGGAAGAATTAAAAGGACTTGTACTTTTTGATTTAAAGATCGATGATATGGATCCGGTTACCTTAGAGGATGTGGCGGATGTGTTCTGGTCGGATAATTCTGACGAAACCTATGCCAAAATAAATGGGAATGAGGGCGTTATGCTTTCTTTCCAAAAACAGACGTCCTATGCAACGGCAGTGGTGGCGGGAAACCTGAATGACCGGTTTGAGGAGATTGAAAAAAATAATTCGGATGTGCATTTTACTGCCTTGATGGATCAGGGAATTTATATCAAAATGGTTATTAATTCCGTGTTGGATAACCTGGTTATGGGTGGTATTCTGGCGATTATTATATTGTTTGTGTTCCTGCGTGATATTCGGCCAACCTTTATTGTTGCCTGTTCTATCCCTCTCAGTGTGGTATTTGCCATTGTGCTTATGTACTTTTCAGGAATCAGCCTGAATATTATCTCCTTATCCGGATTGGCGGTAGGAGTCGGGATGCTGGTGGATAACTCGATTGTCGTAATTGAGAATATATTCCGCTTGCGAAATAAAGGTGTATCAGCAGCAAAGGCGGCTGTTACCGGTGCAATTCAGGTAGGTGCGGCGATTACATCATCAACACTGACAACAATCTGTGTATTCCTTCCAATTGTGTTTGTAAAAGGAATTACCAAACAGTTATTTGTGGATATGGCCCTTACCATTGGGTATTCTCTGGTTGCCAGCTTGATTGTGGCGTTGACACTGGTACCAGCCATGTCTGCCACCATGCTTCGGACAACCAAAGTTAAGGTTAAGGATGATAATTCCGATAATATCATCTTCCGTATATACGATAAGATGGTGAAATGGTGCCTGAAAAATAAAGTAATTGTGCTTTTTGTGGCGATTGTTATTATGGTTGGAAGTATCTTTGGGGCAATGAGAAACGGTACCAGCTTTATGGCTCAGATGGATAGTACCCAGATTACGGTGGATCTGAAGATGCCGGAGGGATCTACCCTGGAAGATACCATCCTCATGTCTGATAAAGCCATGGAGCAGATACAGACAATTACGGGAGTTGATACCGTTGGAGCCATGCTGGGCTCGGGTAGCGGTATGGCTGGTATGATGGGCATGAGTATGGGCGGAGGAGCTCAAAGTAAGGATAGCATCTCCATGTATGTATTGCTTAAGGAAGACAAAGAGAAGACCAGTCAGGAGATTGCTGCGGAAATCGAAACCGTTTGCCAGGATTTGGATTGTGAGATTACAGCTTCTGGTTCTACCATGGATATTAGTGCCTTGGGTGGTTCAGGCGTTACCATTAAGATTGCTGGTCCGGATTTGGATACTTTGAAGGAATTGGCTATCCAGGTTGGGAAAGAATTGGAAACAATCGAAGGAACGCAGAATGTACTTAATGGTATTGACAATCCAACGGGAGAAATTCGGATTACAGTAGACAAAGAAAAGGCAATGCTGGAAGGATTTACAGTTGCTCAGGTATATATGGAAATTCAGAAGGCGATTGCCGGCTCAGAAAAGGCGACAGAACTTTCAGCAGAGGGGAATCAGTATCAAATTCTGGTAACGACAGATACCCAGGAGGAAATGACCCGGGGAGATATAAGAGACTTTATTCTTAAGACGACAGATGAAGACGGCGAAGAAAAGGAAATCAAGTTAAAGGATATTGCAGAAATTTCTGACGACTATAGCTTATCTTCCATCAGCAGAGAGGCCCAGCAAAGATATATTTCGGTTACAGCAGAATTGGCCGATGGTTATAATATCGGTAATGTAAGCCGGGCAGCTGAAAAACAGATAAACAGTACGGTTGAAATGCCAAATGGCTATACGCTTACGTATTCCGGTGAAAATGAAACCATCAACGAGGCGATGACTCAGATGGTAAAAATGCTTTTGATGGCATTAGCCTTTATTTATTTGATTATGGTTGCCCAGTTCCAGTCTCTTTTATCACCATTTATTGTCATGTTCACCATCCCCCTGGCATTTACTGGTGGTTTTCTGGGGTTGTGGATGACTGGAAAAGAAGTTAGTATTATAGCAGTACTTGGATTTGTTATGCTTTCCGGTGTAGTTGTAAATAATGGTATTGTTTTGGTTGATTTTATTAATCAGCTCAGAATAGAAGGAATGGAGAAGAAGGCGGCCATTGTTGAAGCGGGAAAGACCCGTATGCGCCCAATTCTGATGACGGCGCTGACTACCATTTTAGGTCTTTCCACCATGGCGATGGGAATTGGCATGGGGTCAGAAATGATGCAGCCGATTGCCATAGTAACCATTGGCGGTCTGCTTTATGCGACGCTTATGACTTTGTTTGTAATTCCGGTTATGTATGATATTCTTAATCGTAAGGATATTAAGGTGATTACAGATGAAGAATTGGAAGTGTATATTGAGGATTAAACGAAGTCCATGTCAATGTGCACTTGTTTATACGCCCGTCTAAGCGGGCAGATAGGAGCCTAAAATGGGAAATATATTCGAACACCCAGAAACCATACCTCCCAAAATGCTGGCTATATTGGAGGGGGTAATCTCCCTCCGTGATCAAGGGATGGGGATTACCCAGATGAAGGTATCCGACATTGCGAAAGAGGCAGGTATTGGAAAAGGAACAGTTTATGAATATTTTACCTCCAAAGAGGAAATCGTGGTTAAGGCCATGATTTATGACCACTGTCGGGAGATTGCCCGCTTAAAGGAACTGGTACTTTCAGCCAGTTCCTTTGCGGAGACCATCGATATGGTTATGGACTGGATGCGGGATAATATGCAAAAAGCATTTTTTCTTAAAGAATTTATTAAAATTGAAAAAAATGCGTCAAATGCGATTAGAGTTTCCTGTGAGGAAATCTTCGGAGAAAAGTTAAATGATGATTTGATGCAGGAAATCAGCCGCTTTATCATTGGTAAAGGGATAAATGATGGTGTTATCAAGCCACCCGAGACGGAGTTAAAACAGGATATGATTATCAGTGGAGTGGCGTCTGCTCTGCTCTATTATCTTTCGCAGGCAGAGCGCTTTGCTGGATATAGCTATGAAGATGCAAAAGGTTATGCAAAGGAGATGCTCTTTGTCCTTTTGGGAATGGACAGGTTGCAGACGTAACAGGTGAAATAGCTGAATGCCGGGAGATAGGCACAGATATATGCACAGATACATGCATGGATGAAAGGTGCTGTGGGAAATAAAGGTGGAATTTTTTACCTTGATAGGATATAATATGCTTTGGAATATAAACAGAATAAGGAGTTTATTATATGGATATTTTAAAAAAGATAAAAGAAGAATTGGGAATTGAACTATGGCAGGTTGAAGCCGTAGTAAGCTTAATTGATGAAGGAAATACCATACCCTTTATTGCCCGGTATCGAAAAGAAAAGCATGGCGCCTTAGATGATGAACAGCTGCGTAATTTAAGTGAACGTCTTATCTATTTAAGAAACCTGGAGGATAAAAAGAATCAGGTGCTTGCCAGCATTGAAGAGCAGGGTAAACTGACGGAAGAACTAAAGGCCCAGATTCTGGCAGCAACCACTCAGGTAGTCGTAGAAGATTTATATCGTCCATATCGACCAAAGAGAAGAACCAGAGCGACCATTGCCAAGGAAAAGGGACTGGATGGATTAGCAGAACTGATTTTGCTTCAGGAGACGGACAAGTCTTTAGAAGAAGAAGCATTGCCATACGTTTCCGAAGAGAAGGAAGTTAAAGACGTAAAAGAAGCCATTGCCGGTGCGATGGATATTATTGCCGAGAGTATTTCGGATGATGCTGATTACCGGAAATACATTCGTGAAGCTACGATGGAGGAAGGGACCATAACTTCTGTAGCTAAGGATGCCAAGCAACAATCCGTTTACGAGATGTATTATGATTTCCAGGAAGCTGTAAATAAAATTGCCGGTCACCGGGTTCTTGCCCTTAATCGTGGTGAGAATGAAAAAATCCTTACGGTGAAAGTCAATGCACCAGAAGAGCGAATTATCCGTTTCTTAGAAAAGAAAGTGATTATAAAAGAAAATCCCAATACCACAGAAGTACTGAAAGCAGTGGTGGAGGATAGTTATAAGCGTCTGATTTCACCAGCGATTGAAAGAGAAATCCGTAATGACTTAACAGAAAATGCAGAAGACGGAGCGATAAAAGTATTTGGAAAGAATCTGGAACAGCTTCTCTTACAGCCACCAATTGCCAATAAGGTAGTGCTGGGATGGGATCCTGCTTTCCGTACCGGTTGTAAATTAGCGGTAGTGGATGGAACTGGTAAGGTTCTGGATACTATGGTGGTATTTCCGACCGTGCCTCAGAATAAGGTAGAAGATACCAAAAAGAAAGTAAAAGCATGGATTGATAAATACAACATTGATTTGATTTCCATTGGAAATGGTACGGCATCCCGTGAATCAGAAATGATTGTTGTGGAGATGCTAAAAGAGATGAATAAACCAGTTCAGTATATTATTGTAAATGAAGCTGGAGCATCTGTATATTCGGCAAGTAAGCTGGCGACCGAAGAGTTCCCTAACTTTGACGTAGGTCAGAGAAGTGCAGCTTCCATTGCCAGAAGATTACAGGACCCATTGGCTGAATTGGTTAAGATTGATCCAAAATCCATTGGAGTCGGACAGTATCAGCATGATATGAACCAGAAAAAGCTGGGAGACGCTTTATCCGTCGTGGTAGAAGATTCGGTTAACAAAGTAGGTGTGGATTTGAATACGGCTTCTGCTCCTCTTTTAGAATATGTATCTGGTGTATCTAAAGTCATTGCCAAGAATATCGTAACCTACCGGGAAGAAAACGGAAAGTTCACCAACCGGGAGCAGTTGCTAAAGGTTGCCAAGCTGGGACCAAAAGCTTATGAACAATGTGCCGGTTTTATGCGGATATTAGATGGTGAGAATCCATTGGATGCGACCAGCGTACATCCTGAATCCTACGAGGCAGCAAAAGCGCTGTTAGAATCTCTGGGATGGACCATGGAGGATGTGCGGAAAGCACAGGCCGAAGCGGCCAAAGCAAAGCTGGAGAAAAAGGCAGAAGTGAAGCCCAAGAAGCAGCCAGAGAAAAAGAAAAATATTATGGTAAAACAATCGGGTACTGCATTTGGACAGGCGTTGCTTCAGGCAATGGGAACCACAGGCATCGAAGCTGACGATAGCGCAACAGCAGCAAAGAGCCAGAACAATGAGGAAGCAATTAAAAATCCCGGTGGCTTAAGCAAGAAGATAAAAGATAAGCAGAAGTTGGCAACCGATTTAAATATTGGTCGTATGACTTTGGATGATATTTTAAAGGAATTAGAAAAACCGGGAAGAGACCCTCGTGATGAAATGCCGAAGCCAATCCTTCGGACCGATGTATTGGAAATGAAGGATTTGACTCAGGGAATGACTTTAAAAGGGACCGTACGAAATGTGATTGACTTTGGTGCCTTTGTCGATATTGGTGTACATCAGGATGGACTGGTACACATTTCTGAGCTAAGCAATAAAAAGTTTGTAAAGCATCCATTGGATGTAGTCAGTGTCGGAGATATTGTAGAAGTAAAAGTTATGAGCGTTGACCTACAAAAGAAAAGAATACAATTAACAATGAAGTTGTAATATCCTGAGGGGTTTTGTTACGTACAAAATCCCTCATTACAATCTGGAAAGGATTTTTATGATTAACTTTAAGAAAATGGCCATTGAGGACAGGGCATGGATAGATGAACGATTAAGAGAGGCAAATCTTCGTGGGTGTGAATATTCCTTTGGAAATATGTATATCTGGCGGAAGGTTTCCAAGGTAAAGGTGGCTGATGTGGATGGCTTCCTTTGTATTGCCGGATATGATGAACTGAATGAACTGGTATATAATTATCCCGTTGGAACTGGTGATGAACGTGAGATAATTGAAACCCTGTGTATGGATGCTGAGGAAAGAGGACAGAGATTCAAAATGCGGGCCATCCTGGAGGAGCAGAAGGAACGATTAGAAGAGATGTTTCCCGACCGATTTACGATCACAACAAGTGAAGGAGATTGGGACTATATTTATTCAGTAGAAAAATTGACGGCTTTGTCAGGGAAAAAATATCATGGAAAGCGAAATCACATTGCCCGGTTTAAGGATGGGGATGATTGGAGTTATGAACCAATTACCATGGACAATATAAATGAATGTGTTAAAATGAACGAAATCTGGTGCAAAGAATATGGTTGCGGCAAGAGTAAAAGTGCTGAACTTGAGCAGTGTGCGGTGCGTCAGGCATTTGAAAATTTCGGGAATTTAGGGCTGGAAGGCGGACTTTTGCGAAAGGGCGGAGAAGTGGTAGCCTTTGCGATTGGTGAACCAATTAATTCAGATACCTATGGAGTGCATATCGAAAAAGCATTTCCTCAGATTCAAGGAGCGTATCCAATGATTAATCAGCAATTGGTTGAGCATAATATGCAGAACTTCACTTATGTCAACCGGGAGGAAGATCTGGGTGACGAAGGTCTGCGGAAAGCAAAGCAATCCTATGGACCGGAAATGATGGTTAAGCGGTATACCGCAATCTGGGAGTAAGGCAAGAAGGAACCCCAGGGTGCGACGCCGCCTAGAATTTGATAATCCTCATTGGAAGAATGCAAAAGACGCTTTTTCCATATATGTGGAGTACAGATAGGAGCCAAAATGATAAGTTGGGCAAAAAGTGAATGGATTCCTCGGTTGAAGGTCATTTGGAAGGAATGCTTTCATGACCCGGACTGGTATATAGATTTCTTTTTTTCGAATCGTTTTTCAGAGGACAATATGGTGGTCTGGCTTGAGGAAGGTGAACCTCAAGGGATGGCCTCTTTATTGTCTTGTTTGCGGTGGGAAGATGATAATGGTCAAAGTAAAAAGCCTTTGCGCTATATTTATGCCGTTGGGACCAAGCCTTCAGAACAGGGAAAGGGTATCAGCACCAAATTGATGGCGTTTATCTGTGACTGGTTGGCGGAACAGGATAAAGTGGGCCTGCTTGTCCCGGCAGAAGAATATTTAAAAGACTTTTATGGAAAAAGAGGCTTTTATGAATCTATGGTACTGGAAGAATGGGAGCAAGATCGGCAGCAAGACCGGCAGCAAGACCGGCAGGGGGTTCTGAAAGCAGCAGAGCTTGATAATGACGTTGATGATTCCAAAAATGAATTTATCTGTAATAAATCCATTACACCAGAGGAATATAAACGAATTCGAGACCTGCACTTGGGAAGAAGGGGCTATGTGGAATGGAGCGAAGACGCCATTCAATATGCCATAGAAGAGAACCAACTCATTGGTGGCTTCTCCGGTTACCTTGTATTAAAGGGGGAGGAGCATGTGCTGTTGGGATACAAACAAGAAGAGACACTTGTGATACGAGAATCTACCCTGAATGAATTGGACTGGAATTTGTATGGAGATATACTTTTAGACCAGTTTAAGTGCCGGAAAATAGTGCAAAAGGGGTTGTATACTATGAGTACGGATGTAGACTGGAATTTTTTTGGATATTTTAACCTGGCTCTAAATTAGTACATTGTGTCAGTTATAATGTAATAAAAAGCAAGACTTTTTTTACGCAAAAACAGGTTGATTTTACACATCGACCTGTTTTTGCGTTTTTTTCTGGTATTTTATACTACAAATAATAATCTGGATGTATTGCATAAATATGTATTTATTAGCATGAAAGCAGGATTCGTTGATTCTGCTTTCATGTGTATTAGGAGTTATTTTGTTACTATCACAGGCTTGCCTGCGGTCAGTAATGTTATTTTTGCAGAAAAAGGTTATTTTTGAACAAAGAAGTGTTTTTAATTCTAATCGTGGTAAAGTAAAAGAAAAAGGAGCGTATTCTTAGGGATGAAAGACAATAAAACTTTTTTACACTATTTTAAAGAGCAGGTTAATCAGACGCCCGATCAGATTGCACTAAACGATTGTGAAAATGCAACATGGACCTATAATCAGGTGGATGCATATTCTAATAAGGTGACAGAGGAACTCTTGAAATGCAATGTATGCAAGGGGGATATTGTAGCCGTGTTGTTAGAGCGAAGGGCCCGTTTTCCGGTGGCGGTTCTTGGTGTGTTTAAAGCAGGTGCAGCTTATCTTCCTATTGATGCCAACGCTTCGACGGGAAGAATTGGTTTTATTTTAGCAGATTCCCAGGCAAAGGTGTTGATTACATCTCGTTCTATGGATTATTTGACGTCTGATTTTACTGGGGTAAGGCTGTATATAGAAGAGCAATTTGAAGCAACCATAAAAGAGACAGGTCATAAGGTGGTGAAGGATATACCTATTATTATTGATGGGGATGATATCAGCCACATTATTTATACATCAGGAACGACAGGCGTACCTAAGGGAACGATTAATTATCATAGAGGGATTTCCAATTTAATTGACGCTTATGTGCAAGGGTTTCAGGTGACCTCAGAGGACATAAGCGGAGTATTTTCCAACTTCAGCTTTGATGCATCTATTATGCAAATTATGGTATTTTTAGCGGTGGGTGCAGTGGTGGATATTATGCCAGATAATGTCCAAAAGGATATTATGGCTTTGGAAAGCTATATAAATGACCATCGTATCACCATTACCTGTATGCCACCAATGATTGTAAAGCTTTTTGATGAGAATTGTCAGAAAGAAACGACACTTCGTTGTGTAATTGCAGGAGGAGATAAATTATTCTTCCGGACAAAGGGGAATTATATTCTTTATAATGCCTATGGACCAACAGAGACATGTGTTATGTCCTCTTACTTTTTAGTGGATAAAGACTATGATAACATCCCAATAGGCAAGCCATTACCAAATATCAATTATTACATTGTGGATGAAAATGGTCAGGAAGTGGCAGAGGGCAGAGAAGGCGAGCTTTATATTGGCGGCGTCTGTGTTGGAGCCGGTTATTTAAACCGTCAGGAACTGACCACAGAAAAATTTGTTGTGAACGCTTTTTCAAAAAATCAAAATCAAGAGGTTTTATATCGTACCGGTGATTTATGCAAAAAGCTTCCCGATGGGAATTATGTTTTTTTGGGCAGAATTGACACTCAGGTTAAAATATATGGATACCGGATTGAGTTAGGGGAGATTGAGGCTGCTATGCGGTCTGTTTCTGGAGTTGATGATGCGGTCTGTTCGGACTTTATTCATGAAGACGGAAAACACTATATTGCAGGATTTTATACAGGCATAAAGGCCTTGGATGCTCAATATTTAAAAGCAGCCCTGGAGAAAAAGCTGCCGCGCTATATGATCCCTACCGTATTTGAAAAAATAGAAGCGATTCCCCAGTCAAGTCAGGGGAAATATGACCGAAAGGCTTTAATACAACCAGAAAATCTCAAAATGCAGGGGGTTTACCGACAACCCCAAACAAAAATGGAAAAAGTATTGCTGGAGACCATATCTGAGCTCTCACTGGAAATCGTGCCGGATTTTGAAAGTAGTTTTAGCGAAGTGGGCGGAGACTCTATCTCAGCCATAAGACTTGTTGAAGCACTTAGGAAAAAGGGGTATCAGCTACGATCCTATGAGATTTTAGATACAGAAAGTACATTGGAGCAATTGGCCAGGATGATACAGTCTATTTCTAGTGAAGCATCTATTTTGGGTGAAAAGTCTGTTTCACTTGAAAAGTCTGTTTGGCCTGAAATAAAAGAAAAAATAGGGGAGTTGGAGGAAGTCTTCGACCTTACTCCGACCCAAAGGGGAATGCTGTATTATTATATCCGCAATCCAAAGACAAGGTTGTATCTTGATCAGGTAGTTTATAAAATTGACGGTGATTTTGATTTGAATTTGTGCCGTAAAGCCTTTGCTGTGTTGGAGCAGAAATATCCGGTACTTAAAACCAGCATCCTTCATGAAGAAGAGGTTTATCCAAAACAGCGGATTGTTTCAACCAGAACCCTTGAAATAAAAGGCATTGTATTAAATGATCAGGAGGATTTTAATAAGGTTCTGGAACGTGACATGACCAGAGGCTTTGATCTTGAACAGGATGAATTATTTCGGATTACCATTATGAAAGCAGATGAGGCGTGTCATTATCTGCTTCTTAGCTTTGCTCATATCATTTTGGATGGATGGAGTATTGGTAATCTTTTAATTGATTTTAAGAATACATATTGTCGTCTTCAAGAAGGCGAAAAGCAGTTGGAGCTGGAAACAGAAGCTCGGAAATGGGCAGAACAAAGGAAATCCTGTTTTGAATTTGTTGACGCTTTAAGCAAGTTGGACATGAATCCGGCCTTTGATTATTATGGGGATATGCTAAAGGGATATGAAACCAATGGAAGGATTATCCATGATTATAAGATTAATAAAGAAGATATTAAGCATACCGAGAAAGTAAAGAAGCTGCCTCGTGAGCTGGTAAATGGAATCACCCGAATTGCTGCCCGATATAAACTAACCATATCTACAGTATATGAAGGGATTTATGGCCTTGCCCTGCAAAAATATTGTGGCAGCAACGATGTTGTCTTTGGCAAAACCACATCTGGTAGAAATTTAGAATTTGATGGAATTGAGAATATGGTGGGACTTTTTATCAATACCCTGCCTGCCAGAATAGAGACCAACCCGGAGGATAGCTTTGCGGCATTCTTCCAAAGGGTACAAAAAAGGGTTAATCAGGATCGAAAATATGATTATGCTGACCTGTCTGGTATACAAAAAAATACAGTTCAAAGAGATGAGCTTCTCCAGACTTTATTTTCCTTTAATCAATTTCCACAGGTTAATCAAACGAATGATGATTCTCAGGTAATTCAGTTGAACAAGAAGGGAGGCCTTAAATTAACTCCTTTCAAAGAGGTAGAAACGACTCATTATAATATGGCGTTTATTGTAAACCCAGGAGACGAGGTAAGTTTGGTCCTTCGCTATAATGAGAGAGCATATTCCGCCAATACCATGGAAGACTTTTTAGAACTATATCAATATCTGATAGAGCAAGCAGTAGAAAATATGGAAATGCCTGTTAAAGAGGCAACGCTTCTTCCAGAGGAGAAGCAAAAGGAGCTGATCGAGAGGTGTCAGGGTCCAGTGGATGACGCTTGGAAAGATGCAACCTATATTGGGCTTTTCAAGACAGCAGTAAGTAACATGCCAGAGGCGATTGCCATCAAGGATTGCTATGAGAAGCAGCTTACCTATGGAGAGCTTGACCGGGTGACCGATAAACTGGCCTGGGAAATTAAAAGGATAGCAGGCGATGATAATGCGCCAATCGGGATTATGGTAAACCGTTCAGTTATATTTCCCATTGCTGCCCTCAGTGTATTCAAAGCGGGAAGGGCTTATCTTCCCATCAACAGTGAATATCCGGAAGAGATTCTCCACTACATGGTCGCAGATGCTGGTGCCAGCGTAATGCTAACCTGTGACGAGTTTGAGACTGACGCTTTAGAGCTTTGTGACACCATAGTAAATCTTTCCAATTGGAAGGAATATTTATCCTGGAATGAGGAGTTTGTCTACACAGGAAAAGCGGAAGACATGGCTTATATGATTTACACCTCAGGATCTACCGGAAAACCAAAAGGCACTATGTTGTCCGTTAAAAATCTGGTGAACCTTTGTAAGTGGAGCATTTTTCGCTTTGGAGAAAATTTGATTACAGCTGCTACCTCTGGGTTTAGCTTTGATGTATCCCTGGAGCAGATATTTCCCAAATTAATTAGTGGTGGTAAGGTAATCATTGTAAATGAGGCAATCAGAGACGATATGGAAGAGTTGGAGAACCTGGTGGAACATGAGCAGGTAAACAGTATTCATATGTCGACAGCCCTTGCCAGGATTTTTATGGATCACTATGGTGGTTCCAGCTTAAAGTGTCTGGCGGCAGCAGGAGAAAAGCTTATTACCGATTGGGTTCCGAAAACCTATGCTCTTTATAACCTTTACGGACCCACCGAGTATACGGTTATTTCCACCGAATTTTTGGTAGACCATGTATATGATAATATTCCTATTGGGAAACCAGTGCATAACACCTGGGGCTATATTTTAGATGATAATCTTAAAATGGTGCCAAGGGGAGCACTAGGTCAGCTTTGTTTATCTGGAAGGCAGATGTCAGCAGGGTATCGAAACAAGCCTGAAATATCGGAGAAACAGTTTGTTAGGAACCCATTTGCCCAGAATGAAGATACAAATGTATTATATAAAACAGGGGATTTAGCACGGCTGCTTCCCGATGGATCGATTGAGTTTCATGGACGAATGGACACGCAAGTGAAAATAAGAGGTTTTCGCATTGAGCTAGGTGCGGTTGAGCAGGTAATGGGAGGCTATGAAGGGATAAAGGAGGTCGTGGTTCATGCGGCACAGGATGAAAATGAACCTTACATCTGCTGTTACTATACTGCAAGGGACGCCATGGATGAAATCAAAATGAAGGAGTATGCAGCCTGTTATTTGCCGGAATATATGGTGCCTCAGGTATATGTATGGATGGACAAAATTCCCTTGACGCCCAACGGAAAGGTTGACAAGAAAGCATTGCCAAAGGCTAAGCGAAATTGTGAAGTGTCCTATGAACCACCGCAAAATGAGATGGAGCAAAAGCTGGAAGAGGTATTTTGCGCTGTTTTAAATATGACACAGTTTAGTCGAGAGGCCAATTTCTTTGACATGGGAGGAACCTCTTTGTCAGCCATTGGCGCGGTGGCCAGATTAAAGGCTTTTTATCGCGTTGATATGAATAAACTATATGAAAATCCTACGATTAAAAAACTGGCAGAAAAGCTTACACCACAAGAAAAAAAACAAAAAGCGCGATTAGAAAATGCGAAGACGGTTGAGCCTGCTAAGATAGCCGAGACTGTAAAAAAGATAGAAGCAAAAAAAGCGTGTTATCTTGAGGATATAAAATCAATTGATACCATTGATTTAAATGTCAAATCAGAGTATAAAACGGTACTTCTCACTGGCGCAACGGGTTATCTTGGCGCATACCTTTTAAAGGAGATGCTGGAACACTATGATTATAAAATTGTTGCTATTATCAGAGGAAAGGACAAAGAGGAGGCAGTAGGACGACTTTTAGAAAAAACATCATACTATTTTAATGATAAACAGTTATCCCCGCGGATTGAGGTGTTGTCAGGTGATGTAAGCGAGGAAAGGCTTGGTCTTTCCAGTGAGGAATATGCCCGACTGTCAAAAGAAATTGACTTGGTGGTCAATGCGGCGGCAGATGTCCGTCATTTTGGTCATTATGAGCAGTTTTTAGCAGCGAATGTAGTGGCGGTGGAAAGGCTTTTAGAACTTTGTACATTGGGCCGAAAAAAAGATTTTGTACAAACCTCTACTACCAGCGTTGGAATGGGGAATATCGTCGATTCTCATTATGCCATTTTCACCGAAGACGATTTGGACATGGGACAAGACTTTGATAATTACTATATAAAAACAAAGCAGGAAGCGGAGCGGATTACCATTCTCGCAAGGGAAAAGGGGATTGATACTACCATTTTTCGTTTGGGAAATATTTGTGTGTCGACCCAGTCTCATACACTACAGGCTAATATTCAGGAAAATGCTTTTTATAAGGTTTTAGAAGGTTTTATAAACCTGTCCCTCCTGTCATCAAACTATGCACAGGCTGAGTTGTCCTTTGTGGATCAATGTGCTGACGGAATATGCCGACTCATGAATTGCAAAAACCTTAAAAATGCAACCTATCACATTCAAAATCACCAGGTTGCAGATATTGCAGAGCTTCTCACAAGAGACGGCGATTTGACACTGCAGATTGTGGAAGACCATGAATTTACCCAGTTTCTTTCTGCTAATAGCCAAAGAGAAGATGTGGGAACTTATGTAGAAAATATCGTCACTCATTTAGATGCTCTAAATGATGATATTACCACTTACACCGAGGTTTTAACGGAGAAAACGGCTGCAATCCTGAAACGCCTGGGATTTTCCTGGCACGTGACCACAAAAGAGTGTCTGATGCCTCTGGTTCATAAAGCATTGGAGAATCGGGTTTCCTTTTTGAAGAGTCTGCCATATCTTGAGGGCTTAGCGGAGGAAGAATGGTATGCACTTGCCGGTCTGATGAAAAGCCGGATGTATGAGGAGGATGAATTTATCCTTCACGAAAATAAGAAGTATCGTGAAATGATGTTGATCCGGTCTGGAATGGCTCATACATTCATGACTTCAAAGTCAGGCTGGGAAGGGGAATTGGAGATTGTGAAGAAAGGTGAGCTGGTTGGTATGGAATCCTATCTTGGTGAAAAATCAAGCCTTACACTGGAAAGCATGTTTGATTCCCTGAGCGCATTTGTCATTGACACCAAGCAGTTGGAAATAACATGTAAACGGTATCCTGGGATTGGAAAAGCACTGTTGCGATTTACCAATGAAAAATTAGTAAAGATAAGGAGTTTGTGGGTAAATGTGGAATAATATTTTAGAAAATATGGAATTTGGTTATATAACCGCAGCAATTGACTGCTTTTCCGTTGTGCTGGTCATTATGATTATGCAGGTAACCTTAACGGTAAAGAATGAAAAGGCAAAATGGTTAAAGAACTGGGCAGGCTATATTGGTCTTTTCTTTCTGATTGATGGTGTTGGTTATACCGTTTCTTATATCGTTGGGGGAGGTCTTACGGTATTGGGAGATCTGGTAGCCATGGGAACGATGGCATTCTTGCTTATGCTGCCGGCAAAAAAGCTATATAAGGAGCATTTTACTTCCAATATTTTTATTTTGGAGCTGGCAGTTTTGATTGCCCTTATCGGGACTTATCTGACAGGGGTAGTAGCCACTGGGATACTAAATAAAATGGGTATTGGATATAGTGCCCTTTGGATGATTAGCTATGGAGTCATTAAGATTCCGGTGCTGGCTTTGTTTTACTTGATTTACAGAATCATTATTTTAAACCCTGCCAAAGATGTGGTCAATATATTGAATGGCAAAATGGGTCGGTACATTCCAGTTGCCCTGGCCTCCATTGCCTTGTTTTATGCCTTTGGTGCGGTAACCGGATATACACCGGATAATACGCTGCAGTTTTCATTGCTATACTTATTGGTATGCATTACCTTTAGTGTCATGTACTGGCTGATTTTTTCCGGTGCCATTTGGACTTCCAGAGCTCTTAAAACAGAGACTGAGCTGGGTGTTGCCAGTAAAATTCAAAAGGATATGCTGCCTGGCATTTTTCCGGCCTTTCCCGGACGGGAGGAATTTGATATTTATGCCACCATGGAACCGGCCAAGGAAGTGGGGGGAGATTTTTACGATTTTTTCCTCGTGGATGAGGATCATTTGGCGGTGGTGATGGCAGATGTATCTGGAAAAGGGGTTCCGGCGGCACTTTTTATGGTAATTGCGAAAACAATTATTAAAAACCATGCTCAAACCGGTCTTGCCCCGGAAAAGGTTTTAGAAGAAGCCAATCGTCAGCTTTGTGAGAATAATGATGAATCCATGTTTGTAACGGTGTTTATTGGCATCTATGAGATTTCTCCCGGTAGATTTTCCTATTCCAACGGCGGTCATAATGCGCCACTCCTTATGAGAAAGGGGATGGGATGGGACTGGCTGGAGACTAAGCCGGGTTTTGTCGTTGCCGGTATGGAGGGAATGAAGTTTAAACTCCAGGAAACGGTATTAGGTGAAGGGGACATGCTATATTTTTATACCGATGGTGTAACGGAGGCGCAAAATAAAAAAGAAGAATTATATTCCGATCCCAGATTACTTGAGACGATAAATAAAATTGACTACGAAAATAGAACGTTGGAGGGATTGTTGAAGGAAATCAGATTTGACATTGATCTCTTTGCAAATGGTGCAGAACAAGCAGATGACATTACCATGCTTGCTCTTAGAATTGATAAAATAGGGGGTAAAACAGTATGAAAGAACTGATTGTAGAAGCGTTAATCGAGAATCTGGATCAAGTGATGGCATTTATTGAGGAAGAACTGGAGGAAAGTGAATGTCCCATGAAGCTTGTGATGCAGGTCAATGTTGCAGTGGAAGAAATTTTTGTAAATATTGCCCATTATGCGTACAATCCAGAAGTAGGAGGGGCTGTGATTCGGATATCTGCCGGAGAGGAAATTGCAATTGAATTTGAGGATAAGGGCAAGCCTTACAATCCATTGGCAAAAGCAGATCCTAATGTTGCACTTTCAGCAGAGGAGCGGGAAATAGGCGGTCTTGGGATATTTATGGTCAAGAAGATTATGGATGCGGTGGAATACCGCTATGAGGACGGAAAGAATATCTTGGTAATAAAAAAAGCGTTGACGTAAGAGTGTTGACAAAAATGTTTTGAAAAGAGTATGTATTAACAAATGGACAAAACAAGATGCATTGTATTGTTTATTTGCTATACGGAAAAGAAAAAGGAATGTAGAATAAATGGTTTATGTATTTGATGATTTTGATAGTATAACAGAGGCAGAATTTCAGCTTTTGCTAAAATGTGCCGGAAAAGATAGACGAGTAAAGGTGCTAAAATATAAATTTAGAGAAGATCAAGTTCTTTCTCTCGTGGGGTATCATGCTATTAATTATGCGGTGGGAGGTTTTCCGATTTTGGAATACGGTCTATATGGAAAACCATATGTGTCAGAAGATTTTGATGGTGCATTCAAACATTTTAATATGAGCCATTGTCGTATGTGTGTAGCAGTGGTGGCAGATGATGTTCCAGTGGGGATTGACGTAGAAGAAATCAGGGAATTTGATCCTGGGGTTATGAAGCTTTGTTTTACCGATTTTGAAAAGCAACAGGTTATGGAAAGCTCTCACCCGGAGGATTCCTTCTACTTGATTTGGACCTTAAAGGAAAGCTATATTAAGGCGATTGGAAAAGGAATGTCCTTTCATTTTTTGTCAGTCGAATTTGATTGCCGTGAGGAAGTGCCTAGATGCAGTGACAAGGCGTTTCAATTTGAAAGCTTTGTTTATAAAGAAAAGTATCGGATATCCTGTTGTTATAAAGATAAAAATTAGAGAAATCTGGAAAACAGATTCCTTTCAGTTATTTTTGTGCAACGCACTTTTAAATCAGGAAACCAAATTTTTATAGCAGCATATAATAGGTTTAAGATTAGAAGGAGATTATGCTATAAAAATGGATATTTATGAATTTGCAGTAAACTTTCCCCAAATGTACCAAAGAATCGATGAGGAGGTTCAGCAAGCGGTAGCAGCTTATCCAGTTCATTCATGGGCACTTCAGGATTGGGACAATTTCGTGGATCAGATTGTAAATAAATATGATCAAGATGATGCATTTTGGAATGAATCTGATGAAATGATGTCTCAGCAGTTTGATTTTGGCGATCGAGATCGTGACAGGGATAGGGATGATCATCGACGCAGACGCCGCCGCCGTCGCCGTGACTTTGATTTGAGAGACTTAACAAGAATTATTTTTTTGCGAAGGCTCTTTGACAGAAACCGGTTTTAATTTGAGCTTTGAAAAAGCAATGGAGTCTTCTTTGGAGACTCCATTGCTCTTGATCGATTGAGAGCTCAAGGGTAAAGTTTAGCTATTTTCCCCTTTGAGGAGGAGGTCATCATAGCGTTAGCTTTCAACATAAATTGTGATTTTTTTAGTTAAGTTACGAAATTACTACAGCAGTACCGGATACGGTAACCATTAACATGTTATTGCCCTGTCCTAATACCTCGTAGTCGATATCAACGCCGACAATAGCATTGGCGCCCATATGAGCTGCACGCTGTTCCATTTCCCGGATCGCATTTTCACGGGCTTGAATGAGTTCCCCTTCATAGCTCTGGGAACGACCACCGAAAAAGTTGGTGAGGCCGGCAGCAAAATCCTTGATAAAGTCTATACCATTAATGACTTCGCCGACGACCAGGCCTTTATACTCAATAATGGTTTTTCCTTCAATACTGGGGGTGGTTGTTATAATCATAATGCTCCTCCTTTTGTTTTTATGTGAAATTCTAACCTCAGCCAATATGAGACAAGCTGATTTCTATAGCAATTACTTGTTCTACATTAGAAGAATTCCTGATGATATTTTACCATATAAATCAAAAAAAGATAATAGTAAATAATCCTTAAGTTTATTTAAAAACCATTTCAAACCAAGCTTAAAACTTTTCTCAGGATATATCATAGAAACAGACTCATCTGTCCCTCAACTTCGTATTTTAATTTTCCTGGTACCTTATGCAAAATAAAATCAACGGAATTATCATCCTGTATATCTTCAAAGTGGTTATAAAATCCGGCGAAAAAGAGCGGTTTGTCTTCCGTATCTCGGATGATGCATTTATCCTTTTGCCCAGTCCATTCATAATAGCAGGTAGCTGGTATGACACACCGTCTTTTCTTGATACTATCAGAGAATAGTTTTTTATCTAAAGCAGTCTCGCATCGTGCATTAAAAATAACACCGGAATTCTTGAAATGAGGAAAGCCCCAAGCGTGATTTTCCATAATCAAGATATTATTCTTTTGAAAGATAACAGGAGCCAGGGCGGAGGGAAAGATTTCCTGACTTATTTCAGAATGGAGGCGTAAATTAATCTCCTTTAAGAGTTTTTGGATTTCATGATACATTTCTTCGTCAATAAAATATCTTCCACACATAAAATGAATCTCCTTTATTTTAACATCATACCACAATTGGCGATAGAGAATCAAAAACAATTGAAATTCTTTCCAAGGGAATTGGAACGTGGTATAATATGTAAAAATAAAGGTATTCATTAGACATTAGACAAGGAGAAAGAAGATATGAATGAAGTAGAACAATATATTTCAGTATTTCCCGAAGAGGTACAGGGACGTTTGAACGTAATCAGAAGCATTATCCTTGAGTTGGCACCAGAGGCGACAGAGCGGATATGCATGAGAATGCCCACTTATGATATGAATGGAAAGTGGTTAGTTCATTTTGCAGGATTTGAAAAGCATATAGGCTTTTATCCCCAGCCGGAAGGAATTGTTGCGTTTAAGGAGAAGCTGAAAGGATATAAGACTTCCAAAGGAACGGTACAATTTCCGTTAAACAAGCCATTGCCAGAGGAGCTGATTCGAGAAATAGTCAGATTTAGGGTGGACGAGCAGTCAAAATAGTAAAAAACAAATTAATTTTATAAAAGGATATGAGTAAAAGCTTTCGAATTTGGGAGGATCAGAAATTGATTAATAAGGTTTTAGTAGTAGTAGACATGCAGAATGATTTTATTAATGGTTCATTAGGAAGTGCTGAAGCGCAAACAGTGGTGGATCGTGTTGTAAAGAAAATTAGTGAATATTTAAATAGTGACGAGGCGGCGATTTTCTGCACCTTTGATACCCATCAAAATGATTATCTTGAGACCCAGGAGGGGGTAAACCTTCCGGTTCCTCATTGCATAGTGGGAACAGATGGATGGAATCTGAATCCTAAGATAGCTCAGATGCTTAATGGGAAATTTACGCCGATTGAAAAACCAACCTTTGGCTCTATGGCATTAACCGATGCAATAAAGGCGATTGTTTTAGAGAATGGAATGAATGATGTGATAATAGAGTTGGTTGGTGTTTGTACCGATATTTGTGTAGTTACGAATGCTTTATTATTGAAAACTGTGTTGCCGGATGCTTTGATTAAGGTAGATGCGTCATGCTGTGCAGGTGTTACAGTAGAGGCACACAAGGCGGCGATTCGTGTTATGAAGTCATGCCAGATTATGATCGATGGGGAGTGAAAGTCTTTACCAACAATTTCCGCTAGTTTATCCTCAATAATTATGTTATGATTTGTTTGTAACAAATTTGTAACAAATAAAAAATGCAACATAATCCAGGGAGGATAAATATAATGAAAAGAGTTAAAGTATGTGTAGCAGCAATAGCATTGGCAGCAGCAGTAATGTGTCCAGCAATGAGTAGCCAGGCGGCAACATCATGTGCAACAATTAATCAGTGTAATCAGTTAAGCATTAATAAATCATGTATTACTAACAAAAATGCGAATTGCTCTCAAGTAAAAGGGGTAAGTGTAAAGAAGAATTGTGTAACCAAAAATAAATGTAATACTAAAAAGGTGTTACAGAAGAAATGTGCAACCAGCCCTATTGTAAAACAATGTGCGCCTAAACTGTGTAAGTAAAAAAAGTTTGCAATATAAAAAGGAAGTCTTTTATGGCTTCCTTTTTTATATTGCAAATGATTTTGGGGGTGATGGCTTATTGTGTACTTTTTGTTTATGGATTATAATCAATAAAGTAATGATATTGATGAGGATAAATAAGGAAATAGGGGAGGGGTTTGTAGTTATGATACTTTTTTTTAACCGTAAAGAATTAGAAATTACTTTTTCGAATAAGCGACAATCGGAAATAAGGTCAATTTTAGCAAGCAACCATATAGATTATAAGATAAAAGTAGTGAATAGAAATAGTGCGGGACTTTTTAATGACACAAGATTAAGAACTGGGACGTTTGGACAAAACTTGGAAATGAGTTATGAGTATATATTCTATGTTTACAAAAGAGATTATGAAAAAGCAAGGGGCATATTGCATAGGTAACTGGAAAAAATGCTCTTACAAAAATAATCTTGATAAAGATTCAAAAATAATCAAAAATAATCTTGTAAAAAAGTACTTGAAAAAAAAGGTGTAACACGTTATAATATTTGTGGAAATTAAAATTAAATAAGGAAGTCTTCAGGGCAGGGTGTAATTCCCGACCGGCGGTAAAGTCCGCGAGCCTGTTTATCAGGTTGATTTGGTGCAACTCCAAAACCGACAGTAAAGTCTGGATGAGAGAAGAAAGATGAATTGCAATAAGCGTTTCTCCTACGATGAAAAAGAGATAATGTTTATTATGATTCATTCCCATCAGCGACATATGCTCTGAATATATTTATTCAGAGCTTTTTTATTTTCAGAAAGCCAACAGGGATTCTGAAAATAAAGCAAAGCTACTCAACTGTAACTTCCTTCCTAAAAAGGAGAGACGATTATGAGTCAAATGACAGAAACCAAAAAACAAACTAAAAATCCAGCCAGAAACCTGTTTTCCACCAAGCAAATGGTGACCCTGGCGCTATTGTCCGCATTAGCCTTTGCTTTGATGATGATTCACCTGCCATTTAAGTATTTAGGCTTTTTGGAACTGGAATTCAGTGATGTGCCAGCAGTTCTGGCGGCTTTACTTTACGGTCCGGCAGCTGGTGTAGTTGTAGAATTAATCAAAAACATTATTAAAGCATTGATAAACACAACAACAGGAGGAGTAGGTGAGTTAGCCAATTTCCTCATTAGCGCATGCTATGTTATACCGTTAGGATTCCTTTTCAAAAAGCTGAAAGGAAAATATAAAACCATCCTGTCTTTTACAGCAGGAGTTACGGGATTCATCATTGCGGGAATTTTGATAAATTATTTTATTACAGTACCACTTTATGCAACTTTATTTGGTGGAATAGACGTAGTAGTTGGAGCTGCAGCAGCTACCGTACCTGCAATTAAAGACTTGGCAACGATTGTTATACTTGGTATTACACCATTTAACGTGGTGAAAGGGATCGTCGTATCCCTGGTTGGTTATACCGTATATAAGGCATTTTATCGGGCCTTGGTATAAAGAGCTAATTACCTCCATAGGTTAATTATTATAAAAAGCCGTGCATCAGGAATAATCCTGAACCGCACGGCTTTTGCCTTATAAATTATAATATTTACTTTCTTTTGGATCTCATTCTTGCAGTCGCATCCAGAATTTTCTTCCGCATTCTCAGGCTTTTAGGGGTAATTTCCAGATATTCATCGGTATCAATATACTCCAATGCCTGTTCCAGACTAAGGACCTTAGGGGGAGTCAGCTTCAGTGCATCATCAGAACCAGAAGCACGAGTATTGGTAAGCTGTTTCCGCTTACATACATTAACCTCCATGTCTTCAGCCTTGGCATTCTGTCCAACCACCATACCTGCATATACCTTTTCACCAGCACCAATAAACAAAGTACCACGTTCCTGAGCATTAAACAGTCCATAAGCAACTGCATCGCCTGCTTCAAAGGCAATGAGAGAGCCTTGTTTTCGGTACTGTATTTCACCCTTATAAGGGGCATATTCTTCAAATATTGAGTTCAGAATACCGTTTCCTCTTGTATCAGTAAGAAACTCGCCGCGATATCCAATCAATCCACGGGAAGGAATCAGAAATTCCAGACGGGTATAGCCACCGGAGGCCAGAGACATTCCCTGGAGTTCCCCTTTTCGCTGACTGAGTTTTTCAATTACACTGCCGGCAAATTCTTCCGGAACATCTACAAAAGCACGTTCCATTGGTTCCAGCTTTCGCTCCCGCTCATCATAACGGTAAAGAACCTCGGCTTTACTTACTGCAAATTCATATCCTTCCCGGCGCATATTTTCAATCAAAACGGATAAATGGAGTTCTCCACGTCCGGAAACCTTGAAGCAGTCAGCATTTTCCGTTTCTTCCACTCTTAAACTCACGTCGGTATTTAATTCTCTAAATAAACGTTCTCTGATGTGACGAGAAGTAATGTATTTTCCTTCCTGTCCGGCAAGAGGAGAATCACTTACTAAAAAGTCCATGGAAATGGTTGGATCCGAAATCTTCTGAAAAGGAATCGGATCAGGATTTTCCGGGGAGCAGAGGGTATCACCAATGTGAATATCTGCAATACCGGAAATTGCCACGATGGCGCCGATGGTAGCCTGCTCTACTTCGACCTTTTTAAGACCTTCAAATTCGTAAAGCTTACTGATTTTAACCTTTTGGAAACGAGAAGAATCATGCTCATTTACCAGGACAACTTCCTGATTGACGTGAATTCTTCCATTGTCAACCTTACCAACGCCAATTCGTCCTACATACTCATTGTAATCAATGGTACTAATAAGTACCTGAGTAGCGGCATCAGGGTCACCGGTAGGTGCTGGAATGTATTCTAAAATAGTCTCAAATAAAGGCTTCATATCCTGCGGAGTCTGATTTAAATCCAAACAGGCGACTCCGGATCTTGCGGATGCAAAGACAAAGGGACAGTCAAGCTGGGTTTCATCGGCATCCAAATCAATGAAAAGCTCCAGGACTTCATCAATTACTTCGTTAGGTCTTGCTTCCGGCCGGTCAATTTTATTGATGCAAACAATAACCGGGAGAGACAACTCCAGAGCTTTTTTCAATACGAATTTGGTCTGTGGCATAGCTCCTTCAAATGCATCTACCACTAGGATAACACCATTAACCATCTTCAGGACACGTTCTACCTCGCCGCCGAAATCGGCATGGCCAGGTGTATCAATAATATTTATTTTGGTATCTTTATAATATACGGCAGTATTTTTGGAAAGAATGGTAATACCACGTTCCCGTTCAATATCGTTGGAATCCATTACACGCTCGGCAACCGCCTGATTACTGCGGAAAGTTCCACTTTGTTTTAGCAGCTCATCCACTAAGGTGGTTTTGCCATGGTCTACGTGAGCAATAATCGCGATGTTGCGAATATCTTCTCTTTTTTGCTTCATATATAAGCTCTCCTGATTTCTAAAAAAACTATTTTTTGTACAACTTTTCAAGTATATCACACCTGTGGAAAAAAGGAAAGTTTATTTTGAAACCTTTTTAGCAGTATCATTAAGGTTGGAAACCAGACTAACCACTTCCGTTACAGTCGTAATATTTTGTTCACTAATGCTGTAGGTTTGCTCAGCATGGGAAGATACCTCTTCCATAACGGAAGAAATCGTTTCGATGCCGTCTACAATCTGCCGGTTGGCAGATGAAAGATGTTCAATGGTGCTTCCCAACAGAGAAGCTTGCGAATTAAGCCGAGTGGTGCTTTCGGCAATTTCTGAAAAATTATTTGCAGTTTCCAGGGCCAGGGTATTCTGTTGTTGATTGCTTTGTATCAGCTGGTTTATGGAAGTCTTCACACCATGCAGCTCCTGTTCGATGGAAGTGATAATCTGAGTAATATTTGTGGTGGCATCAGCAGTTTGTCCAGCCAATGAAGAAATTTCACCGGCAACAACAGCAAAGCCCTTGCCAGCTTCTCCGGCTCTGGCCGCTTCAATGGAAGCGTTGAGGGAAAGCAGATTGGTTTGTTTGGCAATGCTTTGAATTAACTCCATGATGGTATTCATTTTTTGTGTGTGCTCATCCAGATTTTCCATTTTTTCTGCAACTAAATCACTGGCGGTTGCTGATGTAGCAGTATGGGATTTGAGCTGATCCATGTTGTTTTTTCCAAGGTTTATAGAGGAATCCGCCCAGACTAAATTTTCTGCCATATTGGAAGAAACGCTGGTGAGCTGTTGAATCTGTTCCTGAACATCACCAGTTTTCATTAATTGCTGCTGGATTGCTTGTGCCGAGGTAGAGATACCCATGTTAATTTCGTTCATGGCTTCTTTTGTAGTGAAAATGGATTGCTGAAATGAATTCATTTCAGTGCTTAAAATGGTACTGGAGTTTGTTACCTCCTGAGATATCTCTAAAACCATTTGCAGGGTTTTTGAAACATTATCTTTTTCATTTTGAATCGATTCATTAATCAAACGACTATTTTTTTCGGTCACTCGCGAAACCCAAATACCAAAAATAGCAGTAACAAAGATAGACGCAATCTGGATTTTAATCCCTACCAGTGCCTCGCTGTCAATCAGTCCCTGGATTCCCAGATAACCTACCTGAATGAAATTCACCAAAATAGAAAAGGAGTTGATGATGATAGTAAATTTCTGGTCGGAGTAGACAATCGTTGCGACAATAAGTGGAATAATATACACAAAGGTATTAACGGTATGCCCGGTAAATAACACATATATATACATTAAGCCATATCCGATTAATACGAAATATCGGAGCAGCTGGGATTGTTGATTTTTAATAAAAAATAAAAAGGTAATGAAAAGTGGAAATAGTGTTATTGATAAAAAAGCCAGATAATAGGATAATGTACGGTTTCCGTTTTTAACTTCAAGAAAATAAGCAATGCTTAGGACTACCCCCAGAATGGCATAACACATTAAGGCGATTCGATTCTGTGATTGTTTAATGTCAAATTTTTTTTGGGTTTCCATAAAAACTCCTTCGTGAATAAATGTATAGGTCAATTGTACTATGTTTGTTAGAAAAACATAAACTAATGATGAGCAGCACTATAAGCCGGGTTCTGTATTAGATGATCATCTATCTTGGCCTGATGTCGCCACCAGGCTCCAGCGACCTACCCGAAAGCAGATCGGGCCAACCTGTTGCTTTCTGTTCGGTCTTGCTTCGGATGGGGTTTACATGTGCCCTCCCTGTTACCAGTGAGGCGGTGAGCTCTTACCTCGCCATTCCACCCTTACAAGGTCACAGGGACCTTGCGGTATATTTCTGTTGCACTTTCCTTAGGGTCACCCCCACCGGACGTTATCCGGCATCCTGCCCTGCGAAGCCCGGACTTTCCTCACCTGAAACCTTTCGGTATAAACAGGCGCGACCATCTGTACTACTCATCACGAGGTATTCTATCACGGGAAAATTGGGTTGTAAATATAAAAGTTGTTTTTTCGATATAAAAGTTGTATTTTTAGGAAAAGGCTGTTAAATAAGAAATAAAATGGGAGGAAATGAAGGACTTTTCTGCTTGCTTTCCCCAAACAAGGAGAGTACAATAAAATGGAAAATTGTGGCGAGAAATGAGAGTGAAAGAGTAAAAGATTGAAAGAGTAAAAAACAAAAAGGAGACTGTAATATGACTTATAGAGAGCAAATATGTGCAGAAAATGATATGGTTTTAGAACGTTATTGCCTTTCCATGGAACGGGTGGAGGAAATCTGCAAAGATGAGGGCATTAAGACACCGTATGCGGAGTATTTCAAAAAAGTATCCGGTTTTTTGTTGCAGATTAAGGCAGTAATTGATTTGGTAGAAACCGGTGTCCTCAGGAAAATGTCCATTGAAGAACTGAAAAAGTTAAATGAGGGACTTTTTGCGGACATCAGGGGAGCTGCTTATGAAAGCAGCTATGGCAATCCTGCCTTTAGTGAAAGTGTATTTGGCCCAGAGACTGGGAAAATGCTCAGTTTTCTTTATACTGAGCTGCGTGGATTGATTGCATACAGCTTTGAGGGAAGATTGTTTGAAGTGGTAATTGGTCTTGAATTATTTATTGAAATCTACAATCTGTTGCAAGAAGAGGAAGTGGAGAAGGAAACCCAGAAAGCAGTTAAGAGCGCCATTTATTATTATGTAAGTGACTATAGTGATATAACCCTTCCCAAACGTACTCTTGAACTTCTGAATCCAGAATGTTCCTTTGCTACGGACATAATCATGAAGGAAGATCTGAATGATCTTTCTTATCTCTACTACTTTGGAGAATATGTATCCGAAAATGAACTGCAAATTGCTGCTTATCTGAACAGCATGCCAGAAGAAGAAATAAATAGTATGGCCCATACCTACACAGAAGGCTTCCGCAAAGGGTTTGAAATGGCAAGACTTGATATGTCAAAGAAATCGGTGGTAAACATCCGGTACCCGCTGGGATTTGAGCGAATGTTAAAAGCTGCGATTCTTCAGTTCGAGAAATTGGGATTACGTCCGACTATTTCCCGCGCAGCGGTGAGCACCATACACAAACGTCAGCATTTGAAAATTGGATATCATGGCACCAGCCCCAATAAACAATATGACTATGACCATCGGTTTGATAACAGCTTGTATCTGGACAAGGCATTTAATGAGAGAAAGCTTGGCGTATTAAAGGTTTGTTATGAAGAGCTTAAGGAACTGGCAGATCAGTTTGCCGGGCCGGCAGTCATTGAAGTATTTGGCGAAACTCCTTTTGCCCCACAGAGTAAGGAACAGGCCCCGACCCTTTCTGCCAAGCAGCAGGAACTGGATGTGGCATACCAAAGAGATAGCAGTATTTTACAAAATGAGTACGTAAAAGGTGATGAAACCAGCTTTACAATTATTGCATATCCAATTCCGGAAATTGGTGAGCGGTTCGAAGAAATCTTCCATGAAACGGTAAAGGTAAATACCCTGGACATGGCTCTATATGAAAGAATTCAGCAGAATATCATCAATGCACTGGATTCTGGTGAATTTGTTACCATTACAGGAAGAGGGACCAATCGGACCAATTTGACAATCCAGTTGCCGGAGCTTAAGAATCCGGAAAAAGAAACCAACTTTGAAAACTGCCTGGCAGATGTTAACATTCCCGTTGGAGAAGTATTTACTTCACCCAAACTTGCTGGAACTCAGGGTCTTCTACATGTGACAGAAGTATTTTTAAGAGATTTAAAATATGTGGATTTAGAGCTCACCTTTGAAGATGGCAAGATAAGCGACTATACCTGCAAAAACTTTGCAGAGGAAGAAGCCAATCGGAAGTTTATCAAGGAAAGCATTATGTATCAACATGATACACTGCCGATTGGGGAATTTGCGATTGGAACGAATACGACAGCATATGTTATGGGAAAGAAATTTGGAATTTCTCCTTTGCTGCCAATTCTCATTGCGGAGAAAACCGGACCGCATTTTGCCGTAGGAGATACCTGTTTTAAAATGGGCGAGGACATGGTGACCTATAATTCTGATGGCAAGCAAATGATGGCAAAGGATAATGAAGTCTCCATTTTACGGAAGACGGAGATTGATAAAGCGTATTATAACTGCCATACCGATATTACCATTCCCTATGATGAATTGGGAGATATTGTGGTGCATAAAAAGAACGGTGATACAGTTGCCATTATTGAAGAAGGACGTTTTGTATTACCTGGTACAGAAGAACTAAACCTTCCACTGGAGGAGCTTGCTTAATAATTAACACATAATATTTTGATAAGGTCAGGGGACAGTTTGCAGGCCTGGCTGTACAGAATGACCAATCTTAGCCTAGTACATCGAAGAATAAATAATTGATACCTTCGCTGGTCTGATTTCTCGAGAGCACAAACGAAAAAGCCTCAGCGTAGCCCGCTACGCCTACGTTTTTTCATTTGCACTCTCGAAAAATCATCCTCAGCGAATCTATCA
>JAVBLX010000079.1:0-8209 GCA_031553075.1 Acetivibrio sp.
GGAAAGAATGCCCTCTGCCTGTTCCTTTACCTCTGGTTCAATTCTGGCATAAAGGTTTGCTGATTTTGCTGCCATAATATCGCTCCTTTCAAAAACGCATTGATTTTTCTTTCACTTATATTATACTCATTTGTCAGCACATTAGCAATACGTTTTGAAATTTTAAAATTCATCGAAGTTAGTAACCCCCATTTGAAATGGGGGTTACTAACTTCGAATAACAGCTCAAGATGCTTTATTTCGTGTACTTATTTTTAGTAAACCTGCATCAATTTAAGCATTTTCTATTGAAAATAAATTGGTCTTGGCTGAAAATAACCTCAAATAAGTGAATGGTTTTAAAAAAAAATTAGTTTCACGGATTCAGGTTAGATATAAACTCATCCACTACTTTCTCACGATTATGTGATGTTTCATAATAAGGCAGTCCATATAAAATACATTGTTCTTTTAAATGATTACTTATGTTTACAATATCCATACAGCAGCTCTGATTGTCTGCATCCGAATTATAATATGTATAATCATTCGGCGTATCATACAACTGTAGTATTCTAAATCTTTCTTCTGGTGTTGTATCAGATGATAAAAAATAGTATATATCGCATCTTTCATCACCAATATACGTTACATAATCCTTAGGTAATAACTGGTATACATCAATAACCACACCGTAATCACGTTCATCATATTCCCCACTATCCATCATTGCTCTAATAAATGGTGCTATTTTTAAGCTAATCTGTTCCAAATTTTTTAGCGGTTCGCCAGATGCTTCGGTATCAATATTAGTTTCTGGAAATACTTTTTCAATTCCAGCAATAATTGAATCCATGCTAATATGCTGACATCCCATTTTTGTGGCTATTATTTGTGAAATTGTACTTTTTCCAGCACGAGGCACTCCTGCTATTATTGTATATTTTTTCACATTACCCTCCTCACAGATTCTGCTATTTAAATACGGCTATGCAAATATACACCAACGAACTCCATATAAATCAATAAGATCAACCATTAATTCACTAAAGTCGCACGGGCTTAGTGGGTACAGAATTTCAGCTCCATCCTTGAGTGCATTATATGCTTTGTAAACTTGTTCTTTTTTTCCTTCTCCAAAATGCAAGCAAAATTGCATAGTAGTGCCTGTAATTCTTTCTTCGTCCTTATATGCTTCTGATACTGCTAATATTTGCCCATACACGTTCAGTTCGGCATGCATAAAAGTCCCATCAGAGTGAGGATAACTTGCCACTAATTCAGCATCAAAGGCTTTCTGATATAATTCTACTGCTTTGTCACTACCTTTTACATATACTTGAATCATTGATCTATACATTTTTTATATACCTCCATTTTAAATTTTGACATTATATGGATAATCGGTAGTTTTCCTTTGGTTAAAAAGACCTACTAAATCACATTCTATGCGAAATGTGTATTTACAATTTTCCGGTACCTTTTAACCTTATCAAAGACCCTTCCCTAACATATATGCTGCCTTCAAATAGTTTTCCAGTACCCTCCGTGGTGCATCCGTGCCCCCACACCCTCCAGCAAGTACCATCCCTTTGTCTATCCAGCCAAGGTAATTCGATGTGAGCCTATAAAAGCCCACTGCATTTTCAAAAGTATTAAACGAATTATCGGCGGCCGTCATCAGTAAAACACATTCTTTCCCCACGGTTTTGGTGTATTCCCCAGGTTCTGTCTGCACCGCGGCATACAACCGCTCGACAAATGCTTTAGTTCTGGAGCTGACAGTCCAAAAATACAAAGGCGATGCGAGAACAAGCACGTCGCATTTGTTAAATAATGTGTAGAATGCTTGCATATCATCATGCACCACGCATGGATTGCCGTGTTGGCAAGAATTGCAGCCTAAAAATACGGTTATCGATGGCATACCACTAATAATTTTCTATAAATTCCCGCATCGTCATAACTTCTGGATATTCTATCTCAACAACTCTTAAATCCAAATCCCCTGTTACAATGACATCAATGTTTTCTAGAATTGCTGTAGCTAAGATTGGAGAATCTTTGACATCCCGTACATAAGGAAATTCTTCTAAATCAAGATTTTTAGGCGTATACACCAGTTCAAAAGGCAGTTCGAGAAAAAATCTTTCCATAATACTCTTTCGTTCAGAAAATTTCGTTCCATTACCAGACGAAGCTCTTCTATCATATAATCACAAATAATAATTCTGTTTCCAGTCCCCACTTTTTCTGCAAACATTCTTGTTGTCCCAGAAGGGAAAAATATCATAGATACTAAAATATTCGTATCAAGCATAACTCTCAAATATTATTCCCCCCTGACTTCCTTTCGAATTTCCTTCATATATTCCTGCATCTGCTCCTCATTCTCAAATCCAGCTTCATATGCTGCTCCACGAAAACCCTCTTCAACACGTTTAAATGCCATCTTTGCTGCATTTTCAATATAAAACCTTCCGTTCTCTTCAAATATCAAGACTTTATCACCTGTACTAAGCTGCAAACTGTTTCTTACTGATACAGGTATTGTGATCTGTCCTTTACTGGAAATCTTTGCAACATCCATATAATCACTCCTTTAAGTTCTTTACTTTTACTACTTTCTTTACCTGATTCTATTATACGCAGTCTAACTTATTTTAGCAAGTTTTTTAATATCTAAGCAAAGAGCCAGTTTCATTTACCGAAACTGGCTCTCTCCAACTTTTACTTTTGTTTTTTCAATTGTTGCTTCCCAATGAGCATTAATACCGCAACCATAATGATTCTGATACCAATCATATAACTCTGTTTTCATCTTCCTTTTTAGTAATTGCATCTATTTTGCCTACTCAAGGGTACTGCACAAGTTACAAACAATTTATAATCGCTCTAACACCTTATTTTTCAAGGCTTTCAGCACGTTCAAGTAAGCAGATGGATTCGCAATGCCATGAGTGGGCATTTTGGATGCACATACATTTACTAATACCATGCATACTGCTCCGGCGCTTCTCCCTTGACGTCTTCAATTACAGCCGTTTCAGAATGTTCCGGCAATATATGCTCCACACAAATCTGGAATTTCCACATATCTCCAAAATCAAACAAATACTCAAAATGCATACCTTCAATCAGGGAAAGCTCTGCTAGACTCACTGTATCTGCAATCCATGGTTCATCATCACATTCCGGTGCATAATACCGTCTCATGGAGGTTCCCTTACCAACTTGGAAATAGTATAAATGATCCATATCAAAATCAACACTTTTCTGAATAAAATAATGCAAATCATCCAGAGTGTACTGATCACCCAGTATAATTTTTCGTACACAGGATCCAACCTCAATTCTAAATTCGATTGTGTGTTGTCCCTCTTCTATCGGATTCACATGAAAATTTGTTAGTTTCATGATAATTTCATCCTCCGGGATACTTAAAATATCTTTAATCATTTCCAAGGCAGAATCAAAGCTAAATCGACTCCAATACATTACTTCTTGCTTTTTTAATAAACTCATCAACAAATGACCTTCGGCGGTCTGGAAAAGCTTATGTACGCGATACTTATTTTCTTTGTCCTCAATGTTATCTTCCAGCCATTCAATTTTAATCAGATTAAACAATGAAAACAAACGGATTTCTGGAATATAATAGCTCCCCCATGGAGCTGGTACCTCCCTTGCAAACGAAGGCATCAACATTTCACCAACTTTTCCTTTATCCATCAAATCAAACAATGCAAATCCAGAAAAACGGGAGTAAATATTCCCCAAAGCCTCCTGGTATTCTCCCATCCACATCACTAGCATAAAAATATATCGTTCTATTGACGACATTTCAAAAAAAGGTTTATACCTTGACCCTCTTCTAAATGCCAAATTCTTGCTCTTGCCTTTTATAATTTGCAGAATACCAGAGCGCACTGATACAAAATAGAAAAAGTCAATCACGGTATAATAATTCTGGGTTCTGCCATCTTTAAGGTATCTCTCCCTAACGATATTAAGTTGGTGATTAATAGCCAAGCAGTCCTTTTTACCAATAAATCCTGTCTGCAATGATAATCGCACTTCATTAGTGCTTAAATAATCCAGAAAAATATTATAATCTTTCTCCAATTGCTCCGCTGCATTTTGAAATGATTCCATGTCTTCTCCTTTGCAAATAAAATTATTAGCCTATAAGTATTTACTATATTCGCCGACAGGAAATGGATTTTCCAATCCCAGCACTCTTGGCCATAGTCCTGAGTCTAAAATAATAAATCCCATAATCATGCCCATATGGCAATGTAAATGCCTATATTGAGCCAATATTAAAGTAAACCTATCATACTCACAATCAAGTGGCTTTTCTATTAGCGCTTCATCCTTCAACTGATAAATATAATCTTTTATCTTTACTTCGATATCCGCAAAATATTGATTGAGTTCTTTCCTTGTGAGTCTTTTTGTTGAAATGATATCAAGATTATTCAAATTCTTTTCATGTATGAGTGGTTCTTTGAAGTGTTTATCCCTTGGATTAATAAACCATAAATCTAAAGAATGAAGCATATGATAAATGTGTTTCCAACAAGGCATATCACTGTATTCTTTTTCCCATAATTGCTCCGGCACACAGTCGATTATGTTTTTCACTTCCCATAATGCTCGCATGGTCTGCGCTTCTATAACTGTAACTAATAAATTCGATTCCATTCTATCACCTCAAATCCCAAATAACATAATCACCATACCCACAGGCTATGGGAGTTGCAGAGCTATAAGTCCAATAATATTTTTTATAAGTTAATAATTCCAAAGTATCATCCAAAGTGTCATCGTGATACTTTGGGTGATACTTTGGAAATTATGGCTATAAAAAAAGCGAACCAGACTCAATTTATGAAAGCTATTCTTTTCGTACATCTATTCCAAGTATTCTTTACTGTATTGTTTTTTCGCACTTACTTACCGAACCTGCAAATTTAATATTTTCACCTTTCATTCGCCATACGTAAACACATCTCTCGTACCTTATCACTAATATATATCCCTTGCGATTGCATCTCATTAATGATAGGTTCTACCTTGTCTATGTATCCACTGCTCTTCGCTTTCAACAAAACGCCTAATGTCCCAGTCACTGTAAGTTCTAAATACTTCGCATGTTTTTTAGCGTTATTATCATCAATGATAACCAAATCGGCATCTTCTTCCTTTGCCAGAATCATCACTTCCACTTCACCTGCATGAAGTTGCGTTTTATAAAATTGTTTTACCATTTCATTCTGGATCTTTTTAACCTGAATCCAATCTAAAGAACAAGTCACTGCCTTCTCACAAACAGACCCTTTTTTAGCACTAATTTCTTGAAATACTGCATCAGGGATTATGATTGTACCGTAAATATCTCTTAGTAAGTTAAGTTGTCCAACATGACTAAGAGCAATTAATGGTGTACTATTCACAACAACCTTACGCATTAAGTACCTCCTCTGAAAACTCGTCCTCTGAATTATAAGAAAAAATTGAAACCTCATTTTTTCCTAAGAGAAATATAAAGTCATCTTTAGGCATTTCAGCGATTGTAGCACAATATCCCAATGAAACCTTTTTATTTTTATATAAGTCCATCGCTATCATTTGTTTTGCATACTTCTCAAATTGAGATTTATCCTCATGTAAGTCCAATAATATTTCATCTGGTATTTTTATTGAAACAACGCACATACGTCAACCTCCTTTAAATCCTATCAAAATGTTATACTTTATTATACGCATCTCAAAGTTTTTTAGCAAGTTTTAATAGACCATAAATCACCAATTTTTAACTTTTCTTTGCCATAAGTATAATGTGCTTCTACTCCTTTGATGAATATCTATTTCATTTCTAAAACAGCTTTCTCAAAGTCCTGTTCACTCTCTACAAAATGATAAGGTTCATATTCACTATAAGCAGAAGGGCGGCTAATCGTAACTAGCTGAATCTTTTCATATCCGATTTGATTTAGCAAGCTTTTCTTAAACTGAGCCAAATGCTCCCCATGAGAAGCCTGCATTGCAATGCAACCAATTTCATCAAACTTCTTTGCTATCAAGTAGCACATCTTCCAACACCTCCTTAAAATCTGCTTCATTGCTTATCTTGCCATTATCATAGGCTTGTTTCATAAACTGACCAATATTGTTTTTACAAAGAGTTCGTAACCCCAGCATATCATTAAAAACCTTTCTCGCTTGATGATCGGGATAATATCCTTCATATTGCAAACAAGCTGATTGAATACTCTTAATAAGATAATCTATTGTGATTTCGCGTAAATACCCACAAGAATCATACCATTCATTAATCTTCTCAAATTCCTCAAACAAATCGCTCTAACACCTTATTTTTCAAGCCTTCCGTCACGTTCCAGTAGGCATATAAGTTCACAATGCGTTGTCGAAGGAAACATATCCACAGCACAAACTTTCTCCACCCGATACCCTCTCTCCTGCAACACCACCAAATCCCTAGCCAAACTAGTCGGCTTACAAGAAATATAAACCATTCTATCCACGCCAAAATCAATAATCTTCTCCAACGCCTTAGGATGAATCCCATCCCTTGGTGGATCAAGTACAATCAAATCCGGCTTATCCACAATCTCATCAATTACCTTAAGCACATCCCCAGCAATAAATTCACAATTATCCAGCCCATTCATCTGGGCATTCTCTCTCGCCGCCTCAACAGCCTCTTCCACAATCTCCACCCCAATGACCTTCTTCGCCACCGGTGCCAAAATCTGGGCAATCGTCCCTGTCCCGCTATACAAATCAAAAATCAATTTATCCTTCGTTTCCCCAATAAACTCCCGGGCCATACTATACAAAACCTCTGCCCCCAATGAATTGGTCTGGAAAAAGCTAAAAGTAGAAATCTTGAACTTAAGTCCCAACAACTCCTCATAAAAGAAATCCTGTCCATAAAGAACTTCCGTCTGATCACTCCGCACCACATCCGCCAGACTATCATTTACAATATGAGAAATTCCCACCAGCTTCCCTTCAAGAGGCAGCTTAAGCAGCAATTCTTTCAGCTCCATTAAATTAACACTCTTATCCTCCGGCTCCTGACTGGAAGTTACCAAACTAACCGTCATCTCCCCTGTCATTGTCGCCCGCCTCACCAAAAGATGACGCAAATATCCTTCATGGGTTATTTTATGGTAAAACCTCACCTTTTTCTCAGCAAAATAATTCAGTACACACTCTAAAACAGCTGAATAATCTCCATGAACAATTTGGCACCCAGCCGCATTGACAATATCATACATACTCCCTTTTTTATGTAACCCAAGGGCAAGTGGTCCGTCCTTTTCCTCATCACCAAAGGAAAACTCCATCTTATTCCGGTACTCCCACTCCACAGGACTTCCCTTAATTCCCATAAATTCATAGCCTGAGCATACTTCATCCATCAGCTCTTTCACCATTTTTTCCTTTAACACAAGCTGCTCTTCATAAGGAAGACTTTGGTAGACACATCCACCACACTGACCAAAATGTTCGCAAGATGCCTCTCTCGTTTCCAGAATAGATTTTTCCATTACCTCCAGAAGTCTTCCCTCACATTTTCCCTTACGCTTTTTATTTATCACAAAACGCACCCTCTGTCCCAGCAGTGCACCCTTTACTACCACCTTTTCACCATCAACCATGATTATTCCTTTATTAGGAAATTTGTAATCACTGATGCATCCTTCAAACTGTTCACCTTTTTTCACTTTTCAAATCCCGCCTTTCTTAATTCAAAAAAGCTGTAATAAAAACTAATTTTTACAGCTTGTTCAAATTATACTCAAAATATCCTCGAATAGCAACCAGTTCCGTGTGTCCCTTGCTATTTTTCTTTCTTCGCACTATAATAAAATTATCGTTCTGAGAGCAATCTCAGTAGCTTTATGTAACCAAACAATGATTACAACCAAAAAATCAACACCAGAAAAGAGGTTTTCAAATGAAATACGTTCTAGATACCCATACCCACACCATTGCCAGCGGCCATGCTTATAACACCTTGTTTGAAATGATTGCACAGGCAAAGGCACAGGGTCTTTCACTTCTTTCCGTTACCGAGCACGCTCCTGCCATGCCAGGAACCTGTCATATATATTATTTTCATAATTACAGAGCCTTCCGTGGAAGAGACTTTGGGCTTCCCGTTCTTTTAGGTGCAGAAGTAAACATTATGGAT
>JAVBLX010000027.1:0-4840 GCA_031553075.1 Acetivibrio sp.
TAGCTTTAGTATTCATCTTATATACCTCTTGTGTTTTAGATTTTTACCAACTGGCCGGTCAGTAATAATCTAAATTTACATGAGGTATTTTTTTGTGTCAATCCCTTGACCTATTTAAAGTATACAGGAAGCTATCTGCGCGCTTCGTGCGCATTTAATCAGGGAGGTGAAAACTCCTTCCTTTCACTTTGCTCCTATCTGCGCGCTTCGTGCGCATTTAATCAAAGGGTAAAGTTTAAACATTAAGATGCTTTCTTACCGTAACAAAGCTTCCAATAAAACCGATTCCGATTCCAATTAAAAAAGACACCGGTATCAGGGTATGAAAGACCTGGCCAGCAGGAAGAAAGGTAAGTAGGCCGGAGAGAACACTGAATTTCTCTCCCACATAACCAATGACCTGATTATAAATCAGATACAAAATTCCTAATGGCAATATCGTTCCGATCAAGCCAATGGCAACACCTTCCACAATAAATGGAAAACGAATGAAAAAATCGGTTGCTCCAATGAGACGCATAATCGCAAGTTCATCCTTCCGGATGGCAATTCCCATGGTAACAGTGGTACTGATAAGGAAAATGGCAACTGCCAGCAGAATAATAATCAAGGTTGCTGACACGTATCCTACTAAAATATTAAAATTAGTAAGGGTTTTTGCGGTGGATCCGGAGCTGTTAACCATCCTGACACCGTCAATGTCCTCCAAAAATTTCACAAAATTCTCCTGGTCGGATACATTGTGCAAAAAGATTTCATAAGAAGCTGAATCCTCCAATGGATTGTCTTCGCCAAAGGAATTGGTCAGGTCTTCTTCTCCTTCAAATGTAGTGGCACAGAATTTTTCCCAAGCTTCTTCTGCTGAAATAAAGTTGATTTCCGCCACTTCTTTTCGTCCACGGATGATATCACCAATCTGCTCGATGGCTTCATCACTGCTTCCATCCTCAAAAAATACAGAAATTCCTACGTTGCTTTCGGCATTTTTTATCATATATTGAAAATTACTTATAATAAAGTAAAAGATTCCAAACATAAAAAGACAGGCTGCAATGGTACCCACCGACGCCAAAGAAAACATGCGGTTTCGACGAATATTTTTCACACCCTGTTTAAGACTATAAAAAAAAGTACTAAGGTTTGACATAACTTAACTCCTCACTTGTATCCACCCTTTTGTTCATCGCTAACCAGGATACCGTTTTTCATGGTTATTACCCTCTTCTGCATTGCATTGACAATCTCATGGTTATGGGTTACCACAACAACTGTAGTTCCGGTTTTATTAATTTCATCTAAAAGTTTTATAATTTCCCAGGAATTTTTAGGGTCCAGATTTCCAGTCGGCTCATCCGCCAACAAAATTGGAGGCTTATTCACTAAGGCCCGGGCCAGTGCAACTCTTTGTTGTTCCCCGCCGGATAATTCTCTTGGGAGGGAATCCATCTTTTCTGCAAGTCCCATAATGGATAAAATGGCCGGAACCTGTCGGCGTATGGAATAATTGGATTTGCCAACAATGCGCTGAGCAAAGGCCACGTTTTCAAATACGTTACGGTCTTTTAATAAACGAAAATCCTGAAACACCACGCCTAGTTTTCGCCGATACTTTGCTACCTGTTTCCGTTTCATGGTGGTCAGCTCTTGTCCATTAATCTGAATCGTTCCTGTGGTTGGTTCAATTTCTTTTAATATTAATTTAATTAATGTGGACTTTCCGGAGCCGCTGCTCCCTACCACAAATACAAATTCTCCCTTTTCAATACTTAAAGACACATCCTGCAGAGCTTCATTTCCTGCAGGATATGCCTTCGATACATTGGTCAGAGTAATAATAGGCTGTTCGTCCCTCATTTTATAACTCCTATCTATGTGCCTTACTATCCGTTTCCGTCATGCTTCCGTTATGCTGTATTTAACAGGTTTATCCGTGAAGAGTCGTCTAAATCTACTCCGGTCTGATATATTAATACTCCAAAGTCTCCATATATTTCATATACTTTACTACCATAAGAGCAATCTTAAAGGTAATGGCATCTTCAAATACTCTAAGATCAAGTCCTGTGCTCTTCTGCAGCTTATCCAAACGATATACTAAAGTGTTTCTATGAATATAAAGCTGTCTGGAGGTCTCGGATACATTTAAGCTGTTTTCAAAAAATTTATTTATCGTAGCCAATGTTTCTTCGTCGAAATCATCTGGTGATTTGCCGTCAAAGATTTCCCGGATAAACATTTTACAAAGTGGCATTGGCAGCTGATAGATCAGACGTCCGATTCCTAAATTGCTGTAAGCCACAACATTTCTTCCGTTATAGAAAATCTTACCTACGTCCAGAGCCATCTTGGCTTCTTTATAGGAGCGGGAAACGTCTTTGATTTCGTTGACAATGGTTCCGTATGCCACATGAACCTGGGTCATGGCTTCGGTGTTGAGCATATCCACAACTACTTTTGCCGTCTTTTCCAAATCGTTGTAGGTCTCGTTTGGCTTAAGCTCTTTTACCAGGATAATGTTTTTCTCATCTACTGCTGTGATGAAATCCTTTGTCTTGCCAGAGAACAGACTTCTCACCGTCTCCAGAGCGTTGCCGTCTTTTTCATTTTTGGTTTCAATTAAGTATACGACTCTGCGCACATCGGATTCGATGTGAAGCTTTTTAGCCCGGTTGTAAATGTCAACCAGCAATAAGTTATCCAAAAGCAGGTTCTTGACAAAGTTGTCCTTGTCGTATCTTTCTTTGTAGGCAATTAAAAGATTCTGAATCTGGAAGGCTGCTATCTTACCTACCATGTAAACGTCATCGCTGTCACCTTTTACTAATATAACATACTCTAACTGATGTTCATCAAACACTTTAAAGAACTGAAAGCCCTGAAGCACCTGACTGTCGGCAGGAGACTCAACAAAAGCAAGTACCGCTTCTTCATACTCATCTGCACTGGTCGTGGTAGTCGCTAATACCTTTCCTTCTGTATCCATCACACACACATCTATTCTGGTAATGGACTTAAGACCTTCGATTGTGTTTTGAAGAATTTGATTTGATATCATTATACCGATTCCTCCATTTTCTATATAATATAATTCAAAATACCTTTCACACTTGAATCATTCCACTTATATATGTTTTGTATCTAATTTTTCTCATTATGGCTCCCATCTGCACCTTTCGATGCTCCAATCTGAGGGAGAAAGAGAGCGTAAAATAGTCATACTACAGTGATATTCTAACATTACTTGTCAAAAATGTAAATAAAAACTCTATAAACTCTAAAAGAAAAAGGAAATCGAAAAAGAAAAAAAGGAATAGAACCCTCTATGAGTTTTCTATCCCTTTTTTATAGTCAATTTTAATAAATACTAGTTTACGATAACCTGCTCGGTTTCTTTATCAAATACATGAATCTTAGTAGTATCAAGTGCAAGCTTAATCTTATCGCCAGGTCTTGCAGTTGTTCTTGGATTTACACGTACGGTAATTTCAGAATCTTCTACGGAGAAGTATAAGAATACTTCAGCACCTAACATTTCGTATACTCTTACGGTAGCTTCTAACACGCTGTCTGGAGATGCGCTGATGAACATTTCTTCATCTTTAACATCTTCTGGACGAATACCGAAGCTGACAGTCTTTCCTTCATATCCATTCTCAATAAGTACTTTACCTTTGGAAGCTGGTAATTTAACAGAGAATTTACCATATACCAATGTTGCTGTATCGCCATCTTTCTTCACAACTGCATCCATGAAGTTCATCTGAGGAGAACCAATGAAGCCTGCTACGAATAAGTTCTTTGGCTTGGAGTATAATTCAACTGGAGAATCTACCTGCTGAACGATACCGTCTTTCATAACAACAATTCTGGTACCAAGTGTAAGAGCCTCGGTCTGATCATGTGTTACGTAAATAATAGTTGTTTCCAGTCTCTGATGTAATTTGGAAATCTCGATACGCATCTGTACACGAAGTTTTGCATCCAGGTTAGAAAGTGGTTCGTCCATAAGGAATACTTTAGGATTACGAACGATAGCACGACCCATCGCAACACGCTGTCTCTGTCCTCCAGATAAAGCCTTTGGTTTACGATCTAATAAGTGCTCGATATCAAGAATTTTTGCTGCTTCATGTACTAATTTATTGATTTCTTCTTTTGGAGTTTTTCTTAATTTAAGTCCAAAAGCCATATTGTCAAATACGGACATATGTGGATATAATGCATAGTTCTGGAATACCATGGCAATGTCTCTGTCTTTTGGTTCTACATCGTTTACTTTTTTATCGCCAATCCATAATTCACCAGATGAAATCTCTTCCAAGCCTGCGATCATACGAAGAGTGGTTGATTTTCCACATCCGGATGGTCCTACGAAAATGATAAACTCTTTGTCATCAATCTCAAGATTGAAATCCTTTACTGCTACGAATCCATTTGGATATGTTTTGTTGATATTTCTTAATGCTAAACTTGCCATTTCTTTTTCCTCCTAAAAATCATGTTAATAGACATACTAATCTCTAAAAACATGATACACCATTCTAAAAATATAAACCATATTTCAATTACACAAATATTTTTTCATATTTTGTGGAACTTGTATACCATAAAAACGTGATTTTCAGAAGTAAAATGCCCCAAAAATGCATTCCAGGCATTTTTCCCTATTTTTTTTTTCTAATTTTCGTTTTTTTACTGTCTATATTCAATAAAACCCTCTCCAAGAACCTCTCTTGCGTCTGTCACAATCATAAAAGCCCTTGGGTCGTTTTTGTCTACTATGTCCATAAGGGTTGCAATCTCTTTTTTATCAACTGCGCACCAAAGTACGTGTTAATCA
>JAVBLX010000214.1:0-9115 GCA_031553075.1 Acetivibrio sp.
GCCACAGTCCAGATGCTTTGCCCTAGACCTTCTTGCCCTGCGAAGGTGGATTTTTTTCCATCCCATCCCCCACGTTCCCGCCGAACCTTTCCTGGGTTGCGTCCGGTTTTCACAACCCAGTTTAACACCTAACTCCCAAGATAGTTGTTTCAAGTGGGGTAAACAGCAATGTAAGCTCAAGAATTGTTAACCCATCCCGTTCAAGAGTTGACAATTCGCCTTATACTTGTTATACTTTTAGAATCATAAAAATGTAACAATGTTAACCTCAACAGACAGGAGTCCCAGCATGAAATCAAAAACCTCCATCACCCAAATTATCCTAATTGGCTTATTTGCCGCCATTATCTCGGTGGTTTCTCAGATAATCATCCCACTCCCAACCGGAGTCCCCGTCACCCTTCAGACCTTTATCATCCCCTTATGCGGATTTGTTCTCGGCTGGAAGCTCGGCTCCCTCTCCACCATAACCTATCTTCTTATTGGTCTCTTGGGTGCCCCTGTATTTTCCGGTTTTTCAGGTGGAGTTGGCATTCTCTTTGGAAAAACAGGTGGCTTCCTAATAGGCTTCCCTCTCTTTGCTCTCCTTGCAGGTCTATCTCTTCGGATAAAAAACAAAACACTCTCCATACTCCTGGGTATTGCAGGTCTTCTCATAGACCATCTTTTTGGTGTCCTTCAGTTTGGATTCTTAATGAATCTTTCCGTCATCCAATCTGCAATCCTGGTATCTATTCCCTATTTAATGAAAGACATCCTATTTGTAATTGGGGCATACTTTGCAGCAACCGCTATCCGCAAAGCACTGCTGACCTCCAATATTGCATCAATTAATTAAAAAAGGAGCAGTAACTTATTCGTCACCACTCCACCTTTCCGCCAAAAAACGTGCCACTCCATCCTCGTTATTAGACCTGATTACCCCTGTTGCCGCCTGTTTCAATTTCGGTACTGCATTCTCCACTGCATAGCATTCATCTGAAATGCGGAACATTGGGAGGTCATTCACCCCATCTCCAAAGGAAACAATTCGCTCACAACCCAACAACTCTTTCAGTTTCAGGATGGCATTTCCTTTACTTGCCTCTCCTGGCATAATCTCAAACCAGTACTCCTCACGATAAAGCTCCTGCTGGAAAATACAATTATATCGTTTATCTTCTTTAAATCGGGCGTTAATAGGTTCTAATTCCTCTTTCTCTCCAATGCAGGTAAAATAAAAAATATCACCTTCAAAAAGTTCTTCTGCACTTTTAACCGGTCTGAGTCTTTCATCTCCCCTTCGCTGTGATATGTACCGCTGCACTCCTTCATTTTCTGAACCTTTTATCCAGGAAACCCTCTCCTGCCCATTGATAAATGCATATGTAAATGTTATCTTTTCATATTCCTTCAAAATAGCTATAACATCCGCCCGTTCCTGCAACGCAAAGGAGAAAGAGTGAAGAAGCTCTCTCGTTTTCCCATTAAGGATAAATGTCCCGTTGTAGATAATAACCGGAATGTCAATTGTCAAACCTTTGGTTACTACGCTGGCTGAATGAAATGACCGGGCTGTGGCATAGGAAAAACGCATTCCTTCTCTTACCAGCCGCTCAATGGTTTCAATTGTATATTGAGATAATGCATCCTGAGTATTAAGCAGGGTTCCGTCTAAATCGGTAACATAAAGTGTATCCATGCACATTCCTTCTTTCTCAAAGACAAGTAATTAACTTTTCTACTGCGCCACGAAAAGGAGGGATCAGCCTCCTCGTGGCGTTAGTATCTTAACAATGGTTTCCATATTTACATGGGATTTGCCTTTTCTTTCCCACTCTTTGCTCTCCCTTGTATCTCCGGTACCGGATTCCCATCATTTTTAGGCATTTTCGTTTTATGATTACTTTCTGTACCGTGAGGGTCTTTCGGGTCGGGTCTTCTCATTCCTGCTTTCGCCATTTTTCCTCTTTTCTGCGTTGCCGGTTCCTTTTCAGGTTTGTTATGGCAACGCAGATACAGACCTGACATTTCATCTTCCAAATAACCAAACCACTCGCTGGTCTGATTTCCCAAGAGTACGAACAAAAAAGCCTCAGCATAGCTCACTACACCTGCTCTTTTTTCATCCGCATTTTCGTAAAACCATCCCCACCGACCGGCCCAGTTATCAGAATCTGATGCATTCGTTTCAAAATTAGTTTCTCTGCTATCCATATTTTTATTCTTTTTATTGATAATCTTATTTCTTTTTTAATGTAGCTTGCTAAAATCCTTGAGTAAGGCGAATTACGATTTTGCATCACTTATATTTGTTTTCATGTCGTCACCGACAAATTCCAAATATCCCTTACGAATCCTCTGTAACAGCAGTGCTTCCTTCCCTCTTTTCCGTTTCATCACGTCTGTTACATCTTCATAAAGCTTATCCGCATAGACTGCTGTGATGCAGGCAGCCAATCCGTTATCCTCTGATGTTTCAAACATTCCTTTACTGACCATCGTCACAAATTCCTGAATCGCTCCTTCATTTGGTTTTTCTTCCACCTTCATCCGCATTCTGGCACAAACGATTCCGTCGCGGATATAAAATACCGAAAGCCCCTTTTCGTGATAAGCTCTTAGAAAAACGCAATAATCCTTATTCTTTAAATCCGTATTGAATTTTCTGGTTCGTTTCTGAAGCTGTTCCAGTTTAAAGATCTTGTCCCTTGCCTCCAAAGCTCTTTCAAATTCCAGGGCTTCTGCATACTGCTGCATTTCTTTTCTTAGGGTTTGAAGGATTTTTTTGTTCTTATTTTGCAGAAACTCTTTTACTTCCTTTATCACGCACTGATATTCTTCCGCCTTCATTGCCCTGGTGCACGGAGCACTACATTTTCCAATTTGTTTATTGAGGCAGGATCTTTTCTGGTTTTTGTCAAAGGATTGCTGACCGCATATTGGTGTTTTCCAGATGGAATTAATCAACAGCAAGGTGTTTTCTGCATCCTCTACATTACGAAAACACCCAAAACGATATACGTCCTGAGTGTCTTCCTTCACTGATATATAAATACCCGGATACTCCCTTTCCTTTGTAATAAAAAGAAAAGGATAGCTACGGTTTCTTTTTAACTGTGAATTGTACCGTGGCCGGTGTTCTTTAATCAGTTTGCATTCCAAAAGGAGTGCATCTGTTTCCGTGTTCGTAATCATATAATCAAAATCATAGATTTCTTTTACCAGATTTTCAATCTTATCCTGACTTGGGCGGTTCATTTCTTTTTCCAGCTTATCCAGCCTTTGAAAATATTGACTTACACGCTTTTTAAGACACTTGGATTTTCCAATATATATGATTTCGCCACTTACATTTTTAAATATATAGCATCCCGGTAATAGCGGGAGTTCCCTTACTTTATCTCGAAGTGTTGACATGTCTTTTCCTTTTCAAGGGTCAGTAATCGCAACTTATACCTCAAAATCACACTGCTTCAAAGTTAAATCTCTCTAAGCCTTTTTTATATTCGTGGCCCTATTTTATATGTCTGTTTTATATTTTTATTCTTTATGCCAGAGAGATCATGTCTAATACATCGAAGAATAAATAATTGATATCTTCGATGTACTAATATCACATCTTTGTAATTATAAATTATTGAAGCTCTGCTCAATATCGGCAATAATATCTTCTACGTTCTCCAATCCTACGGAAAAACGAATCATTCCCGGATTAACGCCCGCTGCCACTAACTGTTCCTCCGTAAGCTGGCGATGGGTCGCACTGGCAGGATGGAGAACACAGGTCCGGATATCTGCCACATGAACTTCATTCGAAGCCAGCTTCAGCCCATTCATAAAGCGAATAGCAGCATCCTTTCCGCCTTTGATTACAATCGAGATTACGCCGCAGCTTCCTTTTGGAAGATATTTCCTGGCCCGCTCATAATAAGTATCACCTTCCAGTCCAGAATATTTTACCTCTTCAATCCACTCAGAAGCCTTGAAATACTCTGCAACCCTAAGAGCATTTTCACAATACCGCTCCATCCGGATTGGCAGGGTCTCAAGTCCAAGATTCAATAAAAATCCGGAATGAGCAGAAGGGTAACAGCCCAAGTCTCTCATCAGCTGCATTCTAGCCTTAATAATATAGGCCATCTTGCCAAACTCACGGGTGTAAACGACACCATGATAAGATGCATCCGGCTCAGTAAATTCCGGGAATTTTCCGTTGGTCCAGTCAAAGTTTCCGCTATCAACAATTACCCCGCCGGTCTGAAGGGCATGACCATCCATATATTTTGATGTGGAATGAACAATGATGTCCGCTCCATACTCAAATGGCTTGCAAAGAATTGGTGTCGCAAAGGTATTGTCAATAATCAGCGGAACTTGATTTTTATGAGCAATTTTTGCAAATTTTTCGATGTCTAATACTGCCAGTGCAGGGTTTGCCAGAGTCTCGCCGAATACCGCACGAGTATTTTCCTTGAAGGCTTTCTGAATTTCTTCTTCGGAGCTTTCTGCATCCACAAAAATGCATTCAATCCCAAAGCGCTTTAAGGTCACAGCAAATAAATTAACGGTTCCACCGTAAATAGTGGATGTACTGATAAAACTATCTCCAGCATTACAAATGTTCAGGATGGACAGCATGGAAGCCGCCTGTCCTGAAGAAGTACACATCGCTCCGACTCCACCTTCCAGATCAGCGATTTTCTTTTCTACACATTCTACGGTAGGATTGGAAAATCTGGAATACATATGAGCCGTTGGCATATCAAAAAGTGCACCTATTTCTTCTGTTGAATCAAATCGGTAAGTCGTGCTCTGTACAATGGGCATTACTCTTGGCCCGCCGTTCTCCGGCGTGTAGCCGGAATGTAGGCATTTTGTCTCGTCTCTCATGGGTTTTATTCCTTTCTCAAACTATTTATTTATCACTTCATATTTAATGTAAGGTGACATTTTTAATGCAAGATGACATTTTTAATGCAAGATGACATTCATTTTTAATTTCTACATTAAAAGTCTAATGAAAACCTGGTAATTTGTCAATATAATACTTTAATGCATTAAAACATTGTAACGCTTTAATGCGTTAAGATATTATAATGCTTTAATTATTAAAACATTTACAGCTTTTTCTCATCCTATCTTTTCCTAATCCAAAAAACAGAGAGAAAATCCCGTTGATATGGATTTTCTCCCTGTTTTCTCTACATATAGGAGTCCTTCCGGACTCCAGAATATACATAATAAATCTGCAAACGCTAAGTGGTGTAAGACTATGCTAACATTGCATTAATGTTTTCTACTAACTCATCCACTGCAATTCCGTGAACCATGCAAGCTTCTTCCAGACTTTCACCCTGTGCAGATGGACATCCCAGACAGTGCATGCCTGCTCCCATTAAAATTGGAGCGATTCTGCCATCTACCTGAAGAAGTTCTGCAATAATCATTTCTTTATTAATCTGTGCCATGAATAATTCCTCCTAAATGTTATCTATTTCCGCAATACGACTGTGCTCAGTACAGGATGCCGTTTACAACGCCATCTATATATCAGCCCTTCGACCTGTGGTTTTTGTTCGATACTTTCCTATTATATGCCAATCATTGGACAACGTCAAGATATTGAAGCTTGCGTTTCCGCAAATTTTGGAACAATATCAGGATATTATCGGCTTACATTTCCGTAATTTTAGGGACCTGCTAATATCCTGTCTCAATTTGGCAAATTTATGATAATTTTTTAACCTATGACTTGTATTATTTTCAAATTTATATTAAAATAGGGTATCATTTATTTAAGGAGGATACTAAAATGGCATATAAAATTACCGATGAATGCATCAGCTGTGGAGCTTGTAGTGCTGAATGTCCAGTAGACGCTATCTCTGAAGGAGCTACTCATTATGAAATCGATGCAGACGCTTGCTTAGATTGCGGCGCTTGTGCAGGAACCTGCCCAACAGGTGCTATTGAAGCTTAATTCAACAAACAATGAAGAGTACCGTATATTGATTATTCGGTACTCTTTTTTATTTTAAAAGGCCTTATGTTCTCTTCTAACAAAAAAGTTCTGCGTTGAATGGATGTGCTTGCATGCACGACCACTTAACACAGAACTTTTATTTTCTGTTTACTACTTATTAAGCTTGCAATACATAAGCTTGTATTCGTTCAGCCCGCTGCTTATAAGCTTCTTTCTTACAGTCTCTTTAACAGCGCTTCTCTCTCTGCTTCAAATCCCGGCTTTCCAAGAAGGGCAAACATGTTCTTCTTGTAGCTTTCTACACCTGGTTGGTCAAATGGATTTACACCTAACATATATCCGCTTACGCCACAGGCAAATTCAAAGAAATAGAACAATTCTCCCAGAGAAAACTCATTTTGCTCCGGAATCTTAACCATAAGATTTGGAACATTTCCATCGGTATGAGCCAGCAAAGTACCTTTCATCGCACTTTTATTGATGAAGTCTACTGACTTTCCAGCCAGATAGTTAAGTCCATCTAAATCCACTGGTTCTTCTTCCAGAATCATCTCACAGGTTGATGTTTCTACATCCAAAACGGTTTCAAACATAATTCTGGAACCATCCTGAATAAACTGTCCCATGGAATGAAGGTCGGTTGTAAGGTCTACGGCTGCTGGGAAAATACCTTTGTTGTCTTTTCCCTCGCTCTCGCCATATAACTGTTTCCACCACTCACTTACATAATGAAGAGATGGCTCATAATTTGCCAGTACTTCTACTGCTTTACCTTTTCTATGTAAAATGTTACGAATCGCTGCATACTGCATAGCATCATTTTCTTCAAAAGCGTCATTGAGGCAACGTACTCTCATGGCCGCTGCACCTTCCATCAGCTTGGTAATATCAGCACCGCTTGCGGCAATTGGTAAAAGCCCAACTGCTGTAAGAACGGAGAAACGTCCGCCTACATCGTCTGGTACCACAAAGGACTCATACCCTTCTTCCGCAGCAAGATTCTTAAGAGCACCTCTTGCTTTATCGGTAGTTGCATAAATTCTTCTGGCGGCTTCTTCTTTCCCATATTTTTCAACCAGTTTTTTCTTCAATACGCGGAATGCGATTGCTGGCTCTGTAGTCGTTCCAGATTTACTGATAATATTAATAGAGAAATCCCGATCACCAATTACATCCAAAAGATGTGTCAGATATGTGCTGCTGATACTGTTGCCTGCATAATAAATTTCCGGTGCCTTACGCACTTCCTTGGAAACACGGTTGTAAAAGCTGTGTCTCAAGAAGCTTACCGCTGCTCTTGCACCCAAATAAGAACCACCGATACCAATTACGACCAAAACGTCTGAATCGTTTTGAATTTTCTCGGCTGCTTTCTGGATTCGTGCAAACTCTTCTTTGTCATAGTCAACCGGAAGGTCAATCCATCCCAAAAAATCATTTCCTGCACCTTTTTTCTCTACCAGTGTTTTTTTGGCAGCTTCTGCACTTACTTTAATCATTTCCAGCTCTTCTTTGGCAATAAATTCTTTTGCTAAGGAAGAATCAAATATTACTTTATTTCCCATCTCATGCACTCCTTTACTTTACTAATAAAATAAATCGAATCATAACTTATTTTATCAGACGCTCCTATGCTGTGCAAGATATATTTATGCTGATTAATTTCCCCTATAAGCCTTGGAACCTGTGAATTATTACACAAAATACTCTTTTAAGATCTCTTCAATAATTTTTTCTTCGTCTTGGTTCTTACTCATCTGACCGGCTATCTTCTCTGTCTTTTCCATTGCTTTATGAACTTTTTGAGCTTTTGGGGAATCTCCCTTGGATTTCCCAGTCTTAGTTTTTTCCGAAACGGTTTCAAAGTATTCATTCCGGTATTCTTCCATCTGCTCCGGCATTAAATATTCGTTTTCCAATTTGGCTTTCAGGTTATTTTCCAAATAATCTTTCATATATATGCGAAGCAGATTCCGCTTTGTCGGTAAGTTCAACAAGATTTCAAAAGCTATCAACACCAGACTTGCTAATCCTCCACTTACCATTGTGGATAAAATCACAACTTGTCCACATTTGAGAAAATATGCCAACACACTGCCGCCAAGAGCAATTAATCCACATACTATCAATAGTTGTCCACCGATATTTTCCCATGTGTATAGCGGAATTCCACTAAATTTATGACTGTATACATATTTATCCACCCAGATATCCACATTATTAACACCTACCTTTAATTTGTAGCAGGCATCAAATTTTATCCGGATGTTCTTCATCAGTTTATTATCCGACGTTCCCATATCACGGGCCGCCTTAATCAGACTGGAGTAAATTCCAGCCAAAATTATTTTGAAAATCACACCCAGGGTGCCCAAAAAAATTATGGTATAAATCAGGATGTGGTTCTCATACATATTATGTAACATAGTTCTAGTCTCCTCTCATCAGTGCGTGTCCTTTTCAAGGGTATTTGCACTCTTTTCTGGTTTCATTTATTGGAGAGTATAGCATAGATTATTTTTTGTGAAAAGAAAATCTCATCGACATTGTATGACAGTAATCGACCTTTTCTGTCCTTGCAAAAAACAGTCAGCTGGTTTAAAATGTGATACATGATATTAGGATGCAAGAAGAGAAAGGATTTACCGTATGATTTATAAAACATCTGGTGTATGCTCAAGAGAGATACACATCGAAGTGGAAGATAATATTGTAACGCAAGCTGAGTTTATCGGCGGTTGTGCCGGCAACGCCTCTGGTATTGCCCGACTGATTATTGGTATGCCGGTTGATGAAGTCATCAAAAAGTTGGAAGGTGTACAATGTGGCTATCGCCCAACCTCATGTCCTGACCAGCTGGCCAGAGCCCTCAAAACCATGGAAGTACAAAAATAAATTTGCTCGCTTACCTGAGGATGTAGATAAGAACCATAGTGAAAACAATTTTACGCGCACTTGAGCATGGGAATCGGCTTAAGAGTGAGAAAAGCTTCTCTTCAAAGTTTATGTGCGCAGATAGCTTCCTGTATACTTTAAATAGGTCAAGGGATTGACACAAAAAAATACCTCATGTAAATTTAGATTATTACTGACCGGCCAGTTGGTAAAAATCTAAAACACAAGAGGTATATAAGATGAATACTAAAGCTA
>JAVBLX010000061.1:0-4026 GCA_031553075.1 Acetivibrio sp.
GAAGACCATATACAACTATTTATCCCTTTCTTCTGGTTTACGAATAAAACATTTCATCTGCTCTAACTGGCTAATTTCCACTTTTCCGTTCAACCAGTTTGCCAATGTAATAATAAATCCATCCTGCTCATAATACACCCAATCTTCCTGCCCCTGACCAACTTCTTTTATAACAGTTACAGCAAAATCCGGCAGATATTCACCTTCCTGTTCATCATAACTGCAAAAAATACCTTCATGCAGATTTAATCCAAGTTCAGGAATATGTACCCACCAGCCACTAATAACAAGCTGGTAATCATCCTCACTTTCCATAACGTCATCTGCCACATCAATCATATCCATTTCATAGATGATTGCTTCCACATTTCCCAGTCGATATACTTGCTCCATATTTACACCCTCTCCTTCTATCTTCTTCTATCCTCATGGTTCGAATAATATCCTTCGCCCCGCTCAGCCACATTACTGGCGGGAGTACTTTCGTCCTGCACATATAAATCTGCATTACCATTTTCCAAGTCCAGCAGAACATTTAGTTCATTTTGCCTTGCTACTTTTTCCTGCAATTCCTCTTCATAAGCATATGGCTTTTCATACTCCTGTCTGGAATCCTCCATATCACGATGATATTGTTCTATTTTCTTATTCAGAAACTCTGCATTTTCTCCGATTCCATGGAACAAGTTCTCAATCTTCACCATATTTCCAACCGGGCTAATGGATAATTCTGTTTTATAGTCTGTTTTTCCACGCAGAACTAGATAATTGATGCCCACATAGTTTTTCTCTACCAACAGCTCAAATCCCTTATAGGCTCCAAGATGGGTTGTTTCACCCGTTTTGCACTTACTGATTGCTTCTAACATGACAGCTCCGCTATCTGCTCTTTCTGTATATGCGATATTCCCAAGCGTAACAGAAAAATCTGGTTCCATTAACATGACTTCCTCGGCAGCTTTCATATCCTCTTTCACACAGACCAGCTTTTCTTCCGCTGCTTTTATCAGCTTCGGAAAACGCATCAAGAAGTTATCCTCCAAAGCATAATGCTGACTGTCATAAGATACTTTCAGAAGCTTTAACCGCTGCACATCGTTATCAACCTGCATCTTTTCCTTAATCAATGGATTACCAGTCGCAACCGCTTTTATCTCTGCATAAGAAAGTGTCGCCTCATCGATATCCTCGCAGGTACGAGATACCGACTTGCTCGTCATGATCTGGCTGATGAACCTCTGTTTATTCTCTACAAGGCTCCAGTTATAGGCATCAAAGGTATTTTTCGTCACATAACGGTACACCGAGACTTCCTCATTTTCGTTGCCCTGCCGGATTCCACGTCCCTCCCGTTGCTCAATCGCAGATGGTTTCCAGGGGCAATCCACATGATGCATGGCGACCAGATGAGCCTGGACATTGACTCCCGTGCCACACTTATCCGTAGAACCAATCAGAATTCTTTTTTTACCTGTCCGCATTTCCCGAAACAAAGTATCTCTTTGGACATCGGTCTTGGCATCATGAATAAAGGAGATTTCAATTTCAGGGATTCCTTGTTTGATCAGTTCTTCCTTTATGTAGGTATATACATCAAATTCTTTATCACCTGGCGTTCCAATATCGCTGAAAATAAGCTGGCAGCCGATTTTACCATCTACATTATGGGTAAAATATTCAGCTGCCACATTCGCTACGACTTTATTCAGTTTTCCATCTGGATTATTCGGTGCATCCTTATCAAGCAGCCTGGCGTCAGTTCCCAAAAGTCTTGCTTCATGGGTTATTTTAAGAAAGTTATCCTGACTGAGATCGACACCCCCGCTTCGGATTGCCTCGGCACGTTTCACAAAATTCTCCATGACCTGCTTCACATACCAATCCGGCTCCGATGCTATGATTTTGTATTCACCGTCCTTCAGATCCGGTACTGGCAATTTCAGCATATCTTTTGTTTGCACATCTGCCACCTCGCGTAAAATATTCATCAGCTCTGGGAGATTCGTAAATTTATTAAAACGGCTCTTAAAACGAAATCCACTCCCTTCTACCGTAAGTTCCAATGCTGTAGTCACTTCACCAAAATTAGCCGCCCATGCATCAAAATGATGAAGTCCCATACGCTCCAATGCATCTTTTTGAAGATAAAGCTGCATTACATACATCTCGCAAATTGTATTACTCACAGGGGTCCCAGTAGCAAATACGATTCCTCTGTTCCCATTGATTTCATTCAGGTACTGGCTTTTAAGCAGCATATCCGTTGCCTTTTTGGAACCGGAGCTGGTAATACCGGAAACATTGTTCATTTTGGTAAATGTGGCTAAATTCTTAAAGCCATGCGCTTCATCGACCATGATTGAATCAATGCCCAGTTCTTCAAAACTGATCAAATCATCTTTCCGGCTCTCGTCCGCCAGCGATTTAACCTGTTCCGCCAACTTCTTCTTTTGACTCTCCATCTGTTTCACCGTCCACCGCTCTCCATTCTGCTCCTTCAAATCGCTAATGGCATAGGAAAGCTCCTCGATCTGTTCCTCAAGCATCCTTTCCCTTCGTTCCTTTGAAATAGGGATCTTTTCAAATTGGGAGTGGGACATGATGATACAGTCATAATCTCCGGTGGCGATCCTTGATATGAACTGCCTTCTTCGGCTCTTTTCAAAATCACGCTCAGTCGCAACCAATACATTGGCAGATGGATACAAGCGGATGAACTCTCCGGCTGTCTGTCCAATGAGAGCCTTGGGTACCACCATAACATTTTTATTCACCATTCCAAGTCTCTTCTGCTCCATACAGGCTGCCATCATGGTAAATGACTTACCCGATCCAACGATATGACTAAGGAGGGTATTACCGCCTAACAGGATTCTGGCGACTGCATTTTTCTGGTGATCTCTCAATTTAATTTCTGGATTCATGCCGGGGAACTGTAAATAGGAACCATCATATTCACGCAGACGGATATTATTGAAGGTATCGTTATAATATCTTACATACTTTTCCCGTCGTTCCAGGTCTTTGAATATCCAACTTCGAAAGGCTTCCTTTATCTGGTTCTGCTTTTCCCGTGCCAGCATAGTCTCATTTTTATTCAGAACATAATGGACCTTTCCATCCCCATCTTCCACCCGGTCACGAACAGTAACGGTACGGAGGTTTAATGTTTCCTCAAAAATAGAATAGGCATCCAGCCGACTGGTGCCATAGGTCTTCGTTGCTGCAACACTCTTATTATCCTGAGACTTATTTTCCAGAAACCAATTCATATTATAGGTATTTAATTTCACCTGAATTCCGGTACTGTAATATTGATTTCGAATGGCTCTTGCCCGTTTGGGAGTATTCAGCAGTTCATAAATGAACATCTCATAATCCTCAGGCTCAATCCAGGTCGTACCGATCCTTACTTCAATTTCCGATGCGTCCAGATCCTTTGGCTGTACTTCACTAAGCGCCTTTATATTCTGTCCAAATAATTCTGCCTGCTCTTCCCCATATGTTTTCGCAATCCGCAGTTTGTCCCGAACATTGCCGGAAAGATATTCATCTGCAGTCTTCCATCCGGCATTCAGATTATTTTCATTGTACTCGGTGGGGTCCAGATAGATCAGGCCAGCCAGTTCCTCCAGTAGCACTGCCCTCTTTAGCTCTGCCTCTGCACCTTCTGAAAGGGTACTGCCCTCGGGAAAATTCTCCATTGCTGTTTGAAGGTCGGGTTCATATAAACTCAGCATAAAAGGAATGTTTACCATGCCATACTCACTGACGGATACATTAAGTGCTTCCACTGCTGTTTCCACCCGATCCACCTGGCTCTTGGCTCGAATGGTCTGTTTATAGAACATATCCGCTTTTTCTACCTTACCGTCTTCATCCACCACCTCTAAGGAACAGAGCAGCGGATAATCTGCATCGTCACGAAAAGCACGGGCGTTGCTCTGATTGGTAATCGGGCCATATTTTTTTGTGAAGATATCATATTTTTCATTTAGTAATGCCTGTTGGAATTTTAGTTCTTCT
>JAVBLX010000095.1:0-5531 GCA_031553075.1 Acetivibrio sp.
TGATAACACAGGTATTGTATCAATCGTTTTCTTTCGCATAATAATGTACCACCTTAATATATAGATACTTCTATTATGCGCTATAAAAGAAAAAAAGGAAATACTTTTATTCATAATTATTTAAGCAATAGTGTACTAGTAGACACCCAGCATAATAACAACGTGGCAACACTTTGGCAACAGAAAATCAGTAAGCCAGAATAAATTATGTAATTGAGATAAAATAAAGGCATTTCCGATAGAAAACCTAAACAAATTAGTTTAAGAAAAACCATGAAGTTGCCGAGTTTGAGTAATACCAATTTAACACGGATTATTTTATATGACAGGTATTCTTTTAAATTGCCTGTCATATTTATATTATCCCTATTATTTTGAAACGTAATAGATTTCTGTTGTTGCACTCCTTGCAATATGATGAGGGGTGCAATTCTATTTATGGGAATATATTTGAATAATAGATGAATGAGCTAATTTGTTCTAAGTGTTTTACACTACCGTTGTTTACTTTTTAGTAAGCCTGCAACCGAAACAACCTGCAGTCCATGCCTGGAACAATAAAAATATAGGCTGCCAGTTCTGCCGATGACAGGCAATCTGGTCTCTGCCATTTGCTCCGGGTACAGGCGATTTAAAATAATCTGGTCGCTTTTCACATAAGCAACAAAGAGTATATAGTGTTCTTTGGTCATCTCGTGCTGAAAACTCACATAGCAATCCGTATCCATCCAGCTCAAATGAATATCGTGCCCCTTCATCGGAGGCTTCGGAACCAGAGGAGCCAGGGTCCGACTGCAGCAGGAAAGGGAAACCTCACCGGTACTGATTAAGACATTCTGACAAATTGGGCAAAGATAAAATTTGACCTTATGAATATTTCCAGTATTCAACCGATTGGGACTCAGCTCCCCATCCAGTGCATTGCGGATATCTACACCTAAAACATCAGAAAGCGTGCCCCACAACGAAACATCTGGACAGCCCAAACCACGTTCCCATTTAGAAACAGTTTTATTACTTATGTGCATGGCATCAGCAAGACTTTGCTGGGTCATGCCTTTTTCTTTTCTTATCTGCAAAATCAAACTGCCAATTTTTTCGTAATCCATAAAGCCATCCTTTTCCATAGGAAATCCGCAGTCTTAGAAAGCATTATATAGAATGTATATCCAAATAATGAAATTAAGATACGGACTAATAATATAATTAAGTCTCTGCCTATAGTGTAAATAAGACACTGGCTGGATTATATCACAGATTATAAAAACCTGCAAATGCTGCAATGTAATCTCGATGGAAATAGCATAGCGTAAGCAAAACGATATAAAGCAAAATATTTATTAATAAAAAACTAAGACAATGTTAAGAAAAGCGTAAGAAAGCTAAGTATAAAACGTTTATAGGATTAAAATATATATGCTATACTAATCTAAAAGTTAACAATCACAGTGCGGGCATTTTAAATGAAAGGCGGGGTTATATGTTCTATTTACGAACTGCAATACGCAATATTTTACGTTGCAATGCAAAAAGTATTCTAACCATATGTATTTGCATATTCATTATTATCCCAATGACCTTATACTGGGGCAATGTGGAAAGTGGTCGGAAGCAGTTAAGAGAATTGGCCGATGCCATACCTATTTATTGCCGAATCACCAATTTGAACGGAAGCAGAGAAGCCGGATTAGAAATCTCGGAGGATAAAATTCTTAGCTTACAAGCTTCCCGACATGTGGAATCTCCGGTCTTTGGCGTACGCCTTGTAGCAGGAGAAGGCGCATTCCCAGCAGCAGACTGGAAAAAACACCTTGATATACCCATGATGGGAGTGACTGCCATTAAGGCAGTTGAAGGGTTATCAAAAGAGCAGGTTTTACTGAAGGAAGGAATCAATTTGGGCTTTCTTGCCTCTACAAAGCATTACTGCATTGTAAGCCGGGAGCGTATGGAAAAAAATCAGTGGAAGGTAGGCGACACGATAGCACTGAATTTGTACTATTACTGGCATGAAAGCTTGTACCAATTAAAAATTGATCCATTAAGTCTGACTACCTTTGAAATAGTTGGTGAAATGGACGGGTATTTTTCGCTAAACAGTGACTATTCACAACCAGAGATTTTAGTGCCATTTGAGGCTGTTCGGGAGATTTATCAAGAAAAGGGGATTGCCTTTACAGCAGAATCCGCCGCCTTTTATTTGACTGACCCCTTAAAACTAAATAATTTCAAAGAAGAGATGAAAGCATTACGTCTCCTTCCCCAATCACCAAATGCAGACGATGACATTAAAGGGGCAGCGCTTTTTGTGAAGGACTCGATTTTTATTTCCGCGGCAAATCGATTGCAGCAGGGATTGGATACGCTTTTTAGATTTTTGCCGATTGTCCTGATAACGGTAGTTTTTATCGGCTATATAACCAGCTATTTGCTCGTTCACAGCCGACAAAAAGATTTTTCGGTCATGCGCTCCTTGGGAGTAAGCAACAAAGGCGTCTTTGCTGTTTTTTTCCTGGAACAGCTATTACTGGCAACGGGTGGGATGCTGATAGGAAATTTCCTTTCCCTCCTTTTCGTTTCACGTGATGGAGTGGTTTTACTTGTGGTTAATTTGATTTTCTTAGTCAGTTTTATGGGTGGAAATATAATTACCATTTTAAGATTCAGTAAGCGGAGCGTAATGGATGCATTATCCGGAAGCAATTAAGCATACAGGAACTAAATAAAAGAAAAGATACGGTAAAATTGCAATGTTTAGCAGAAAGAGGAGGAGATTATTATGGAGGCAATTCGGGCAGAAAATGTAAGCTATACCTATAGTACTAAATACCAAAAAATAGAAGCCGTAAAAGAACTGAGCTGTACCTTCGAGACAGGTAAACTATATGCTATTACTGGTGAATCAGGAAGTGGAAAAAGTACCTTCTTATCCTTACTGGCTGGCTTAGACTTGCCTGTCTCGGGAGCAATCTATGTGGAAGGCAAGGACATGAAAACGCTGAATCGAGATACCTACCGCAAGGAACAAGCATCCGTAGTATATCAGGCCTTTCATTTATTCCCACTGCTGACCGCCCTGGAAAATGTCATGTTTCCCATGGAGCTAAGAGGAGTTAACAAAATGGAAGTCAAAGAACATGCTAAAGTACTAATCGAAAGAGTCGGACTTGGCGAAAAAATATGGAATCAATTCCCCCAGATGATGAGTGGTGGTGAGCAGCAACGTGTAGCCATTGCCAGAGCTATGGCAGCAGGCGGAAAAATTCTGCTGGCAGATGAGCCAACCGGAAATCTGGACACAAAAAACGAAAGTAACATTGTCGAAATATTAAAAGAATTGGCTCATAAGGAAGACTATGTGGTAATTGTCATTACCCATAACCCACACGTGGCTGAGCAGGCAGATGAAGTCCTGCGTTTGCGAGACGGGGAATTATTAAAGGGGGAGGAACATGATTAAAAACAGCATCCGGCAACTTTTACGGACACCAGTAAAGACTATATTATTTCTGATTCTAATCATGGCGGCTGGAGCGTTTTTAGCCCTCGGATGCTCCTTATATATCATAAATAACCGAAACATCGCCTACTACCAAGATAGCTTTATCACCATCGGAACAGTGGAGCAAAAAGCAACTGCTATTAAAGAATACTCTTATTGGTCACCCCATGAACAGGAATATAAAACGATCCAGCATCCTGCATATGGCGAGTTAATACCTGTATCCGTACTAGATTTTTCAGAGGCCAACTACACCCAGCGGCCAGAGAAACGACCACATTATGGGTCCTATAATCCGGAATATAAAAATGAGTATGAATCGATTGGCATAAACATTGTAGAACTAATTGCGCTGGAAGATGGAATTTCAAACCAGCCTGTATCTTTTAAGGTAAGCAAAATCTTATGGGGAAACATGGTAGTAGAAGGGCGAACAATCGAAATGGGTGATGAAGGAGTTGAAAACCCCATTCCTCTTTACAAAGGAATCAAATATCTTGCCGCTATTGGACGCGGGTTCGAGCAGAAGGAAGAAACATGGGCGGATCGTTTTTACCCCATATCTGTTATGCCTTCCTATCAATATAATTCTGATGGCAGCCGAGTCTTCGATGATTTTGGTAAGGACATCCTATACTATGAGATAACCGAAGAAGACTATTATCAAAGTAAAATAGGAAAACGATTTCTGGAATTAATAAAAGGCTTGGAGCGTGTGGACTACACTATTCCAGTCACAGGCACCAATGCAACTATTTTATTAATGCCCTTTTATAATAGAGACACCTACATCAGCCAAGGAAGGGATATTACCAACGAAGAATATGAAGCAGGAGAAAAAGTCTGCCTCATCGGAAAGAAATTTGCCAAGCAACAAAACCTTTCTATGGGAGATTCTCTTCGTTTACAACTATATTATGCGGATTATAGATTTGCCGCAGGGGAATCTTTTAGAATGACGGGAGGACACGCTACATATGGTGTAAATGTCAGCGGCGAAGCATTTCCCATTTTTGAGGATAGTCAATACACCATAGTCGGAATATATGACATAGCCCCGGGCGCACCCGATAATGGATATGGAATCGGTAAAAGTAACGTAGTGATACCAACTAACTCCATTGAAAACAGTGACCAAAACAACATTACTGCATATGGTCCTATGAAAGGTTTTACCACATCCTTCCAGATTCCCAACGGAACCATCGAAGAGTTCATGAAAAACTGGGGAAAACAAGGCTATGATCAACTGGAAATTACCTTCTATGACCGAGGCTACTCCAAACTAAAAGCCGGCATGGAAAACATGAAAAGCATGTCCCTCATGCTAGCCGGAGTAGGTTTTGCCATGGTACTGTTCGTACTCCTGTTTTTCTGCCATCTCTTTATCACTCGCCAGAAAGCAAGAACTGCCATTGAACGTTCTCTGGGAATGAGCAAGAAAAAATGTACAGCATCACTCCTATCAGGGATTTTGGTAATCCTCGCACTTGGCAGCATATTAGGTGCCAGTACAGGAGGACTGCTTTCTCATGTGATGGCACAGAAAAATGTAAATGGTTCTTACTATGATACTATGTACAGTAGTGGAATGGCTGATATGGAAACATCAAAAAATGCCAGGGATGGAAGCGAAGATATTCCTGTGGTAATGGCTGTTTCTATGTTATCAATGATATGGATTATCTTGCTGGGAAGTGGAATTTCTCTGTACCGGATAAATCGAAACTTGAAATATGAACCGATGGAATTACTAAGTGAGCAGAAGGGATAAATTAACTTTGTGTTTGGTGGCTGAGAGGACGCTCCTGAATTTAGGCTGCGAACGCCGAAAGAGCGGGTGGATGAGGGCCTCCCCGGAACGGCTTCCTTGGAAAACGGCTCGCATACGAAAGATTTCTGGCTAGCGTAGAAGCACCGAAAGAACTAAGGGTTTGAAAATTTGCTAAGGGCACCCCCACAAAAACTGTAACTCGCACTTAAGTGTATCGAAACAGGTACGCTGTGATGCTCAAACAACAGCTTTTTG
>JAVBLX010000112.1:0-13911 GCA_031553075.1 Acetivibrio sp.
GAAATTAGCTTGGCTAATTTATCCTCGTTTTTTTACTGTTTCTAGGTTGTTCCTTAAAATGTTAATTCCAATGGAATTTTCTTTTTCAAAGAACGGTTCGCGAACCTTTTCAGGTTCCATTAAGATTTTTTAAAAATCTTACAAAAATTCTCTTAAGAATTTTCAAGGTTGTTTCACTGTTCAGTTATCAAGGTTCGTGATTGTGAAACCCTTTAAATACAGGGATTCGCAACTCTTCTTGTCGGCTTTGAAGTGTTTCCTCATCAGCGACAGCTTTGTTAGTATACCTCGGATAATTTCATTTGTCAACATCTTTTTTTACTTTTTTCGACTTTTTATTTTTTTACCCTTTTATTCTTTTTTCTATTTTTCTTTTTATCCTTCTTTTATCCTATTAACAGCAAGCGCCAAACCTTATACACAACAACTTTTCGAGATTAATTTAGAACAGCTAGAGGCATAATTTTTCAAGGGTTATTTTGTTTCAGGGGTTAAAATCGAAATTTATCCAACAGCCTCTTTTTTACTTTATCCCACATTTGCTGCTCTTGATCGGATTGGATAAATAACCTCCGATGTTGTAAATCCATTATTTACCGACATATTGATATGCCCGTTCCCATCAATCTCATATCGGACCCTTTTCCTAATAAGCTTAGCTATATTCGAAACGTGAAACTATCGGCATGACACGAAGGAAGTATATTCCGGCACTAAATGACGGTGACGTGTCGGACAAAAAAAGGAGTGACCTCGCAGCCACTCCGCCAAACACAACTCTACATAAACCCCTTCCCAATCTCATACAACAAATTGTTCTCATACAATACTACCAAAAATCGGCTTCTCCCCACCAGCACATAAATCTCTTTCCCAATCTCCGTAAAAACAAAAATCCTCAACACCAGCCCCCAGGCCCATACGGTAACAAACCCTCTTAACAATCCCACCAGCAATCCTGCTGTCTTATTCAGTCCATCCAGAATTGGCAGCTTTGCCATAAGATTCAAGGCAAAACAAACGCACCAAAGTGCCAGCCAGGTTATAATAAAAATTGTCACCACCGCTCGGAGGTCTGATCCTAAAAGAAAGCCAGCACCAATCGCCACAAATAATGTACACATTCCAAAAATCGTTTTGATAAACCCGTCTCGGAGTCCTCGAAGACTATACAACGCCAGTGTTATCACAACAACAATAAATACAATATTAATTTCCTGTCCCCCCATTTATTCCTCCGCTTCCGTTAGCTTTACCTGTTCAATATTCATATCATCAATGAATATGTAATGGTCTTTTTCCGGTGTTGGGAAAATCCAATTCATTTTTTTATCAAATGAATAGTCCCATTTAATGTCTCCATTAAAACGCATCATGGTACAGGATAAATTGGCAAGAAAAACAATTTCATTTTCGGTAAAATACACCTGATCATATTCGTAATTTATCTTACGGTCCAGAATCTTTCTTCCTGCCATATCATAAACCAGAAGCTGATACTTATCCTCCTGATCATATGCCTCCAAAACAAAACCGGTATATTTACTATTATACATAATACTCTTAATTGGATGTGTGAAGACTTCTGCAAATACTTCATCCGAAAGCTCCGGTATGGAAAAAATCTTGAATCCGTTTTCTCCATAAAGACAAACCATGTCCTGAGAAACAAATTTCACCTTTGGATAAAGGGCATCGCCGACCTCGCTTCCCACAATGCGATTTTCCTTATCCTTTCCCACCTCGCCAAAGTTATAAAAGGTCACACGGCTTTCCATTGTACCATTGTTAATAGCCATATAGCTGGTTACCAGCTTTTTCCCATCGGGAGATAAGCTGATATCTACAGGGTATCCATCTTCTGATACATTGGTCGGAATCCGAAATAATACTTCACCACTGTCATTGGAATCATAAATATGTATTTCGTTGGAATCCCGATCCTCCACCACAACTGCCACGATACCCTGCCTGGATACATCAACCTGAACAATTGGCAAGAGCTCTTCAATCAGAATTCCTGAATTGGTGCCATTGTAAACATAAAGCTCTTTTCCTCCAATGTCACCAATTACTACGTAATTTTCACAGGCACTGGCCTGAGGATTATTCATATCATAACTTCCATTCCATAAAATACTCCCTTTGGAATTGATTCCAGAAGCTCCGTCATGGCTATATTTAAGGAGCATCTGGTTGTAGCTCATATAACGCACAGAATTGCTGTCCTGTCTTGGATTGGACAACAAAACTTCATAATCATTATATTCTTTATTGATAAAACTATTTACAATATATACAAAAATAGCAATCGCTGCCAGGGTACACACGGTTACCGTAAATGCCATCGTAACCTTATGTCTTCTCTTTGCCCGTTCCAGACGTATCTTCTCATTTCTTTCGGTCAGACTACTCACTATACACACACCTTTCCATTACAATGAGTATAGTATACATTAATTTAAAAAATTATGGAAGTAATAAAATCTGATCGGCAAAAATCACATCCCCATCTTCAATTCCATTTAATTCTTTTATTTTTTCAATATTGTTAACCGATTTATAAAACATCATACTGATGGATGCCAGAGTATCACCACTTTTTACTTTATAGGTATTTTTTACCGTTTCGGCGACTTCACTTGCATTGGAAGTATTCTGCGTGTCGTCTGTCTTCTTTGAATTGCTTTTATCTGTGTCACTATTCTGTGTCTTGTTCCCAGTCGATTTACTTCCTTCCGTCTCAGAATTTACTTCTGCACTTTTACTGTTGGAATTTTTCTCATCGGGATTGCTTTTGCTTGAATTACCTCCATCCGAATCTGTTTTGCTTGAATTGCTTCCATCCGAATTATTTTCACCGGTAATATCTTTATCTGTATCTTTTCCGTCCTGTCCGTCATTATTTGAATTTTGTGCTTCCAAATCGGAGCCTGATGTTTTGGCTCCATCTGTTTCATCTTCTCCGGAAGTATTTTCCTCCTCGGTTAAAACTTTCCCATCGGAGTCTTTATCTGAATCCGTATCATCCTCAAGGGCAGTATTTCCCATGACCTTTTCCACCTCAACGACCTGTGCATTTTCTCCACTTATTTCACTGCTGCCATCTCCCAGATTATCAGAAATCACGTTCAAGGTCTGCTCCATGTTTTTCATTTTATCATAGTTATCCAGAGTGGTAGCACCAATTACCAGGATAACGGCAGCTAGTAAGGTACTGGCACCATACATGAGATTTATCATCTTCTTTTCTGTCCCAGGTGCTTCTTTTGCGGCCACGATTTCCCGTACCTTTTCCATGGCCTTGTCTGGAACATTTTCTTCCACCTTTTCTCCTGTATTTTTGTCCACCATATAATTCTGCATGGATTCGTTTCTTTCATAATATATGTAATATCCCCTCTGTTTTTTCAGATTCCCCTGGGAATCGGACAGATAAACGGCTTCTTCTCCTTCTCCTTTGTCAAATAAGAAAAGAATTTTATGTTGGCCCCTAAAATTTTGCTCGTGGAGCATTCGGATCTCTTCGTCAATCTCCATTACCACATTTCTTCTCGCCAGCATCCATCCGACAATCTCATAATCAAAAAAATATTTTTTTACATCCTCATATATATATGACCAGTCTTCGTTCGTCAATACAGAGGGATAACCGTAGGCTGTATTCTTCACGCCAACTGCTCCGCTTATGTAAAGAATTTGATTGTCCCCTTCCTGCTCTTCTTTTCCCATAAGGACTGCCATACCATCCAGTCGTCTGGCGAATGTCATAACATAATCTTCTATGTATATCCTTCTATTTCCTTCCACCTGCCCAATCTGCCGAACATTCTTTGGCAACATACTATTATCCTCCTTATAATAAAACTTCAAGTCATGTTATCATATGAGAACGTAATTTTTTGTCATAAGGGGGCAGGCTTTCAGCGGTTTTATGTACTGTAAAAAAACAATAATCTTGATTTTCTTATTTTTTTCATTTTGTTTCTTTTTACATACGGAATTTACTGACGAATTTTGCGAAATGTTTTTTTAACGAAAGGTGTAAATTTTTCCAATTTGGAAATAGCTATAAAAACAAAAAAGAAATTATTTGAAAAAGACTTGATTATAAAGGGTGAAAGAAAAAATAAAGAAAGGAAAATGCAGACACCTAACTTTCACCTTTGTGTTTGCGTTTTAAATGAAAGTGCGAGCATTTTCATTTAAGGCTTGGTACAAATTATGAAAGAAGCAGTAATCACTCAAAAAAAGCCTGCATATTTTGACCCCAAGGATCGAAAAGCGGTTTATGAATTCTGTCAGGCTTTGAAAACTCTTATCTCAACTCCACTTAAGAAAGGGCAAGATATTGTATTGGTATGCATTGGTTCCGATCGGGCGACAGGAGACTGTCTTGGCCCAATTATCGGGTACAAGCTTGCCAATTTCCGGTATCCAAACTTTCATGTATATGGGACTCTAAATGCTCCTGTCCATGCAAAAAACCTGGCGGATATTCTCATGACCATTGAGCATACTTATGATAATCCATTTGTCATTGCTATTGATGCATCTCTTGGAGTCACCAATCATATTGGATTTATTACTCTGGGAGAAGGCTCCCTCTCACCTGGCATTGGGGTGGATAAGGAGCTTCCCGCTGTAGGGGATATTCATATCACCGGAATCGTAAATATTTCCGGCATGCTTAATCATATGCTTTTGCAGACTACCCGCTTGGAAGTAGTTATGCGCCTGGCGGATTTTATATGCGTGGGTATCCGTTATGCACTATCGGTTTCGTAAAACACACATTGCTACTATGTATCCATTTTAATGCATAGATAATTTAATGTCACACCTTTAGTGCATTATGTCCTATCTATTTCTAGTATTTACTATGCCTTATATTTTTCTTAATATTTGGTTTATTTTTTTTTTAGATTCATCCCCATCTTTTATTTTTTTTTTAGGGACTGTACACACTCTGGTCACATTTATAACCTATACTATGTATTGTAAGAGGTTTTCATACATTTGATTACTCTCCCCCTCTCATTAACCAAAATAAAAAGAAATGGCCCTTTGGATTTCCGAAGGGTCATTTCTTTTTTAGTTATTTTAAATTTATTTATCAGCACAAGAAGGGAAATCTTTTCAAAGCGCAATTCTACCCTCTAAGGCCCGAAGCAGAGTAACCTCATCAATGTATTCCAAATCTCCTCCCACTGGAACGCCACTGGCGATACGACTCACGGTAATCCCCGTTGGTTTGATTAATTTACTGATATACATTGCTGTGGTTTCCCCTTCCAAACTGGAATTGGTTGCAATAATCACTTCGTCGATGTCTCCCTGCAGACGCTGCATCAGTTCCTTGAGTCGGATATCTCCCGGCCCGATTCCAAGCATAGGCGAAATGGCTCCATGAAGCACATGATAGACGCCTTCGTATTTTTGAGTTTTTTCATAAGCGGCCAGGTCACGAGGATTCTCCACCACCATAATCTGTTTTTGATTTCGCTTATCGCTTCTACAAATCGGGCAAAGTTCCGCATCTGTAAGGGTACAACACTGGGTGCAATATCTTACATTTGCCTTGGCGCTCAGGATGGTTGAAGACAGTTGGTCTACCTGCTCTTTGGACATATTGATAATATGAAAAGCCAGACGCTGGGCTGATTTGCTTCCAATCCCTGGAAGTCTTGATAATTCTTCAATTAATTTACTAATCTGGGAACTGTAATAATCCATTAGAAAGGCAAGCCTCCACCAAGACCACCAAGGCCACCGGTAATGGAATTCATCATGCTGGAAGAATCTTCTTCCATTTGACGAAGGGCTTCATTGGTAGCTGCCACAATCAAGTCCTCCAGCATCTCGATATCGTCCGGATCTACTACCTCTTCTGAAAGTTTTACGGAAACAATTTCTTTTTTACCGGATACGGTTACCTTTACGGCACCACCGCCTGCGGTTGCTTCATATTGTTTCTCTTCCAGTTCTTTGGTCTTTTCTTCCATCTGTTTTTGCATTCTCTGAGCCTGCTTCATTAAGTTGTTCATGTTTCCAGGCATACCACCGCCGCCTGGGAATCCTCCACGTTTTGCCATATCTAAATATCCTCCTTAATCTTCATATTCTATGTTCATTTTTATTATCTGAGTCAAATCAATAAAATGATCGGTTGACTCATGACCTTCGTTAACATACTGTACTTTCACACTTATCTTTTTATGAATTCGTTCTTCAATAATTTGTTCCAGTTCCGCTAAGTGTTCCTCAGTACCTACATAGTTCTTTTCCAGTTCGTCGGTAAAAACCAGCAAAAGGTTGTTTCCTTCTCCTACACTGGGCCTGCAGGACCCCATCATAGAGCGGACAGCTGATGGCAGCATGCCCTTAATCACACCCCAATTTTTCGCTACTTCTTTCAGATCATCGGGAACTGCGGTTGGGTATACCACTGGTTCTTCTTTCTCTTCTATTTTATCATTTACCGGAGCAACGGTATGGGAAGAAGTCTCTTTCACTACTACACCCTTTTCCAGCTTTTCTTCCACCTGCCTTAAACGGTCCAGAATGGAATCATAATTGTTTTCCATAGCTGGTTTACACATTTTAATAAGGGCAATTTCAATCAATACACGCTTCTGACTAGCGTACTTAATCTGGTTGGATAAATCAGACAAAATTCGGATATACCGCATGATGGTATCCACATCGGTAAGGGTTGCCTCCTGACGAATAATTGCCTGTTGCTCACTGGAAACATCAATCATATTCAGGGCTTCATCCGAAGTCTTAATCAACAACAGATTTCTCAAATACCAAGTAAAATCAATCGTAAACTGCCCCAACTCCCGACCAGAAATGACCAACTCCTCTAAAAGCTCAATTGCGGCAATTATCTCACCGCCCACAATATTGCGGAACATCCGACTGAAAACCTCAATATCCACTGCCCCCAGTACTTCCAGGACTTTATCATAAGTAAGGGTCTCTCCCAGATAAAAGGAAATGCACTGATCCAGCAGACTAAGTCCATCACGCAAAGCTCCGTCAGCTGCCTTGGAAATGTAGGCGATAGCTTTATCCTCAGCCTCTACCCCTTCTTTTACCAACAACTCCTTCAGCCGCTCCCCGATGATTTCGGGCGTAATCCGTTTAAAGTCGTATCGCTGGCATCGGGACATAATGGTTATGGGAATTTTATGGGATTCCGTTGTTGCCAGTATGAAAATAACATAGGACGGGGGCTCCTCCAAGGTCTTAAGCAACGCATTGAAGGCACCTGTTGAAAGCATATGAACCTCGTCGATGATATAAACCTTATACTTTCCTTCCGTTGGAGAATATTGCACCTCATCCACGATTTCACGGATGTTGTCCACACCATTGTTGGATGCAGCGTCAATCTCAATTACATTCATGGAGGTTTGGCTGTTAATGGCGTTGCAAATGGAACATTGGTTGCAAGGGCCTCCATCGATGGGGCTTTCACAATTTACTACTTTGGCCAGAATCTTAGCCACAGTGGTTTTTCCGGTTCCCCTGGTACCGCAGAACAGGTATGCATGACCAATTCGGTCGGCCTTTATCTGATTCCGCAGGGTTGTTACAATATGATCCTGTCCCTTTACGTCACTGAAATCGCTGGGACGAAACTTTCGATATAATGCAGTATATGACATTAATATTCACCATAATTCCTTTCCAGATTCACAAACTTGGTGAAGTTAGCCTGCCATCCAAGCTTTACCGTTCCGGTTGGACCGTTTCTCTGCTTACCGATGATAATCTCTGCCACTCCTGGCTCTTCTGTATCATGATTGTAATAATCATCACGATAAATAAACATGACGACGTCGGCATCCTGCTCAATCGCTCCCGATTCACGAAGGTCAGAAAGCATCGGACGCTTGTCCGGTCTCTGTTCTACGGCCCGGCTCAGCTGGGATAAAGCAATAATCGGTGCGCTAATCTCCCTCGCCAGACCTTTTAAGGAACGGGAAATATCGGATACCTCCTGCTGCCTGGATTCGGTCTTCTTATTACCAGTCATCAGCTGTAAATAATCGATGATAACCAGACCAAGGTTATGCTCCAGCTTATATTTCCTGCACTTGGAGCGGAGCTCTGAGATGGAAATACCTGGGGTATCGTCTATAATCAAGTTGGAATTTCCAACTTCTTTTACACTATCTACTAATTTGAGCCAGTCTTCATCGCTTAATTCACCGGTACGGATTCCCTGGGAATCCACCTTGGAGTTCATGGCCAGCATACGCTTTACCAACTGGTCCTTGGACATTTCCAAACTGAAGATGGCGGTGGTTACTTTTGATTTTATGGCAGCAAATTCTGCAATATTAAGTACAAATGCAGTCTTTCCCATAGAAGGACGTGCGGCAATCAGAACCAGGTCCGAAGGCTGCAAACCGGCTGTTTTATAATCCAGGTCATAGAACCCGGTAGAAACTCCGGTTACATTTCCCTTTGTTTTTGCTGCCTGCTCGATGCTGGCCAAAGACCTGAGTACGATTTCCTTAATACTGACAAAATCTCCTGTGGATTTGTTCTGGACAATATCAAAAATCTGCTTTTCCGTGTCTTCCAAAATTGCATCCACGGGTTCTTTATTTAAATAGCACTCATTAGCAATCCCTTCGCTGATTCGAATCAAACGACGCAGAACAGCCTTTTCCTTTACAATATTGGCATAATGCCGGGCATTTGCAGAAGTTGGAACGGCGCTGACCAAATCACGGATAAACTCAATACTGCAAAGCTCAGGTGGAACTTCTTTTTCTTTTAATTTATTCTGAAGGGTGACCAAATCTACCGGTTTTCCTTCGGAATAAAGTTCCCACATAGCCTCATACAACATACCAAACTGGTTCTGATAAAAGTCTTCCTGTACCAATATTTCGGAAACGGTTGTAATGGCATCTCTATCCATAATCATGGAACCAATCACTGACTGCTCTGCTTCCACGCTATGAGGTAGTATCCTCTTTATTAAAGCCTCATCCACGGCTATCTCTCCTAACTGACATATTCTGAAACGAAGGCGAACTTTTAATTGCCTTTGTTTTCTAAGGCAAACTTTTAATTGCCTTAATTTTCTAAAGCAAATTCTTAATTGCCTTAGTTTTCTAAGACAGATTCTTAATTGCCTTAGTTTTCTAAGCCAGCCCCTTTAGCTGTCTTCGTTTTCTGAGGCAGAACCTTTAACTATCTTAATCTTCTAAGGCAGCACTTTTTACTGTCTCTATTTTCTTAAGCAGTGCATCTTGCTGTCTTTGAATTTCCTGGATGGTATGTTTCGGCGCTTCGCATTACTCCTCCGAAACATGCACCTTCAGTTCAGCGGTCACCTGAGGGTGAAGCTTTACAGACACATTAAAAGTACCAGCGCTCTTAATTGGATCTGCCAGCTGCATTTTTTTCTTATCAATATCATAACCCAACTGTTCTTTCGCTGCTGCGGCGATTTCTTTTGTGGATACGGAGCCAAAGGTTCTTCCATCTTTCCCTGCTTTTATGGCAAGCTCTACTTTTTTAGTACCGATTTCTATTGCAAATGCTTTTGCTTCGTCTAATTTTTCCTGGGCAACTTTATCCGCATTTTGCTGTTTCAGTTTTAAATCGTTCAGATTCTTAGCAGTGGCTTCTATACCTAATTTTTTAGGTAAGATAAAGTTTCTGGCATATCCATCGTTTACGTTCACTTTATCTCCCTTTTTCCCTAATGTCTTTACATCTTCTAATAATATGATTTCCATTTATAATTCTCCTTCTTCTTTCATTTTGTCAAGTAATCCACGGATGATATCCAATCCTTCTTCCATGGTACAGCCTGTCAGCTGGGCACCGGCCACACTCATATGACCTCCTCCGCCGATTTTTTCCATCACGACCTGAACGTTCAGTTCATCCATGGAACGGGCACTGACATATATTTTATCATTAAACTCCGTTAATACAAAGGATGCTTTAATACCTTGAATATCCAATAGCTCGTTGGCCACCTGTGCTCCCAAAACGGTAGGGCTGTCGGCATCTTTTCCATTACATGTGGTGATGGCATAGCAGTCCAGATAAACCTCGGTCTGTTGGATGGCCTCTGCCCGGATTTTGTATTCATTCATCTCACTCCGGAACGCTTTTCGAATTCTGGTCACATCAGCGCCATTTCTCCGTAAGTAGGCTGCCGCCTCGAAAGTCCGCACCCCTGTCTTAATCAGGAAATTATCCGTATCAATCATAATACCGGAATACATAGCATCTGCCTCTGCCTGACGTAGTCGCAAACCATCTCCAATATATTGGAGGATTTCGGCAACCATTTCACAGGAGGAAGAAGCATAGGGCTCAATGTAGGAAAGAACGGCGTGGTCAATGGCCTCATCGGTTCTTCTGTGATGATCCAGAATTACCACGGTGCTGGTCATATCTATTAGTTCTTTACACTCCGTGTAATTCGGACGGTTTACGTCCACGATGACCAGAAGGGTATTCTGGTTTACGATTTCCAAGGCCCGTTTGCTATTAATAATCATGTCCTCTTCATATTCGGGGTTATTAAGGAAGCGTGCCATAATTGGTCTTACGGTAGTGGTCACATCATTAATAACAATATGGGCTTTTTTATTAAGGGTTTTTGCAATACGGTAAACACCTATGGCTGCTCCAAAGGAATCTACATCCCCCAAAGCATGTCCCATTACCACAACTTCTTCCTTGGCTTCTACCAGTTCCTTTAAGGCCTGCGCTTTTACTCTTGCCTTTACTCGGGTATTCTTTTCAACTTGGATGCTCTTGCCACCATAGTAGAAATTTTTTTCTTTTTGTTTTACGACAGCCTGGTCACCGCCTCTTCCTAAAGCAAGGTCAATCGCTGCTCTGGCGTATTCATAGCCCTTTAAATAGGATTTTTCATGGACTCCAAGGCCAATACTGATGGTAACGGTCATATCATTCCCAATATTAACGGAGCGAACTTCTTCTAAAACAGAAAATTTATTTTCCTGCATCTGAGCCAGATACTTCTGCTGGCAGACAAAAATATATTTATCCTTCTCCAGCTTTTTAATAATGGCGTCCATATCCTGCATATATTTATTAATCTTCCGATCAACCAGGGCAATGAGAAGGGATCTCCGCACTTCATCAATGCTTTCCAGGGTCTCTTCATAATTATCGATATACAAAAGCCCGGAAATCAGACGTTGTTCCCGATTTTCCCGTACGTAACGATTGATTTCGGTTTCATCATAAAGGTAAATGGTAATCAGAGAACTGCAATCACTCAGCTTTTCCAGGTCTCTTCCCAGTCCTTTGGCATGTGTCTCTCCGCCTTCTTCCAGCTCAATACGACGCATCACTACTTTATAATCACGGTCACCAATAAGTACATGGATTTCTTCGTCTATTTCTGTAGCAAGGGGCAGCACCTCCTCTGTGAGCTCAGGAATCACATTGGAAATGCTTTTCCGGGCTTCTTTTTCATCGGTTATAATGCTTAGAAATTCATCATTCCCCCAAAGAAGACTTCCTTTTGTACTTAACACGCCATAAGGAAGAACCATTTCTCGCAAAAGCTGTTTTTGCACTTTCCCATAGCTTGCAGCATAATGAACCAGGTCACTCTCAATGGCTGACCGCGTGGACAAATTTAAAATGATAGCAAGAATTAAATATACAGCTACATAGGCAGCTACATACAATCCGGCTTTTCTATCAATAAGGAAAATACTGATATCCATGCATACAAACAACGGCGTCAACAACAACGGCCAGCGAAGGTATGTCCTCAGTACTCCTAATGTTTTTCGACTCTTCATATGCTCTCCCTCGTCCAATTTACGTAAAGATACAGACTATATTATATCATTGATGTGGGGTAAATTAAAGTCCTTTTTATCTTGCCATAAACGGAGCCGTAAACTGAGGCTTCTTTCATTTGTCAGCTATGAGCAATCTCAACTCTGCCTCGACGAGAAAATGGTTACTGTTTAAAGGCAATGTCAGTTCGTTAAGCGTTGAAGTCGTCTATCTTTTATCAAAGGAGAACAAAAATTTGCATTTTTTCATGTCAATGGTAATTGTACAAATGAGTATTTTTTTGATATACTTAATAATGAATATCTTGGCACAGCAGGTAGCAAAAATCTAAATCTACATCGTAAAGTAACAGCTTTATAAATTCATGGTTCATAAAATATGGGGAGTTTACAAATGAAAATGAAAATAGGGAAACAACAAATAGAATGGCTGAAACCACATCGAAATTATCTGATTTTTGGTTTTATCGGATTAATTATTTTTAGTGCATTAGCTGGTATTATCTGCAATCCAGCTTCTGTGGGAACTGCGACTGAAGCTGATCCCTCTTCTACCATTCGAATTACAATTAGTGCCGTGGGTGATTGTACACTTGGAATTGATGACTGCCAAAAAGACTTGGCTAATTTTGATAAGGAATATAAAAAACAAAAGGATGTTGGGTATTTCTTCAAAAACGTGGCTGCTATTTTTGCAAAGGATGATTTAACGATTGCTAATTTTGAAGGGACTCTAACCAACTCTACAACCCGTGCTGACAAAAAATTTGCATTTAAAGGAAGCCCCAGTTACATAAAAATTTTAACAGCTGCTGGAATTGATGCCGTAAATCTGGCTAATAATCACACCTATGATTATGGTACAGCAAGCTACAAGGATACGATTGCCACATTAAAGAAAGCTAAAATCCCTTACTTCAATGGACCTTCTATTGCAATTAAGGAGGTCAACCAGGTTAAGGTTGGACTGATCGGAATTAATGGACTTTACGGGGAGTCCAAGAAGAAAGAATTAGAAGAAGCAATAAAAGCCTGCAAGAACAAAAAGGCAAAGCTGATTATAGTTAGTTTTCATTGGGGGGCAGAGCATACCTATTCGCCTACCTCCACCCAGAAAAAACTGGCACACTGGGCGATTGATTATGGTGCTGATTTGGTAATCGGACATCATCCCCATGTTTTACAGGGAATTGAAGAATACAAAGACAAATATATCATATACAGCCTGGGCAACTTCTGCTTTGGCGGAAACACCAATCCTTCTGATAAGGATACTATGATATTTCAACAGACCTTTACCTTTAAGCAGGGCAAATTGCAAACGGATGACCGGATCAAGATAATTCCCTGCTCTATTTCTTCCGTTCAGAACCGAAATAATTATCAGCCCACTCCACTTGCTGGCATGGAAAAGCTAAGAGTACTAAAGAAACTGAACAAGATGAGCAAGGCTTTCGGAATTGCTTTTGATAACTATGGGGATAGAAAGAAGTTTTAGTTTTTTCATCCCCATAGTATTGAATTAACTTTGTGTATAGTGGCTGAGAGGACGCTCCTGAGATATAGGCTGCGAACGCCGAAAGAGCGGGTGAATCACTGCCTGCCAGGAACGGCTTCCTTGGAAAACGGCTTGCATGCGAAAGATTTCTGGCTAGCGTAGAAGCACCGAAAGAACTAAGGCTTTAAAAATTTGCTAAGGGCACCCCCACAAAAACTGTAACTCGCACTTGAATGTATCGAAACAGGTACGCTATGATGCTCAAACAACAGCTTTTTGTGGGGGTAACGCAAATTTTTAAAGCCTAAATTCTTTCGGCACTCCTACGAATGCCAGAAATCTTTCGCATGCAAGCCGTTTTCCAAGCCGTTCCTGGCAGGCAGTGATCCACCCGCTCTTACGGCTATTTTATATTTAGTGAGACGGAGCTGGTTTTCCAATGGATATAAAATAAAACACAACTGTTGGAGGGGAGGTATATGTGGTGGAACCCGGCAGGCACCGGACCTTTAGAGCTTTCCCTTAAGATCATTTAAAGTCCAGCACACTACCGGGTTCCACTACATACCTCCCCTCCAACAT
>JAVBLX010000073.1:0-16416 GCA_031553075.1 Acetivibrio sp.
CTTTCAGTTTGAAAAACTTCTCCAACATATATTTCCTCCCTTACTAACCATCATGAAAAAAGTGTGAATAAAATCTTCAAGCACCTGATTGCAACAAAACCAATCACGGTCTCATTTCATGATACAATAAACAACAATTTAATTTTATCAAAAGCAGGATATGTTGTCAATTTCAACTATTATCAAAAGAAGCCGCAGCAAACGACACATTGCAACGGCTTCTTGATTTTCCTTGGAATCTCCATGATTCGCTTTTTCTGTGACTAAATTTCTAACTTGTACTTCCGAATTACATAGTTTAGGGTTTCGCTGGGATCAAGAACAATCGGTTTAATATTAGCCTCATACACCTCTTCCAGTTTGCTGTAACAGTCGTTTGTGTATGAATGACGATCCACAGTACGCATAGATAAATCAACGGAATCCATAAACATTGTATGTACCCTCCATCCAGTCAGTGTCTGCCAAGGACAAACCCAATGGCTTGACACGAAAAAATAGCTACAAAGGGTAATATAGCACAACGGAAAAAAAAGCGCAAGAAAAAAATGACGGATAAAGTGGATGAAAATTTGTCCATTTTGACGGATAAGATTTGACATAAACCCAGTTCTTGTGGAATAATGTAGCAGTAAGAGAGGAATGGTGATGATGAAAAAGAAGTTACTATTACTCGTGGTTGGATTCGTTGCACTGGCTATTTTGGTAAGTGTACAAATCTATCAGAGAAGTCGTCAGAATGAAAGCGTTTCAACCGAAGAGTATATTGGTCAGGAGAGTCGCATTACCCGGGCAGAGGTTGCCAGAATGTTAAGTCTCCTGATTTATACAAGAGAAGAACTGGAAAGTATGGAGCGAATTATCGCTTATGAGGATACGGAGCCAGCCAAATGGTATGACAAATATATAAACGGCATGAGTGTCATGGGTTTAGTGGAGGATGAAGGGGCAAAAGAAAACCGCTACCACCCGATGGCGTATTTTACCTATGGAGAATGCAAGGATTTGGTTTTCAGAATCTGTGCTCAGAAAAAAATGGAAGCCGACGATACCCAATTGGGACAGGCAGGTGTAGTGGAGGAAAATCTACTTTCGCTGCTGAGCGAGTTACAAGGCAATAAGCAATCAGAAGACCAGATTTCTCCCAGAGAATGGCTGTCCATTTACGAAGTATTGTGGAAGGATATCTACAAGGCAGAGCTGGAGGAAACCGCTGTATACATTATAGAAACCTGGGAAAATACCGATAAACTGGAAAAATGGCAGACCCTGACCAACGAAGGCATATTTTACGGAGATGGTCTTAACTTCGTTCAATATCTGGATAAAAAGTACCAGGCCATTACCAAAGGAAATGAAATCCTGTGTCTAAAAGAAAAACAGGAAGAACCGGCTCAGATTCGAAACGTCTGGTTGCTTAATAAAAATGAAAAAAAATTAAAAGTATTTATAAATGGCTGTACCAGGGAGCTTAATATGGCTGGCAACATAGAAGAAGACATCGCCGGACAGGTTGGCGATTTGTATATGGAAAATGGGCAAATTACCAAAGTAAGCATTAAGCCAGACCGAATTTATGGAAGGGTTCTGGTAGCCAATGACAGCTATCTGGAAATTGAAAATTATGGAAAAAAGGCACTTTCGAAAGATTACTGTGTCTACCGTACCTATGACGGGGTTGCCATGGAGAAAAACAGCGCTATCGTAGTAGGATATGAAAATGCTGAATTTGTCATCGTCGGGGACGAAATCTGCGCTGCTTTGATTACCAAGCCGGTAGCTGTGGATAAAATTCGTGTATTGCTAAAAACCAACGGATTTAAGGATTATTATCATCCAAGCATAACGATTACATCCGATAGTAAGTTTACCGTAGCATTTGGAGAAACCACCAAAAGCTATGGGGCAAAGAAAAAAATAACAATGAATCCGGACTCCACCTGGTTTACCAGTGGCCGGGTGCGGATAAAGTCAGAAAAGGAAGATGGAAAGTTGACCATTACCTCCATCGAAAGAAACGGGATTACCCCCTCCTATGAAGGAGTCCTTGAAATATCCAAGGAGGATGAGGGACTACTGCTTGTCAACGAGCTTTCCCTGGAGCATTACCTGTATGGCGTCATACCCAGTGAAATGCCAATCTCTTATGGGGTAGAAGCGCTGAAAGCGCAGGCAGTATGTGCCAGAAGCTATGCATACAAACAGCTTATGGCGAATGGGCTCCGCAAATACGGTGCCCACGTAGACGATAGCTCCTCTTATCAAGTATATAATAACATTCCTACCAGCGCAGATGCCATAAAGGCAGCAGAAGAAACCAAGGGGCAAGTACTTCAATATGATGGAGATATTATAACCGCATATTACTTTTCTACCTCCTGTGGATACACCGCTGATGCCAATCAGGTTTGGAACGGTACTCAAGTTGTGGAATATTTAGAAGGCAGTCTGCAGGTTGTAAAAGGCGAGGAAGAAAGCGGCAAAAAAGTGGGAGATTTATCCCAGGAAGACAACTTCAAAGATTTTATTACCGAAGACATCTGCAAAACCTATGACAGCGATAGTCCATGGTATCGATGGTCCGTCACGATCTCCAGGGAAAAGTTGAAGAAATCCATAGAAGAAAACCTGGAAAAAAGATATTTAGTAAATCATGATTTAATTTTATCGAAAACAGAGAACGGTGAATTCGAAAGTAAGCCCCTTAAATCGATCGGTGAAGTAGAGGACATTCAAGTCTGTACACGGCAGCAAGGCGGTATTATTACGGAACTGATAATTGTTGGCACTGAGGAAACGATAAAAGTTAAAAGTGAATATAACATCCGCCTCTTACTGGCCCCGATGAACAGCAGCATCAAGAGAAAGGATGGCAGTAAGGTGGAAAGTCTGGGCATGCTCCCCAGTGGTTTCTTTATCATTAGCCCCAAACAAAAGGATGGCAAAGTAACTGGCTTCACCTTCCAGGGCGGTGGCTATGGTCACGGTGTCGGCATGAGCCAAAACGGAGCCAAGGCTATGGTTGATACAGGGATTGGCTATGAAGAAGTTCTTCAGCATTATTATCCAGGAATCCAGATTGGGAAAATTTACTGAGAATGGGCGAACGAATAAGCGGATAAGCAAAAAGCGATAATCGATAAGCGAAAAATAGCAGTAACCCACTTTACAAAAATTGGGGCTACTGCTATAATGTAGGTAGCAGGAAACATAAGGTTAAAACTTATGCTAGCCCATGGTAGGATAAAAAATGATTATCTCCTCTGGACAAGGTTTGGATAATCATTTTTTATTGTTCAACTTTATAAGCTGAACAACTAGAGTAATCATCGCTATAACAAACATTCCAAACATTATCATTAATGATAAAGCATCGCTGATTGTCATAAGGCTCACTCCCTTTCTATAATAGTATAGTGGAAAGTTCACCTCCTCCTATGTATAAATGTAATTCCGTCTGGAGGGCAAGCACTCGTAATTATCCTGGATTGGACGAACCAATCTCTTCCTGTTACCATGTCAATATTATACCATAAATTTCCAATTAAGTCGATAGTATGTTCGATAAAAGTCGATAGTATGTTCGATAAAATAAGTAAGAATCAAATAAATGAAGGATTTTGGGAAATTTTCACTTTCTTTTTAGTGTAAAACTGCATATAATACTACAAAAGGAGTTGGCTTATGCTTTTAAAATTAATTGATCAAATCAGGATTTTCACAAAAAAGATGAAAGAAGATGCAGTCTCTGCTTTTTCCGCACAAACAGCATTTTTCATTATACTATCTTTTATTCCCTTCATCATGCTTCTACTTACAATGATTCAGTATCTCCCTATCACACAGGATACCCTAATTCGAATGTCGCAGGAATTTTTTCCGGATACGATTGGTAATTATATAGCCTCTCTGGTGGAAGAGATTTACAGCCAGCCCACAGCTACCATTATTTCCATTACCGCTCTAACTGCCCTCTGGTCAGCGTCAAAGGGCTTTTTGGCAATTATTCAGGGGTTTAATTTCATTTATGGAATTCCTGAGACTCGAAATTACATAAAACTCCGTCTGATTGCCACCACGTATACCTTGATTTTTGCCTTAACCCTGGTGGTTTCCCTAACCCTCCTGGTATTCGGAAACAAGATTTTTATGGGAGTGGTAACTCGTTTTCCCCTGGTGGAAAATTTAGCCTTATTTATCATGAGCATACGCTCTGTCCTTGGTCTTGCTATCCTGTTTTTTCTTTTTTCAGCTATGTACCTTTGGATTCCTAACTTTAAATCCCGTTTCCTCTTCGTCATTCCTGGGGCAGCCGTTTCATCTGTTTGTTGGGTGGGTTTTTCCTTTTTGTATTCCATTTATATTGACAATTTTGCTAATTTTAACACCTATGGCAGTCTTACTATAATCATCTTCTGCATGCTTTGGCTCTACGCATGCATGTATATTTTATTTATAGGATGCGAGATAAATTCATTTCTGTTTATGCGACTTCAGCGTAAGGTGAAATGAAAAAACACACAAAAATTTCTCTTGACAGTCGGGATTTCTATGCTAAAATAAGATTTAAACACAAAAGCGTCGAAGGTGCAAAAGACTATTATACCCTTTCAGAGAGAGAAATTCATCGGCTGCAAGATTTCTCAAGTTCAGATAATAGTTCAATTTCACACCCAAGCTGCAAGGCTGAAAGCTACAGTAGGTCTTGACGTCTCTCTCATGGACGTTACCCATGAATGAAGTGCTTGCCCGGATCGAACCGGCAAGAATCAGGGTGGTACCGCGGATTACAGTCCGTCCCTTGGAATGGAGATTCTAAGGGACGGTTTTTTGTGCAAATAAATAATTTACCCAGCTTAAAGATAGCATGAAGACAGTTTGAACAACGAGAAATCCAAAGTAGAAGGAAATCCCGAAGGCCTAACCAAATGAATCAAATCCACAAATAATCCCTCAATAAGAAAATCCCCCAATACGAAAGGAGTAATCACATGCAGGAAAAATTAAAAAGCCTTGTTGACCAGGCAATATCACAGATTAATCAATCCGATGGAATGGAAAAATTAAATGAAATCCGTGTTGCCTTCCTCGGAAAAAAAGGAGAACTAACCTCCGTTTTAAAATCAATGAAAGACGTAGCACCTGAAGACCGCCCGAAGGTAGGTCAGCTGGTAAACGATGCCAGAGAGCAGCTAGAGCAGTTGCTGGAAGAAAAGAAAACCGCATTTATGAAAAAAGTGCGTGAAGAACAGATTAAAATGGAAACCATCGACGTAACCCTCCCAGCCAAACGGCCAGCCATGGGAACCCGTCATCCTAATACCATAGCATTAGAAGAAATCGAAACCATTTTCACCGGAATGGGCTATGAAGTACTGGAAGGACCCGAAGTAGAATTTGATTACTACAACTTCGAGGCACTCAACATCCCTGCCAACCATCCGGCAAAAGACGAGCAGGATACCTTTTATGTTAACAGCAACATCGTGCTGCGCACCCAGACCTCATCCGTACAGGTGCACGAGATGGAAAAAGGAAAACTCCCAATCCGTATGATTGCACCAGGAAGGGTGTTCCGTTCCGATGAAGTAGATGCGACCCATTCCCCTTCCTTCCATCAGGTAGAAGGGCTGGTTATTGATAAAAACGTTACCTTCGCCGATTTAAAAGGAACCCTGGCCCAGTTTGCCAAGGAACTGTTTGGCGAAGAAACCAAAGTAAAATTCCGTCCACACCATTTCCCATTCACAGAACCAAGCGCAGAAATGGACGTTTCCTGCTTCAAATGCGGCGGAAAAGGCTGCCGCTTCTGCAAAGGCTCCGGCTGGATTGAAATCCTTGGCTGTGGCATGGTTCATCCTCATGTATTGGAAATGAGCGGAATTAACCCGGAAGAATACGTAGGATTTGCATTCGGCGTAGGTCTGGAGCGTGTGGCCCTGTTAAAATATGAAATTGATGATATGCGTCTTCTCTATGAAAACGACGTACGTTTCTTAAGCCAGTTCTAAGTAAAAAAGGTCCCGCTTGACAAACGAGCTGCATGAATAGAATCCAACATAGCGGTGGGATAATGGAAATCAGTAAGAAATGTTGAGTCAAAAAAGAAGCATAATTTATAGAAGATTCGAATGCGAGAAGCAAGCTTGGCCCAGAGAAGAGATATGTTAAAGGCGTGCTAAAGCACGCAGATAGGAGCTAATATGAATACACCTTTATCATGGATTAAAGCCTATGTTCCGGAATTAGACTGCACGGCCCAGGAATACACCGATGCCATGACCTTGTCCGGTACCAAAGTAGAAGGCTATGAAAGTTTCGATAAAAACTTAGAAAAAATAGTAGTAGGACAAATCGTAAAAATAGAACGCCATCCAGACGCAGACAAATTAATCATCTGCCAGGTACAAATCAGTGAAGAGGGAGAACAGGTACAAATTGTTACCGGTGCTTCCAACGTAAAAGAAGGCGACAAAATCCCCGTAGTTTTAGACGGAGGTCGGGTAGCAGCCAGTGCCCATGACACCGAACCACACCCCGACGGTATCAAAATCAAAAAAGGTAAACTCCGTGGCATAGAATCCTTCGGTATGCTGTGTTCCATCGACGAATTAGGACAGAGCCGGGAAATGTATCCAGACGCAGCAGAAGACGGCATTTATATCCTAAGCGACAACCCAGATTACAAAGACGCCCGAATCGGTATGGAAGCAACGGAGCTGTTGGGCTTAAAAGACGTAACCTTCGAATACGAAGTAACCTCCAACCGTGTAGACTGTTTCTCCGTAGTCGGAATTGCCAGAGAAGCCGCCGCCACCTTCCGAAAACCATTTGTCCCACCAGTAATCAAAGAAACCGGCAACAGCGAAAATGCCAACGACTACATCAGTGTGGAAATCAACGACCCCGACCTGTGTTCCCGCTACGTAGGCAGAGTCGTTAAGAATATAAAAATAGGCCCATCCCCAGAATGGATGAAACGCCGCCTGGCTGCCGCAGGAATCCGTCCGATTAACAACATCGTAGACATTACCAACTACGTAATGGAAGAATACGGCCAGCCAATGCATGCCTATGACCTGGATACCATTGCCGGTAAGAAAATCATCGTCAGAAGAGGAAAAGACGGAGAGACCTTTACCACCCTGGACGAACAGGAAAGAGCCATTGATTCCTCCATCCTGATGATCTGTGACGGTGAAAAACCAGTGGGAATTGCCGGCATTATGGGCGGAGAAAATTCCAAAATAACCGAAAACGCAAAGACCTTACTCTTGGAAGCTGCCTGCTTTGACGGTACCAATATCCGTCTTTCCGGTAAAAAACTGGGTATGCGCACCGACGCCCAGGCAAAATTTGAAAAAGGCCTTGATCCAAATAATGCCAAAACCGCTATCGACCGTGCCTGCCAGTTAATCGAAGAATTGGGTGTTGGTGAAGTAGTAGGCGGTTATGCCGATGTATATCCAGAAGTAAGGAAGCCAAAACGAGTTGGCTACAATGCCGATAAAATCAATGCCCTGTTGGGAACCGACATCAGTGAAGCCACCATGATAGAATACTTCAAAAGCATCGACCTGGGAGTCGACGAAGACACCAAAGAATTAATCGTTCCAACCTGGCGTCAGGATGTTGGCTGTCTTGCCGACGTAGCTGAAGAAGTAGCAAGATTCTACGGTTATGACAACATCCCAATGACCCTTCCAAAAGGCGAAGCAACCCAGGGAAAACTTACTCAGAAGCTGTCTATGGAAAAAGAAATCCGCACCCTGGCAGAAAGTCATGGATTCAGCGAAGGCATGAGCTATTCCTTCGAAAGTCCAAAAGTATTTGATAAGCTTCTCATCCCAGCAGAGGACCAACTTCGGAAAGCAGTGGTTATTTCCAACCCATTAGGCGAAGACTATAGTATTATGCGGACTATTTCCCTAAATGGAATGCTGACCTCACTGGCAACCAACTATAATAGAAGAAACAAAAATGTACGACTATATGAAATCGCCAACATTTACCTTCCAAAAGAACTGCCTCTCACCGAACTTCCAGATGAGAGAACCCAGCTTACGCTGGGAATGTACGGTGAAGGTGACTTCTTTGACATGAAAGGTGTGGTCGAAACCATCCTGGAACGCTGCGGTTTGATGGGCACCAAAGAATATCATCCAAATTCCGGCAAAACCTACTTGCACCCAGGCCGTCAGGCTGATATCATGTATGGAGAAGACATCATCGGCCATCTGGGCGAGGTGCATCCAGAAGTATGCGACAACTATAACATCGGAACCAAAGCATATGTAGCCGTATTAGACTTAAAATCCGTCATGGAAAAAAGTGATTACGTTAAGAAATTCAAACCAATCGGAAGATATCCAGCCGTAACCCGTGACATTTCCATGGTCATGAAAAAAGAAATTCTGGCCGGACAAGTAGAAGCAGTAATTCGCAAAGCAGGTGGTAAGCTTTTAGAAAACTACAACCTGTTCGATATTTACGAAGGAGCCCAGATACAGGCCGGATATAAATCCATGGCTTATTCCATCAGCTTCCGTGCAGAGGACAGAACCCTGGAAGACAAAGAAGTCAATGCAGCGATGGAGAAAATTTTAAAAGGATTAAATGAGCTTGGAATAGAATTAAGACAGTAAAACAAGGGGTTAGATGGGAGTAAAAGAGGAAATGAAGTATTCAGAGCAACAAAAACGTTGGATTCGCCGAACCGTGTGGATCCTCTTCCTGGCATACATAGGAGCCATGGCATATTTTCTCTTCTTTAATGAAGAAATGAATCGGACCACAGGAGATTATGGCTATAATCTCACCCTGTTCAAAGAAATCCGTCGTGGCTTCTGGTGCCTGACCAATGGTATGGAAGGCTATTTTTTCCTGAATGTAATCATGAACATCGTAGCCTTTATGCCCTTTGGCTTTATACTCCCAATCCTAAGCCCTAAGAACCGTCGTTTTTTAAATGCAGCACTTCTAAGCCTTGAGCTCACCCTAACCATAGAAATCCTCCAGTTAGTCTTAAAGGCAGGTCGGTTTGATGTTGATGATATCATTCTCAACGCCCTTGGAGGCATGCTGGGGTATTTCGCATATTTCATAGCAAGAAAGTTTGAGAAGAAAATTATGCAACACTAACCAGCAAATATGACATTGGTGAATGTGAAAAATGAAAGCTGGATGTAAAAGACAGAAAACCTCAGAAAGGAGCAGGTATGGCAAGGGATAAAAGAGACCGGGAATATCGAAAAATACAAAAAAGAAGACAGCGACACTATAAATTCTCCGACAAGACCACCCCGATCCAAGGCATCCTATCCTTCGTTCTGGGAATTGCCGCGTTAATCACAGGCTTGGCCGGTAGCATCTATTCATATACCCAAGCCGGCAATGCCGGACTCTGGGTAGGAGCAGCTGGTTTCATCGCTATGCTGACCTCCATATTTGGTCTCATACTGGGACTCACCTGCTTTCGAAAACGGGAAATTCACTACTTTTTCCCGGTAACCGGCAGTATCCTGTGTGGTATATTTGCATTTGCTTATCTGATATTGTATTTAATGGGAGTGGTGGCATGAAAAGAGAGGCTGTTTCAAGCCTCTCTCCTAAAGTTATTGCATTTTTACCTGCAATGCTTTATAATCAACTTAGAAGCAATCAAAGGATATTTGCGTGTCCAATGATTGCCAACGGAAACCAGTGGTAAGGTTAATATTTCCATTACATGCTATCCTCTATGTCCAGTAGAGGATAGCACTTTTTATCCGTTAAACTAGCAAAAAGTACTAATAAGAATCACTTCTTATTGTTGTTATGGTGATTGTCGATATATGCTAAGGCTGCAAAAACAACCAGTAATAAAGTCAAAACTTCCATTACATTCATATGTACTCCTTTCTGTTTCCAGAAAGGCAACCACCAGGACTATCCCCTGACATATCTAAATTGATTTAATCTATAATATCATAGTAAAATTCATAATTCTACCCGAACAAGAAAAAATATGAATATACCCATGGCGTTTGGGTAACAAGTCATACTCCTGTTTACATTTTTAAAAAAATTTAAACATTCTGTAAGGACTAAACGCCTATCATATGTTATGATGAAACAACAGAATGAGAAAAGTGAGGGCATTTCCATGGAAGAAATCAACATTTTAGTGGTAGACGATGACAAAGAGATAGCCGACCTGGTCGAAATTCACCTGGTCGGGGACGGGTATAAAGTGTATAAAGCATACGATGCCAAAGAAGGTCTTAAGCTTTTGGGAGAGCAGGACATCAAACTGGCCATTCTGGACATTATGATGCCAGGCATCGATGGGATTGCCATGTGTAAAACCGTTCGTGAAACCAGCACCATCCCCATTATCATGTTAAGCTCGAAAACCACCGACCTGGATAAAATCGTAGGTCTGGGAGCCGGGGCTGACGATTACGTGATCAAGCCCTTTAATCCATTGGAACTGACCGCCAGAGTCAAGTCCCAGCTAAGACGCTACACCACCTTCAACCCCAATTCCACCGGAGCACCCATTGCCAAAGAAATCCAATTGGAGAATCTGACAATCAATAAAGAGAACCACCAGGTAGTATCCTATGGCCGGGACGTAAAGCTGACCCCAATTGAATTTGACATTCTCTACCTCCTCGCCAGCAATCCCGGCAAAGTGTTCAGCACCGAGGACATTTTTGAGCAAGTATGGAATGAAAAAATGTACGAAGCCAACAATACCGTAATGGTGCATATACGAAGACTCCGTGAGAAAATCGAACTGAATTCACACAATACGCAGATTATAAAAACCGTATGGGGAGTGGGATATAAAATTGAAAAATAATGAAATCAGTATGCTTCGAAGCTTCCGCTTCAAAATCGTTTTATATACATTTTTAAGCCTGATCTATACAGCCCTTACCGAGGGGGCTTTTTTCCTGATGATTCAAAGCATCCGTAATCTTCTCGGCCTTGGAAAGCCCGTCATGGACCCCGCCAGTCGCCAGCTCTATCTTAACAATATGGCAAATGCCGGAGTATATGGCAATGCAGCACAGGGAAATACCTTCAGTGGATACGGAAACGATTTGGGACCAGCCCAGGGGTTTATGAGTGACGGATTTGGAATGGGGATCTGGATCCTTCTTTTTATCGTTATGGGGATGATCCTTTTCATGGTCTACTTCCTCCTCCTGACACAAAAATTTTCCTTATACATGAAACAAATCATAAACGGCATCAATAAAATCGCCCATGGCGACCTAAGCAGCCGGATTGCCATAAAAGACAAAGACGAGTTTGCCGCCATCGGAAACTGCATCAACGACATGGCCCAAGATTTTGGACAGCTGATGGAAAACGAGCGAAAGAACGATAAGGCAAAAAGGGACCTGATAACCAACGTCGCCCACGACCTTCGCACTCCCCTGACCTCCATTATCGGCTACCTGGAACTGACCCTCCGGGAACCACAGCCCGATCCGGAGACCAGACAAAAATACATTGAAGTAGCCTATGACAAATCCATACGTCTGGAAAAGCTCATTGGCGACCTGTTCAACTATACCAAACTGGAATCCAATGAAGTAGTCCTAAAATGCGCCCCACTTAACATCGTAAAACTGATGGAGCAGATGATCGACGAATTTTACCCCGCTTTTCAAGAAGCAGGCCTGGAATACGAATTTATTACCGACAGCGATACCGCCATGGTCTACGCCGATGGAGACATGCTGGCCCGAGCCTTTTCCAACCTCATCGGAAATGCCGTAAAATATGGAAAAGACGGAAAAAACATTCGCGTGCGGGTTTCTCAGACACCACTGGAAGTAAAAGTCGCCATAGTCAACTATGGTGAAGTCATCCCAGCCTCCGACTTGAATTATATCTTCGACCGTTTCTATCGGGTTGAAAACTCCCGAAACGCCGAAACCGGCGGAACCGGCCTTGGTCTTGCCATTGCAAAAAAAATCGTCCTTATGCATGACGGCATCATTCGCGCCACCAGCAATTTGGACGGAACCATATTTGAAATTACCCTGGGGAAAGGAGGAGAACCCCATGAAGACAGAGCACCACAAGAAGGCAGCCAGTAAATTATTTAATGATATGACGAATGGACGTAAGAGTGATTTCGTGCAGGCGATAGCCAGAAAAACAGCAGGAATAAAAATAATAGCAAGTGTAGCACTTCTAAGCGGGCTTCTCCTTACCTCCGGCTGCAGCAAATTTTCCCAAGGCGATGGAGTTACCGTTACAAGCGTTGCAGAAGTTGCCAAAGAAGACATCCGTTCATCCGAAGAAGGATCCACCTATCCCGAAGTCATAAAAGGCGACCAAATCACCCTCACCGCCTACTGTGGCTATGACAAGTGGGTAAAAGCAGGACGAAAACTACCGGTAGTCGCTTATTTCACCAACCACGGCGAAGATTTTGTTGGGGACTTTTACGTTACCGTCACCACCAGCATGACAGCCGAAGCCAGCTATAAAAAATCCCTGGAGATAAAAAGCGGTGAAACCACCCGCATGGAACTGGCGGTACCAGCATATGGCGGATATGGTGACGTGAACCTGTCATTAAATGACAACGCAGGACAGACCATTTTAAAAAAAGAAGTTCAGATGAAATATACTTATTATGAGTCCACTGCCTACATTGGGCTCCTTACCGATGACTCGGCTTTTCTCAACTATTTACAGGGCAGTGGCATAAAAACCTTCCTTCTGAAGCCGGAATTCTTTCCGGAAAACCAAACCGGACTGGATACCCTGGATGGACTGGTGCTCCACAACTTTGACCGGAACCAGCTAAACGAAAAGCAGCAGGCACTGCTATCCGCCTATGAGGCAGCCGGAAACGTACAGATTATCAACACAGAAGGAAAGGAAGGGCTTGCCGAAGAAGTCCTTGCGGGAGTCAGCGAAGAACAGAAGGCTCAATTAGCCGCAGAAAAACGGCAGGATAACCATGACTATGCAGCATTTAGCAGTGTCGATACCAAAGACAGCAACCAGCTGCCCAAGGTGTGGATATACGCCATTATACTAGCGGTTTATCTGTTAGTAATCGGGCCACCCACTTACCTGCTGTTAAAGAAGCTGGATAAACCGGGCCTTCTCTGGCTCGTAATACCCATATGGTCCATCCTGTTTACCCTGGTGATATATGGAGTGGGGAGCATAACCAGACTGACCCAGCCCTTTATTGGCTATTTGACCATTACCGACATTGGAGAGAAGGAGACCAGGGAAAACGTATTTTTTAGCCTGACCTCACCCTATAATAATGACTATACCGTATCTCTCCCCTCTCAGTACCGAGTAGACGCAACGGAAAACAGAATGTCCTACAGCAATTACAGCAGCATGCTGTTTAATAACATCCGCATGAATGCCAACATCCAGAACCAGGATCGATACAATACCATAATTCAACTGGACGAGAAGGACACCAAGATTGAAATACGCAATAACTCCGCCTTTTCCAGCGGTCAGTTCAAGGGGAGTACCACCCGTCCGACCGCCGGGCGTGTAGAAAGCAGCCTGACCATGACCAAAGACTTCCAGATAACGGGAACCGTAACCAATCATACAGGCTATGACTTGAAACACGTGGTTCTGGCAATTGGTGATATATACCTTCTGGCCGATGAACTGAAAAATGGTGAAACCATGCAGGCTGAAGGGCTCAAACGAATTAGCATAACCAGCCTGACCATGCTGTATGAGCAAAAGATTATGGAAGCCTTAGTCGGTGGCAATGCCTTTGGTAAGACCCGGAACGAAGAAGTATCCAGAACCTACTATGCCTACGAATACAGTCTGCTTTGCCGATACACCCAGTCCAATAAGAGAAAAGACCAGCTTATAGGCGTGGAGCAGTCCGAAAACGGGGGCGAATTATTCTCTCAAACAGATCTGAACCGTGATGGAATACATCTTGTAGCCAGTGACATTGAGGTAGAATATACCCAGGGAAAGGAAGAGTTTCTGCCCAATCTGGACAGCATCATGACGACCAGCGACGATTATTATCCCGGCTATCGCTACCTGAATAGTGAAAATATGCAGATGGTGGTTCATTTTCAGCCAAACGAAATCGTGAAAGAATTGATTTACTCCAAAGAACTGAATTCCGAATTTTTCCCTGACAGCAAGAGTGGCTTTACCGGAAAAGTAAAAGCGTACAATTTTCAGACCGAAGGCTATGATACCATCTTTGAAAGTGGCAAAGAAGGCTCATTATCCCAGCTGGCACCATATCTTAGCAACCAGAATGAAATGGTGTTGATTTATGATGTAGCTGGTCAGACACAAACAGAGCTGGCACTTACCGCTCCTGTTTTATCCGCAGTAAAGGAGGTGCGATAATGCTGGAAATACAAGATTTGCACAAGTATTATGGAAAAGCGCCAAAGAGATATGCCGCATTAAACGGTCTTAATCTTAGGATTGAAAAGGGTGAGCTGTTCGGTTTTGTGGGACCAAACGGTGCCGGAAAGACCACTACCATGCGAATTATTGCCGGACTTTTACAGGCGGATTCCGGAAGTGTCCACCTTGAGGGCGTGGATATTTCTAAAAATCCCAAGTATCTGCGGGAAAAAATTGGCTATATGCCAGATTTCTTTGGCGTATACGACAATCTGAAAACCATGGAATACATGGAGTTTTATGCCTCCATTTATGGAATATACGGCACAAAGGCGCGCCAACAAAGCTACGAACTGCTGGAAATGGTCAGCCTCCAGGACAAAGTGGACCAATACGTAGACGGTCTGTCCAGAGGAATGAAGCAGAGACTTTGCCTGGCCAGGTGCCTCATTCACAACCCGTCCCTTCTCATATTGGATGAACCTGCCTCCGGTCTGGACCCCAAGGCCCGGATGGAGATGAAAAATATCCTGCGAAACATTAATGGACTGGGGAAAAGCATTATTATCAGCTCCCACATCCTGCCCGAACTTTCCCAGACCTGTACTACCATCGGTGTGATTCAGAAAGGGAAGATGGTGGTAAAGGGGACCGTAGAAGAAATCCAGCACCAGATGAAGACCTCGAATCCCCTGTTGATTCGAACGGTGGAAGGTCAGGAACAGGCAGTAAAAGTGCTGAAGAAAAACCCTATGGTAGAGAACATCGCTATGAAAGGGAATGAAATCTCTTTTGGATTCATGGGAGATGAACGGGAAGAAGCAGGCTTGCTTGCCAGTTTGGTGGGTCGTGAAGTAGGTGTGGCATTCTTTGGTCGCCAGGAAGGTTCGCTGGAATCCTTGTTTTTGGAGCTTACGGAGAAGGAACGTGTCAGGGGGCAGGAAGATTAAGAAATTTGTTAAAATGCACAGATTGGAGTTTAATATGAGATTTCCAATAAATCAGGTATACCGGAAAGAATTAAAAATAAGCGTGCGTACCATGCGCATGTCCCTTATTATACTGGGATACAATCTGGTACTGGTCTTGCTGGGGCTGTGGCTCTTTGGGGCTAACTTTGAGTTTGGCTACTATTCTCTGGTAGAATATTCAGCAATACTCCAGATATACCTTTTTCTGGCTATGATAGAGTTCTGTCTGGTGCTCTTTGTAGTGCCTGCATTTACAGCCGGAGCGATTGCGGGGGAGCGGGAGAAGCAGACATTAGAGATACTCCTTACCACAAAACTCAAGCCGGGAGCTATTATCCGGGGAAAGCTCATGTCCTCTATCAGCAGCACACTCCTTTTGATTTTTTCAAGTTTACCAGTATTTGGATTAGTCTTTTCGGTTGGTGGCATACGCATGATAGACTTACTTCAGCTTATGCTGTTCTGCATTGTGACCGCAGTGTTTGTGGGTAGCATTGGGTTGTTCTTTTCGTCTTTGTCCAAAAAGACAGTGCCAGCCACCGTTCTTACTTATGGAACCATTATCCTCATGGTAGTTGGAACCGTAGCCCTGACTGTAATATGTGCCAACATAATGAACCAGTCCTATCTGAACCGCTATTTTGAAAGTGGCTCGATTGGAGAGATAAGCCAACCGGGTGTTGGGCACTTCATTCTGGTGCTCTTGGTGAATCCGGCAATCAGCCTAATCTCCCTTCTCAGCAGACAATTTGGCAGCTACAGTTATCTGGAAGATTTCCTTCTGGGCTTTGGAAATACCAGTCCGTTTATTTATGAGCATTGGTTCTGGATTAGTACAGGAGTGCAGCTTGCTATTTCGGCGTTATTATTGTGGGGAGCAGCACGGAAGTTAGAAAAGTAATGAATTTGTATTAGATGCATAGGCGATATAACTAATATCGCCTATTGTTATCAAACGAAAACAATCAATTGATAGTTTTTTGTTTACAAAACAACTAATTAGTAGCGCAAAGAGGTGAGTGCAGTGAGTGAAATTTTAAAAAAAATAATTTATGATTGTCCATAT
>JAVBLX010000036.1:0-11305 GCA_031553075.1 Acetivibrio sp.
AACGGCTCGCATGCGAAAGATTTCTGGCATTCGTAGGAGTGCCGAAAGAACTTAGACAAAGAATAAAAATCATTCTTTTAAAAATTTGCGTTACCCCCACAAAAAGCTATTGTTTGAGCATCAATGAGTACAACATTCCAATGTACTAAAATGCGAGTTATAGTTTTTGTGGGGGTGCCCTTAGCAAATTTTTAAAAGAATGATTTTTATTCTTTGTCTTAGTTCTTTCGGTGCTTCTACGCTAGCCAGAAATCTTTCGCATGCGAGCCGTTTTCCAAGGAAGCCGTTCCGGGGAGGTACTCATCCACCCGCTCTTTCGGCGTTCGAAGTCTATATCTCAGGAGCGTCCCCTCACCCCCTAAACACAAAGTTTATAAACATACCCCTGTGGAATTTCTTTCAATGAATCTTGCCCGAAGCAAAATTTTGCTTATAGAAACATCCGTCATCAATCCATCCAGTAACAACACTGCACTTTTGCCAAGATTAGCCCTGTCCTGGCGAATGGTTGTCAATGCTGGGGTCAGTTTTTCGGCTATCGGAAGGTCATCAAATCCAATTACGCTAATATCTTGCGGAACCCGAAGCCCTCTCTTTTCCACTTCTCCAATAACCCCAATCGCAATCAGATCACTGGCACACATAATCGCAGTTGCTCCATGATCCAAAAAGGTCCCTACATGATATTTAGCACAGTCTGGAACATAATATCCATATTCCATTAAATTTTCATCTGCCTGAATCCCAAATTCTCCAAGACTTTGGATGAAAGCCATCTGCCTTTGCTGAGATACCATGGAGTTTTTGGAACCATTTAAAAAGGCTATCTTTTTGTGTCCCAATTCTACCAAATGTCTTACTCCTGCATCGATGCCTTCAAAGCTATCTGTTCCTACATAGCCAATGTGGGTATTTCCACTGATATAGTTGTCCAACAATACGGTGGGGACATTGGTAGTGTGTAGCTGCTTAATCCAATCCTCGTGTAAAGTAAAACCAACTAGAAAGGCTCCGCTGAAGCCGTTTTTTAACATGTAGGTATCAAAGTTTTCTTCCATCTGAAGGTTTAAGTTACTGGGAATAACGGTTACTTCCCAATGCTTTCTAGCGGCGGCTTTCTGGAAGCCGGTTATAATATCGTAGCCAAATTGATCTATGTTTTCATAATCCATATTTTCAATAAAAATACAGACTTTTTTGTTGTCCATTTTGCGCATTCGTTTGGTAGTGTATCCTAATTCTACTGCGGCATCCAGCACCATCTGTCGGGTCTCTTCACTGATGTCACTGGCTCCGTTAAGACCCTTGGATACGGTACTTACTGCAATCCCCAAGCGCTCGGCAATATCTTTTATGGTTGCCATCGTTTTCTCCTTTACTTTTGCTGATGTGTTCAGTATACTCCTTTCATTTTTTGTTTTCAATAAGGTATCCAGAAAAAGGGTGTAAAGCTGGATTGCACCTTTGCTTTACACCTCTTTATCACTTATTTTTCTTTCTCTGATCCTCAATCTATCAAGCTTTTTTTCAAATCCGACTCTCATCTGCTCGCTTAAGCGGGTATACAAATCAAGAGGGTGAGAACATATTTCTTTCAACCGTCACTTATACTTCCTTCCGTCAGAGTCAAAAGGACATCTACAATTGGACTTTGTTGAGGAGATTATGCCCGGAACCCTCTTCTGCTGTCATCACTGCCAACAAAGGATTCATTTAATGCATACCTTCCATATGTAAGACCAGCATATACTTTTTGGGTATTCTGCATAACGGCTTGGGATGAATCCTGGGTGGAAACGCCCTCAAAGCCGGCCTTCAATCCTTCCATAATGGATATGATTACCGGGAAATGCTCCGTTTGTTTTTGATACTGACTTTCTACAATAAGGCCGTTGGCATAGATGTAAAGACTCATAAGTTGCCGGGATATCATATATTGATAATCCAGCGAACCCATCAGTTCATTCAGCATTTTCTGACTGCGCTTTAAGTCTTTTTCATATTCGTAAAAATTCTCATTCTTTAAATTGTCATTTGCAGAATGGATACTGTCTATAATGATTTCATAGGAGATAACCACCAGTTCACTTCGATTTGCCTGGGAAACTCTTATGCTATAATCTCTCAATCTTCTTGCTTCCATATAAACTCCTATCTACAAGCATTACTTTTATAACGCTCTAGTCGTAGTACTGGTTTTTCACTACTTTATTGCAATAAAGATAATATCTTCTGCGGGCTTTCATTTGCCTGTGCCAGCATAGAAACGCCAGCCTGTGCCAATACATTTTTCTGTGTGTAGGTGGTCATTTCTGCTGCCATATCTACGTCTTCAATTCGAGATAATGCTTCTGTTAAATTTTCAGAAGCAACATCAAGACTGGCAATGGAGTGCTCTAATCGATTTTGGTAAGCTCCCAACTTGGCACGTATTCCTGACACCGTATTGATTGCGGTATCTAAGAGGCTGATTCCTTCCGCCGCTTTATCTGCATTTCGTACATTTAAAAATTCAAGTCCCAGCGTTTTTGCTGAAACCTCCGGAATGCTGACGGAAATAGTCTGGCCTTCGTTTGCTCCGATTTGGAGAATCATTGGTCCGGCTTCCAAAACAGTAATCTTTGCTTTTTCCGGGTCTAAAGTTCCATTGCTATCTTTATCTTCGAGTTTTAAATCATTTGCTATCTCTACCTTCATCTCGAATCCACCTACATCGGAAATGGTAGCAAAATTTCCATCTACCACTGCTGTAGCTGTATTAGCAAAATTCGCACCCAGAGTTATTTCTGCATCCTTTCCACGGGCTTTTGTGACCGTGATACCCAATGCATCTGCCAACTCTTCATTGTCACAATTAAATTCCAAGCTTTGTTTCATTCCCTTTTCTTTTGACGAAATCTGAAAATCATCTCCATCAATATTCATTTCTGCACCAACGGATTCACAAAGTGTTCTAATCTTACTAATAATTGCAGAACGACCATCCTCTTCCGAAATGGAAACACTCTCTCCATTAATTGTAATGGTACCCTCTAAATCGGCCCCACTTATGTCAAATGTTCCACTTAACACGGCAGATGTGCCAAGGGCAGACACTGACAATTCATACTCCTTTGATTCCACACTGTCCGACAAGGCATATAAAGATATTTTGGTATTATTGGAATAAGTTTTCCGATTAACATCTCCATTTAAAAGGGTTTTGGTATTGAATTCGGTATCGGTTGAAATCCGATTGATTTCTTCCATCAGCATGGTGATTTCTTCCTGAATGGCTTCTCGGTCTTGCGCTGTGTTTGTTCCGTTAACTGCTTGAACTGACAGTTCTCTGGCTCTTTGAAGCATGCTTTCCACTTCAGTTAGGGCACCTTCTGCCGTCTGAATAACGGAAATTCCATCCGAAGCATTTCGGGATGCCTGCTCCAATCCGGCAATCTGGGTTTTCATTTTCTGTGAAATGGCCATACCAGCTGCATCATCTGCCGCATGGTTAATTCGATAACCAGAGGATAACCGCTCTAAGCTTTTTTCTACACCTTTGTTGGTAGCTTTTAAGTGTCCATTTGCCACCATGGCTGCTATATTATGATTTATTTTCATATGTCACACCTATCTGCGCGTTGTGACGCGTCTTCAACTTTTATTAAATCTTTCGTCTTGGCTTCCTCCGCTTGACATTAAAACCAGAGGAAGTTGGATGTTTATTCAGCTTTGCCGGCCTACTCGTGCCTCATGGCAGCACCTATGGTTTTGACCATAGTCTTAGCCACTTGGTAAAGAAGAGGAGTTCCTACTTCGCCCGACGGCTCTTTGCCTTGTTTCTGGAAATTTTGAAGGGCTTTTTTATCCATTCCGACGGTGAATTGGGCTACGTTTAACCCAAGACCAGATAGCATGCCTTTTAGCTGCTCCTTGCAGCCCTTCATTGTGTCCAGACCATCCTTGGTGTCACATAAGATAAATCCATTTATCGTTCGATCTCTTACGGCCAGCTCCCCTTCAATCCGTCCCATGGATTCGGAGTTTATGCTCATCTGTACCCGGCCGGTATCCCCGGCTCCCTGTAATACCGTAAGACTCATATTGGTGATTTCTTCTCCCATATCAACGGGAATTTCGTAGTGTTCCTGTCGACTCAGACGTTTTGCCAGTTCAATTCCGCCCGAAATCTTCCGGAAGGAATCTACCTTTGCCTGGGTTACCGGTTGATCTCCATATTCCATTCGATAGAGAAGTACGTTTACTCTGGAATCAATTCGGCGATAAAGCGTCTGCATCGTCTGAGCATCCGTCATGGATTCAGAAATGCTTTCAATCAACTGGTTATATTCATTATCGGCATATTCTTCAATTTCCTTAAATATACTTTTAGTTCCCACATAATATTCTTTTGCGGCTTCAATGAATTTCAGTGAAGTAGCTAAGTGGTGGGTATTGAGAAAAGCTTCTGCCGCCTGAGAGGATCCGGCAACACCTCGGATTTTCTCTGCCATTTGAGTGGCATACTGCCGATCACTCTCTGGGTCTTCTGTAACTTCCTGGAGTTGATCTTCCATGCTTTCCAGAGTCATATTCATCAAGTTATTGACATCCTTGTCCTTATTTATCTGCTGCATTTTACCTGGTGTAATGCTGTCCATAACACGTCCTAATACCTGGCTTTGGTAAACAACATAACCGGAATCTCTCTCCAGGGTAATATGTCCTTCTCCATCGGCGGGATTGTTGATTCCTCCAAAAGAATCGTCTACACCGATGTCAATGGTCGGCACCGCTGCTGTCTTTGCAGCCGTAGAAAGATTTTTAAGCGTCAGCTCAACTCCATTGTTCATGACTGCGCCAATGGCTGCACCGTTGGTCTTCTCAACATCATTTAATAGCCGGTAGATACCAATATAATCGTTCCGCTCTTCCGGTGTAATAGAGGCACTTCTTTCCAGTTTCCATAGGAATTTACTAAACTTTTCCTGATCCGTTACGCCAATTTCCTGTTTGATTTCTTTTACCTTTTGAGTCAACTCTTCAATTGGCAGTTCCAGTGGGTTGATATTCCGTTTTAGAAGCTCCACAGTAACGGCTGGGTGGAGTTCTTTTACCAGAACATTGACCTGGGAATCATACTCCTTAATGGACTGAATGGATTCTGGTGTAATCGGCATCCGGTTGTATGCCAGGATACGAGCTGCTCGTTCATTGGCAACGGTTGTTTCTACATTCATGTTGGTTAAAATCTCCGGAATGTTCCGGAATGCCTTGTTAATGCTGTCTCCCAAATCCTGCCTTGGCTTGGTCATGACAGATTCATAAACTTCACCTGCGCGCTCCAGAGTTCGTCTCATATTGGTAGCGGCTTCATGGAGCTTATCAACGGTATGCATTTCTACCTGGTCCAGAGTGGAACCCAGTACGTAGCTTGGAGCTTCGCTTAACTCCTGCATTTTAACCGTTGTTTCTTTTAACAGCTGGGTGGAATAATCGGTAGGAATTTCTCCTGATTCCCGGATAATTCCCCGATAATAGTCATTTTCAATTTCTTTCAGACCTTCTACCACCCTCTGGAGATTGGTAGTGTCAATTTTAATTCCCATTCTATAAAGCTTTGCACCGGATTCAATCGTAAGCTTAAGCCGAATTTCCTCCAGCTGACGCTTGGCTGTGACCTCGTCCAGGCTGTGAAATTTGGAGGCATCGTATTTATAAATTTCTTCAATGGCTTTTTCTACCCGTTTTTGCGGTCCTTCATCCAGATTGGCTGCCTCTGGCGAATAGCCTTTCCGCATGGATTCTGCCATTTTATCTAATACATAATCTTCGTTAGCATTTTCCTTAATGTCGGTAAGACCATTATAGGATTCTATGCTTTCCGCTGTAATGGGCAAATGATTGGCATAAAGCCATTTGGCTTTTTCAAGGTTTTCCGGGGTATTGGGAAGTCCTGCTTTTTCAAGGGTCGCACCAACCATTTCTTTTATGGCATCCCAGCCCGCTTCATTGACCGCTCCAGCCTGAAAGCCGGAATATTTGCTGTGATAAATGTTCTCAACGGTAGGCGGCAGCTCCTGATCAATCATATAAGCCATACTGCCTTCTGTCATAGAGGCAGCGGCAGCGGTCATTCCCATGGCATTAAACAGCTTCATCACATTGTCTTCGGTAACCGGGAGACCGGCTTCCATCAGCTTAACTGCCAGTTTTTTTGCAATTGGGTCAGAGATTTTATTGGCGATGGAAATTTTTTCAATGGTTTCTTGCATTTCCTGTTTTTTTTCAACGGATATATCCACATATTCCTGCTTAAAATCCCGGTTTTCCTTCATTCTCTGCAAGGCTCTTTCCAGTCGCTCCGCATTAAATGAATCCAGAGAGACCCCTTCCTTTTCCAGGTTCTGATAATCATCCTCGGTCATTTTATTGGAAGCGGAGGATAGAGTCGCATCCTGAGGTTTTGGAAAGTTTTCCAGTAGCTTCTCCTCATCCGGTCTTTCGAAGGCATCTGAATAAGTCCCTGGGTCTGCATTGGGCAAACCAGCGGACATAATCGCTGCCTCCGACTTTACTTTTTCTATATGTAAGCTCTTGTTAAATAAGCCTTTATCCACACCATCCATTGATTTTGACTTGCCAATTAATCCGCCCTGATTTTGGCCTTCTTTTGGATTTATATTTTCAATATTCATAAAAAGAACTCCTGTCTTTATGCCCTGATTTGTATACACACTTGAAGTATCGTGAGAACAAGTGTCAAAAGTTTTTGTCTATCTTTTATTTCGGCATATTGGCAGGAATTCTTTAGAAGATTTCTTATTTTTTCAGGATGGTATTGTCGTCTAAAATGACGGTAAAGGGACCGTCATTTACCAGGGCTACTTTCATGTCTGCACCGAAGCTGCCATGCTCTACCCTTCCCAGCTGACCTTTCACCTGTTCGACAAAATACTCATAGAGTTCATTTGCCAGCTCCGGAGAGCCGGCATCCGTAAAGCTTGGACGGTTTCCCTTACGCATATCTGCGTATAATGTGAATTGGGATACTACAAGGATTTCACCGCCAATATCCTGAAGGGACAGGTTGGTTTTCCCGTTTTCATCTTCAAATATTCGTAGCTTCAAAATTTTATCCAGAAATTTATCAGCAATTTCTCTGGTATCCGTTGCCCCAACTCCCAAAAGTAACAGGAGGCCTTGGCCGATTTTTCCTATAACTGCTCCTTCTACCCCAACAGAGGCCTCTTTTACTCTTTGAATTACAACTTTCATTTTATCTTAATTCCTTTCCGTATATAGGATATTATCTTCAACTGCTTGATTATTATATCTTTTTTTATATGCACATGCAACAAAGGGGGTAAAACAGATAGAAAAAACATGGTACTCAAAATTTTTTAAACCGTTTATAATAGAGAAATTAAAATATGTATTATGGATATTTTAACCTGCTTTTAAAGTAAACCCTTTGATACAATTTGTTTTAATAAAGATATGTACTTATACTTTTAACCATATAATTGGAATCAAAAAAGCGTTTAACTTTGTTTTAAACAATAATACCAGGAGGTAGTAAGATGGCAGTAAAACAGGAAGGTAATAAACTAATAATAGAAAGTGGCGTATCACAGGTTTGGATTGAGCCCTGGGGTGAAAATTCCTTGCGGGTGAGGATGACCTGTGAGGCGCAAATGGATAGCAATGACTGGGCCCTATGTGAATCGGTAACAACCTGTAGCGTCCAGATTCAATTTGAAGAAGTTGATACCACTGACCCTTGGTATAAGAATGAAGAGTGGGCTAAGTATCATCAGACCGGAACCGTTGCATCTATAACCAACGGCAAAATAACAGCCCGCGTAAATCCAGAAGGCTGGATTAGCTATTATAATCAAAAAGGGGAGCTCCTTACAGAAGAATACTGGCGTAACCGAAACCGAATCAATCGTTATTGCGTCCCCCTCCGTATTGATGCCCGGGAGATGAAGCCGATTCAGGGAAGCAGTGACTATGAGCTGACTGCCCGGTTTGAAGCCTTTGATGACGAAAAAATATTTGGAATGGGACAATATCAAGAAAAAAACTTGAATAAAAAAGGCGCTCTTTTAGAACTGGCACACCGAAATTCCCAGGCCAGTGTTCCATTTTATATTTCCAGTCGGGGTTATGGCTTTTTCTGGAACAATCCTGCCATCGGCACTGCCTCTTTTGGCACGAACAAAACCGAGTGGTATGCGAAAACTACCCGAAAACTGGATTATTTCATTACTGCCGGAGACTCACCTGCCGAAATTGAGACCCATTACAGCAATGCCACAGGCCGCACACCTATGATGCCGGAATTTGGCTTAGGTTACTGGCAATGCAAGCTTCGTTACCGCAATCAGGAGGAAATCCTGGCCGTTGCCAGAGAACATAAAAAACGCGGTCTGCCAATGGATGCCATTGTTGTAGATTTCTTCCACTGGACTATGCAGGGGGATTTCAAGTTCGAGCTTAGAGATTGGCCTGACCCAGATGCTATGGTAAAGGAATTAAAGGAGTTAGGAATCGAAACCGTCGTTTCCGTCTGGCCTACCATTGATGAACGCTCCGAGAACTTCGGCGAGATGAATAACAAAGGCTATCTGGTAAGAGCTGACCGGGGTAACAATAATCATATGACCTGGATGGGCAACACCGTTTTTTATGATACAACTCATCCCGGTGCTCAAAAATTTGTATGGGAAAAGTGTAAAGAAAATTATTATAAAAAAGGAATCCGTATCTTTTGGCTGGATGAAGCCGAACCGGAATATGGACCTTACGACTTCGATAACTACCGCTACTATGCAGGTCCTGCCCTACAATGCACCAACATTTATCCCCTCACGTATGCCAAAGGCTTTTATGATGGTTTGAAGGAGGAAGGTGAGAAAGATATCATGTCCTTGGTCCGCTGCGCCTGGGCAGGCAGCCAGAAATATGGTGTCCTTACCTGGTCCGGTGATATCCATTCCTCGTTCCGTTCCATGCGGGAGCAATTACAGGCCGGCCTAAACATGGGCTTAGCTGGAATCCCCTGGTGGACCTCGGATATTGGCGGCTTTGTAGGCGGCGACATCCAAGACCCCTATTTTAAAGAACTCCTTCTCCGCTGGTTTGCCTGGGGCGCCTTCTGTCCAGTATTCCGCATGCATGGAGAACGATCTCCATGGTACGAGCGTGAAGAAGAATTTATCAACAACGTCCGCCAGCTTACCTCCGGTCAGAACAATGAAATCTGGAGCTTTGGCGAAGATAACTATGAAATCCTGAAGGAGTACCTCTTTATCCGCGAGCGGCTCCGCCCCTATATCCGGGAATGTATGAAAGAAGCCAGCGAAACCGGTGCACCTGTTATGCGCCCAATGTTTTTTGATTTCCCCGAAGACAAAGCTTGCTGGGAAACAGAAGATCAATATATGTTTGGCCCTGATCTTCTGGTGGCTCCTGTTATGGAAATCGGATTGAGAAGCAGAACTGTATATTTACCAGTAGGGCTTAGTTGGACAGAAGCAAAAACTGGCAGGGTTTATGATGGTGGGCAATATGTGGAGGCCGAGGCCTCTCTTGATGTAATTCCGGTATTTATTCGCGATGGCAAGCAGTATGATATCTATTGCAACCTATAGTACCATTGAGTAAGAATAAGCAAGTAGATGAAATAATAGAGTTCCACATCAGAGTTCCATATCAGGGTTCCATATCAAGGAATACCTAAGGAAACAGACCATAACGGAGTAAACTGTAAAAAGTTCCATATCAATGATGAAAAAGCTGATATGGAACTTTTTGCAGTTTTAAGCTTCTTAAATTCCAGCATAAGCTGCCATTCGAAGTCTCCGAACTTCTGGTGTCGTTCCTGCATCACACTTCTGAATAAAATATAGTAATACAAAATCCTCAGCCGGGTCCATCGTTACATAATTGCCGGTCCACCCATCCCAGCCAAATTCTCCCAGACTGGCGTTGCTACCAGCTTCGCCCTGGTTTATTAAAACTCTCATAAGGCAGCCATATCCATACCCCCAAAGGCTTTGCCAGTTGTAATCGACCTTTTGGAAAGAGTTAAGATGGTCTTTAGTCATCATATCTACGGTCTTACGTCCAAGGATTCGGGTACCTTGGTAAGTACCTCCACCCAGCATCATTTGGGCAAACTTACTATAATCTTCTATCGTTGAAACCAAGCCCGCTCCGCCGGATTCAAATTTCACCTCCTCCGTGTAACCCTCCATTCCCAGATGGTTCTCAAAATCAGGGTCCAATTCGCCAGTCTTCTCATTCCATCGGTAGAGTCTTGCAAAACGGTCCCATTTTTCTTTCGGGACATAGAAAGCAGTGTCTTTCATACCAAGAGGAGCGAAAATTTCATCCCGAAGAAATTCACCAAACTTCTTTCCCGAAGCAACCTGGATAACTCCACCAAGAACATCAGCCGATGCGCCATATTGCCATTTTTCACCAGGTTGGCATAAAAGTGGGACTTGAGCAATACGCTGGCAAAATTCCAATGTGTCGGCAGGTTTTCCTTTCTTTAAGTCCCTTTCAATTTCATCAAAAATATCTGCCATCCGCTTGCCCGGTTCTGTATCCAAATTTGGATAAGAAATTCCAGAGGTCATGTTGAGAAGATGCCATATCGTAATTTCTTTATCTGCTGGAATTTGTTTTCCGTCAGCGGCGATGACCGTTGGGTCGGCAAACTCAGGAATATATTTACTAATATTATCATGCAGGTCAATTTCACCCCGCTCCGCCAAAATCATGGCAGCGACTGCCGTGACTGGCTTTGACATAGAGAACATCCTAAAAATAGTATCCTTTTTCATCGGAACATTATTTTCTTTGTCCGCATATCCCATGCAAGCATTATAAATTTCCTGCCCTTTATGAAGAACCATTACACTTGCACCCGCAATAGATTTTCGGGCGATTGCATCCTCTACAATATGGTCCATTGTTTTTTTGAAATCAAACATCTTTAATCCTCCTGGTATAATATTTATATTTTCAATATTTATATTTTCAATAATACAGAAGACCTTAAGGGGAAATTTTAAAGTCCAGCTATCTATCGGTTTTTACTACATACCTCCCCCGAAACATTTGTGTTTAATTTTATATCCTTTTGAAACCAGCTCCGTCTCAGTAAATTTAAAACAGCCGAAAGCAAGGGGTAATAAGAAACCCGAGAGCTCCGTAGTTTAACGGAAAAGAGTCTCAGGGGTATTTTGGAGTGCCACAGCCCGAGACAATACCCCGCAAAGAGGCGCAAAGGAGTGGGTTGAGCGTGGGA
>JAVBLX010000210.1:0-7021 GCA_031553075.1 Acetivibrio sp.
TAGTGAAAAGGAATTGAGACTCTGGGGTATTGTGGTGGGCCACTGCCCGAGACCCTTCCCCGCATAGAGGCTCAATGGAGTGGGTGGAGCGTGGGCACTGGGAGGGATTGGAAAGACGCTGGTTCAGGCGTTCGAAGTCTAATATTCAGGAGCGTCCCCTCAGCCCCCAAACACAAAGTTATATCTCCTCTATAAAATCCACGCCGTCTATAGATTCCACTAGAACAAACATTTCGGCATGATCTACCTTTGCCCGTGAATGCAATGTGAGAGTGGCGCCAATCGGCGATTTGCTGGATTCGTTTGGTTGAATTAATTCCAAATCAGAGACTTTAATTTCTTCCGCCTTAAGCGTTGTAATCATTTTGCGTATTGCTTTTACATCCTGAAATTCTATGTATACATTAGAAATTTTCGAAGTAGAGTGAATTGGTACATCCAAGCGGTGAAGAACGCTGTTTACAATTAATATGGCAAAGGCACCGATTAAAGCAGCCGTATAAAAGCCACATCCGATTGCCAGACCAAGGCAAGCCGAAGCCCAAAGGGAAGCTGCGGTGGTTAGTCCTTTAATTTTATGCCGTCCGGTAACCATAATGGTACCAGCCCCAAGGAATCCAACACCGCTGATAACTTGGGCACCCATTCTGGATGCATCCAGAGAAAGTCCTTTGTCATGTAGGTATTCATTGGTTACCATGGCCAGGGTAGAACCGACACATACCAGGATATGGGTGCGTAGACCCGCGGGACGTCCCTTTCTTCCTCGTTCAAAGCCGATAAATCCACCGCAAAGCAGGGCAAGCGCCATCCGAATGCTGATGGAGATAAAGTGTGTAGAGCGAATAGTTTCTATAAAAAAATCCCCAAACTGTTGAAACATAGCAAGTCCTCCCTTGTTAAAAGCTTTCGCTGTTTTCTCTATTATATATGTAAGCTGGGGCAAAGGCAACACTTTACGCAGGTAAAAGAATCTGCTATAATGGGTCGGAAAAGAAGTTTTTCACTTTGAGTGAGAGTTAAAGATGGGAGTATGATTGATGAGAGAGATTGAATTTGATATAAAGGTTGGGAGAAAAGACCTGTATGATTTCCTGATGCGGCATTTTTATACAAGTTTTTCAGGGATTTTTGGGATTATATTGAGTCTGGGGGCTTTTGGGTGGTTTTTTGTGGAGCTTAAAAATGGTGACTTGATGAAACTGGGACTTTTGTTGATGATGGCTTCTCTGTTTACCATAATTCAGCCATTGCAAATGAAATTAAAAGCGGCTAAGCAGATAAGCAGCAACCCGTTTTTTAAGGAAGCCCTTCATTATAGGATAAATGAAAAGGGAATGACGGTTAGTCAGAACCTGGAAGCTACCACGGTGGAATGGAATAGCATTCGTAAGGTAGTAGAAACTAAAAGGGCTTTTTATGTGTATATGACGGTCATGAATGCTAACGTAATCCCTAAAAATCAGTTAGCGATAGAACAGGTAGAGGTACTGCAAGGTTTGGTTAAAGAAAGTGCAGGAAGAAGATAGTGCAGGAAGAAGATAGTGGTCCTGCGTAGATGGGAGCAAAACATGGAGATAGAAAGTTTCAATGCTTCGGATACATATGAATATGGAAGAAAGTTAGGCAATCAAGCCAGTAAAGGTGCTATTTTTCTTTTAATAGGGGAACTGGGCGTTGGCAAAACCGTATTTACCCAGGGGTTCGCAGAGGGACTCGGCATTCAGGAGCCAATTTCAAGTCCGACCTTTACGATTGTGCAGGAGTACGAGAGTGGGCGCTTGCCTTTTTACCATTTTGATGTTTACCGGATTGGCGATATTGAGGAAATGGAAGAAATCGGATATGAGGATTATTTTTTTGGTGAAGGGGTCTGCCTGATAGAATGGGCAAATTTAATTGAGGAATTAATTCCTTCGGGAGCTCAGAGCATATCAATTGAAAAGGATTTGGAAAAGGGGTTTGATTATCGAAAGATTATCCATATAGGAGGGGACCAGTGAAATTATTAGGAATTGACAGTTCAGGGCTGGTGGCATCGGTTGCTCTGGTTTTTGACGGTGTTATGATTGGTGAATATACTACAAATTTTAAAAAGACCCATTCTCAGACATTGCTTCCCATGATTGATGAGGTAGTTACCAGAACCGGGAGTGATTTGAACGAGTTGGATGGAATTGCAGTGGCAGCAGGTCCAGGTTCTTTTACCGGACTCAGGATTGGTTCTTCGACGGCTAAAGGACTGGGGCTGGTATTAAAGAAACCGATAATTCCCGTTCCTACTGTAGAAGCACTTGCTTATAATCTTTATGGTACGGACAAGCTTATCTGCCCGATTATGGATGCCAGGAGGAATCAGGTTTATACCGGAATATATCATTTTGATGGAGGCTCCTTTCAAATCATATCTGATCAGAAGGCTGTAGGTGTGGAAGAATTGATAACAGAATTGGAAGGATTACAAAGAGAAGTTATATTTTTAGGCGATGGAGTTCCCGTTTATCAGGGGATTATACAGGAAAGTCTTAAGGTGCCCTATTATTTTGCACCCAATCACCTTGCCCTTCAAAGAGCAGGTGCAGTTTGCGCTCGTGGAGCAGAGCTTTTTGCAGAAGGAAAGATTCAGACAGCGGCAGAACATAAGCCGGAATATCTTCGTCTTTCCCAGGCAGAGCGGGAGCGAAAGGAAAAAGAGAAGCATGAATGAAAAAGTAGTTTTTCGCCGGATGATAGAAGCAGACGTGGATGCTGTTTGTAAGATTGAAACGGAAACTTTTTCTATGCCCTGGTCATATGAGAGCTTTCTTACTGCTTTAGGGAAAAAAGAGAATATCTACCTGGTTGCCACGGTAGATGATCAGATAGCAGGATATTGTGGTGTCTGGTGTGTTGCCGGGGAGGGCCAGATTAATAATGTTGCGGTGGCAAAGAATTATCGACAAAGAGGAATTGGCTATGGAATTTTGAATTTTCTTTTTGAAGAAGGCAAAAAAGAGAAGCTGGAAAGTTTTACATTGGAAGTGAGAAAAAGTAATGTGGCAGCGATAGGTCTTTATATGAAAAAAGGATTTGAGACGGTTGGAATTCGTAAAAAATTTTATGAAAAGCCAGTGGAAGATGCTGTCATTATGACAGTTATTACCTCTAGGAATCTGGAATCAAAGCCGATATAATAGGATTAGATAACAAGCGGACTGGCTGTCTTATTATGGAGGATGAGAAGATATGAATCAGGAAGTAAAGTGTAATGTTTGTGGAAAGACCCTGGGGGCAGTAAATGGCTTTTTTACCGAAGACTTTCTGGCAGTTACCAAGGAATGGGGATATTTTTCTGAAAAAGATATGGAAAAACATTCCTTCCGTGTCTGTGAAATGTGTTATAATGAATGGATAAATAAGTTTATAGTACCTATCACAAGGGAAAATGTGATAGAAGTAGTATAGTTGGAAAGGAAATTCGATGTTAGATGTATGTTTGCTGGGAACCGGAGGGATGATGCCTTTGCCGGGACGTTGGCTCACCTCGCTTATGACAAGGCTTAATGGAAGCAGTTTGTTAATTGATTGCGGCGAGGGAACGCAGATTGCCATAAAAGAAAAGGGGTGGAGCTTTCACCCCATTGATATTATCTGTTTTACCCATTATCATGGAGATCATATCAGTGGACTTCCAGGGTTGTTGTTATCCATGGGAAATGCGGATCGGACAGAGCCAGTTATTATGATTGGACCAAAAGGTCTGGAAAAAGTCGTGAACTCGTTGCGAGTGATTGCTCCAGAGCTTCCTTTTGAGCTCCAATTCATTGAACTTTTCGAGCAGACAGAAACGATAAGGATAAATGATTATGTTATAGAAGGCTTTCGTGTAAATCATAATGTGACTTGCTATGGCTATAGCATTTTAGTAGAACGGAATGGAAGATTTATGCAGGAGAAAGCAGCTGAGAATCAGGTGCCCAAAGCAGCCTGGAATCGCCTTCAAAAAGGAGAAGTTGTTGAGCTGGATGGTATTTCGTATACAAGCGACATGGTTTTGGGCCCAAAGAGAAAAGGAATCAAAGTGACTTACTGTACTGATACCAGACCAACTCCTTTGATAGCCCAGCAGGCAGGGGAAGCAGATTTGTTTATCTGTGAGGGAATGTATGGCGAAAAGGAAAAAGCTGCCAAAGCCAGAGAGTATAAACACATGACCTTTTACGAAGCTGCCGAATTGGGAAAGAAGGCTGGGGTAAATGAGCAGTGGCTGACCCATTATAGCCCCTCATTGGTAAGGCCGGAACTGTATTTAAAGGAGACCCGGGAGATTTTCGAAAGGGTCTGTCTGGGAAAAGATGGAAAGACCGTTACTTTGGATTTTTCCAAAGACGAGTAAAAGGGAAAAGGGGTGTGGGAATGAAGAAATCTACAAAATCCATGGTAACTACGATTACTATAATGGCAATTCTGGCAGGATTTATAATTTGGTATTTTTTTAATTTAACCAACAATATAAAAGAACCAAAAGAAGAGATAAATAAGACCGAAGCGCAGAAATTAATTGATAAGGACATTGCAGGAACCTACCCACAAACCCCTAAGGAAGTATTAAAGCTTTATGGACGCATTACCCAATGCCTATATAATGATGAAATGTCGGAAGACGAATTTGTGGCTCTTGGAGACCAACTGAGAGAACTATATGATGAAGAACTACTGGATGAAAACCCAAAGGATAGTTACATGGCAAATCTTGCTGCAGATGTCAACAGTTATCGAATTGCTCAAACGGTAATTGCCAGCTATGACGTACAATCAGCAAGTGGGACGGATACGCAGATCATAGAGGGAAGAGAATATGCAACATTGCGGCTGACCATATTAATAAGGCAGGACGGGAAATATAAACAGTTTGGCAAGAGTCAGGAGCAATTTTTACTTCGCCGAGATGAGAATAAAAAATGGAAGATTCTACACTGGAAACTATTGAATAACGACAGCGTGGAAGAGTAAATATAGTAATGGATAGGAGCAGACGTGGAAAAAGATATACTGATTTTAGGAATTGAAACTTCATGCGATGAGACTGCGGCAGCAGTGGTGAAAAATGGTCGGACGGTATTGTCAAATGTAATTTCATCACAAATAGAATTACATAAATTATATGGTGGGGTAGTTCCAGAGATTGCTTCCCGCAAACACATTGAAAAGATAAATCAGGTAATTGAAGAGGCGCTGGAAGAGGCCTCGGTTACCTTGGAAGAAATAGATGCCATTGCTGTCACATATGGACCAGGTCTGGTAGGCGCATTGCTGGTAGGTGTTGCAGAAGCAAAGGCAATCAGCTATGCAGCTAAAAAGCCACTGGTAGGAGTACATCATATAGAAGGACATGTTTCGGCAAATTATATTGAACATCCTGACCTTGAGCCTCCATTTTTGTGTCTGATTGTATCTGGCGGGCATACTCATCTTGTCTTGGTTAATGACTATGGCGAGTATGAAATCATCGGTCGCACCCGTGATGATGCAGCAGGGGAAGCATTTGATAAGGTAGCAAGAGCAATTGACCTTGGCTATCCAGGCGGACCCAAAATTGATAAATTGGCAAAAGAAGGAACTCAAGATGCTATTCGCTTTCCACGGGCCAAAGTGGAAGGTGCGGAATTTGATTTCAGTTTCAGTGGCGTAAAATCAGCAGTACTTAATTATATAAACGGATGTAATATGAAAAATGAACCAGTGCAGGAAGCAGATATTGCAAGGGCCTTTCAGGACTCTGTTGTAGATGTGTTGGTTTTAAGAACTATAGAAGCAGCTAAAGCATATAAAATGAATAAAATCGCTATGGCTGGTGGTGTGGCCTCTAATTCCGCTCTTCGGGCCGGGATGGAAAAGGCTTGCCAGTCCAGAGGGCTTAATTTATATTATCCATCTCCGATACTGTGCACCGACAATGGGGCAATGATAGGAGCTGCAGGGTATTATGAATATATAAAAGGCAATCTTAGCGGACTGGATTTAAATGCTGTGCCTAATTTGAAAATTGGACAAAGATAAGAAAATAATTCAAGTGGCGGCTGAATGTTGAGATAACAGGAAGCTGTCATTTACATTTACAAACCATTTTATAATACATATGTGTATATAGAATAAAGCAGGTAAGACGTCTGCACGAAGCAACATTGCTTTTGTGATACATATAGCACGTAGATAGGAGGCAGCAATGAAAACAGCAGCACTCGTTTTAGCAGCAGGTCAGGGAAAAAGGATGAATTCTACAACACCAAAGCAATTTTTATTGCTTGGTGATAAGCCTGTTTTGTATTATTCACTTAAGCGTTTTGAAGAAAGTAGCATAGACAAAATTATATTGGTAGCGGGAAAGGATGAAATAGAATATTGCAAGTATGAAATTGTAGAAAAGTATGGTTTTTCTAAAGTATGTGCCATAGTAGCAGGAGGAACAGAGCGATATGATTCGGTTTGGAATGGTCTCCAGGAACTGAAAGCAGTTGATTATGTATTTATTCATGATGGAGCACGTCCTTTTATTACCATAGAAGAGATAGAGAGACTAAAGGAAGAGGTAATCGTCCACAAAGCTTGTGTGGCAGGAATGCCGGTGAAGGATACTATTAAAATAGCAGATTCTAACGGCTTAGTAGAATCCACACCAGATCGTCAAAAGCTTTGGTTAATTCAAACTCCTCAGGTGTTTGAGTGGAATCTGATTTATGACGCATATGAAAAACTGATGGCACAGGGTGAAAAAAATGTTACGGACGATGCAATGGTAGTAGAGACTTTAAGTCATTTTCCTGTAAAACTTGTAATGACCAGTTATAAAAATATAAAAATAACAACGCAAGAAGACCTATTGATAGGCGATATCTTTTGCGGTTAAATTTTAAAGTAAAGTCCACTTTGGCAAAGTAAGTTCCACTTATAATCACTCATTTCAATCTTTATTGAAAGAAATGAGTGATTTTTTGTTTCAATAAGTGTATAATACGCTTAATCTGGTAATTATGACTGAAAA
>JAVBLX010000192.1:0-8005 GCA_031553075.1 Acetivibrio sp.
TTTTCAGTCATAATTACCAGATTAAGCGTATTATACACTTATTGAAACAAAAAATCACTCATTTCTTTCAATAAAGATTGAAATGAGTGATTATAAGTGGAACTTACTTTGCCAAAGTGGACTTTACTTTAAAATTTAACCCTTCTATCCCTGTTCCCTGTTTTTAACAAACATTTTATAAAATAGACCCTAAAAAGAAATGGTAATTTCCCCTCTCATTTGTTATACTACAAAATAATACATTTGGAGGACATTATCTTATGAAATATTCCATCAGAACATTACTCCCGGATTTATTTACCGGTTTGCTGTTTACTATCTTTTTTATTTCTATTGGACTTTCCATCGCCTTATTTTTTCGTCCCTTTTATTATATGGAAGTAGACCGTCTTCATATTGTAGAAGATAGTGGTTATTCCCGAGAAGAGATTTTGGAAAACTACAATTCACTTATTGACTACTGTTCTCCTTTTTACAATGGGGATCTAAAATTTGCCACTTTCCCAGCTTCCAATGAAGGACTGATTCATTTTGCTGAAGTTAAAACGATTTTTGTAACCATTTTCTGGAGCGGAGTCGCTTCCGGTATTTTACTCCTCCTCATAATATGGCGAAAAACAAAGGCCAAAGAAAGAAGCTATCTTCTCACTTCAGCCGCTGTTTCCATTATCCTTCCGCTCATTGTGGGACTTGCATCCTTTATCAACTTTGACAAGCTGTTTGTATTGTTTCATGAAATCATGTTTCAAAACGATTATTGGATCTTTTCCTGGGAAACGGATCCTGTCATCACCATTTTACCAGAAACCTTTTTTATGGACTGTGCGCTGGTGATTGCCGGAACGGTAGTTCTGGGCAGCATAATCCTTTTGATTATCTATCGACTCCTGCTTTCCCGCTCTCGCCTCTCTCATAAGGCAGTCTCGTCTCAAAAATAGTGCCTTTTCCCACCTGGCTTTCCACATGAATCCGCCCATTGTATAATTCCACAATGTGCTTCACAATGGAAAGCCCCAGGCCGGTTCCTCCCTGCTTTCTGGAACGGCTCTTATCCACACGATAAAAACGTTCAAATATCCGGGACAAATGCTCCTCTTCTATCCCAATCCCCGTATCCTCGACCCTAATATAAAGCTCATTATCGCTTTCCTTACACACCAGCTTAACCATACCTTTTTCCGTATATTTATAAGCATTGTCTACTAAATTAATCAAAAGCTCCTTAAGCCGGTCTGAATTACAGTAATACGGTCGGATATAGGGTTGTATCTCCGTTACCAGTTTAACCTCTCCCATAAACTTTGGTCCCAGTAATTCCATTACCTCTTGAATAACTTTATTTACATTACACGATTCCACATCAGGAGTCTGTTTGGATTCAATCTCCGACAGCAAAAGAATATCCTGTATCAAAATTGAGAGACGCTCTGTTTCAATATCAATAATATTTAAAAAACGCATGGCTACCTTAGGGTCTTCTACCGCTCCATTCCGCAAAGTATCCACGAATCCCCGGATGGAGGTAAGAGGAGTTTTTAGCTCATGAGTTACGTTGGAGACAAAATCACTGCGCAAATTTTCCAATTTCCGGATTTTCGTAATATCTTCAATAATAATGAGCATCCCTAAAATTTTATTTTCATCTGCCAGGGGGGTTACTACGATTCGAATACTCTTTTCGCCCCAGACCCCTTCCTTCATAATATCAACCTGATTATTTTTAGCAAAGGCAATCCCTTCAAAAATGGCCTGATTCTGTATCTCCTGATAAATCTGGCAACCCAGGTAATCCTTCCCTGGATTTCCTGTCAGTTGGGCAAATCTGACGTTGTAAAACATAATGATTCCATTCTCGTCAATCGCCGCTACCGCACCATGTATACTGGACAACATGGCCTCCAGCTCGATATTTCGCTTTACCAGAGTGCCAACTGTTTCCTGAAGATTTTCCGTCATTTGGTTAAAGGCTCTGGCCAATCTTCCTATCTGGTTTTTTTCCTCCGTATAGATAGCAATATCATAATTTCCATCGGATATCTTTTCCGCTGCCTCCGTAATCTCTTCAATTGGCTTGGTAATTTTTCGGCTTAAGACATAAGATACTGCCAATGCCACCAGAAAACAAAACAGGCTTACCGCCGCTATGGAATGAACCAGGGATTGATTCAGCAGATTGATTTTTTCTACTGGTACTGAGATTCGTATCACTCCGGAAAACATTTCGTTTTCTATATAGAGCGCACTATAACAATATGTCTTTCCCAACGTTTTGGAATATCGAGTTGCAAAACCTCCCTTACCATTCAGTGCTTCTTTTACTTCTTCACGGTCTCTATGATTTTCTAATCTGCCTTCACTGTCGGAATCCGCCAGAACCTCACCGTCCTTGGCAATGAGAGTAATGCGGAGCCCTTCCTTGGTGCTATATTTTTTTACAAAGGAATGATAATCCATTGTATCCAACTCTGCCAGAAATAAATCACCTAAATATTTGGCCTCCATAAAGTAATATTTCTGATTTTGTTCCGAAATAAGAGAATATCCCCTGGACCAAAAGGTACCAAGGGAAATTCCCAATGAAATAATAACAATTAGTGTATAAGATCAAAATATTTTTTTTCTCATGGTCTTTTATACCCAACTCCTCTGACGGTCTTGATGATTTCCGGGTTGGCATCATCCTTCTCAATCTTCTTCCGCAGATTGCTTACATGAACATCTACCGTTCGGGTTTCCCCTTCGAAATCATAGCCCCAAACTTTTTCCAGAAGCTTGTCCCGGGAAAAAACAATTCCCCTGTTTTTGGCCAGTAAATATAATAGTTCAAATTCTTTTAACGATAAATCAATGGTTTCTCCATCCAGTAAAATCGTTCTACGAACTTTATTAATCTGCAGATTATCAATCTGAATGGTATCACTATGCTCCAGCGATTCATGTGTCACATAACTTGCGGAACGTCTTAAAACAGCCTTAATCCGAGCCATCAACTCATGAACCCCAAAAGGCTTACATAAAAAATCATCCGCTCCCATTTCCAGTCCCAGTACTTTATTAATTTCCTCATGCTTTGCCGTCAATAAAATAATGGGAAGATGGGCATACTTTTCATCTCGCCGTAGCTCCCTAATCACATCGAGACCATCCATTCCCGGCAGCATCCAGTCCAATAATACTAAATCCACCGGATTTTCATGGATTACCTTTAGTGCTGCTTCCCCGGTCTCTGCCTTTAACACAGCATACCCTGCCGCCTCCAGATTGTACCCGATTAACTCCAGGATATGTTCTTCATCGTCTACTGCTAAAATTGTCTTCATTCTTCCCCTACTGCTTTCTAATCTGTTATTAAGACTTTTGCTCTTCTACAACATATTGAATAATATTTTCAGCATGATCGGAAATTCGCTCCAGATTGCTTAGGACATCAGTAAACAATACTCCCGTCTTGGGATTACATTCTCCTCTTCCCAGGCGGTCAACATGATTACTGCGGTAAAGTGGCTCCAGCCTGTCCACCTCCTCTTCATAGATCCGCTGTTGGTCAACATATTGCTGCTCCCCAGTACGTCTGGCATTGATTGCCGCCTCATAGGACAAAATTGCTTTATTGAAAATATTATCTAACTCTTCCATGGCTTCTGGTGAAAAAGACTCACTGTTATCAATACAGCCTTGTGCCAGCTCAGCAATATTATCACAATGGTCACCCACACGTTCGATATCACTAATCGTATAGAGAAGGTTCTTAATCAGCATATGCTGTTCATCGTTCAAAGATAGATTATTAATCTTTACCAGATATTCAGCCAGCAACTTTTCAAACCCGTTGATAACAATCTCGCCCTTCTGAATCAGCTTGACTGCCTTCTCATCCCTGTCCAGCATGGCTTTTCTGGCAAGCTTGACATTTTCCATGGTAATCCAGCCCATATGAATTACTTCTGTCTGAGCGGTCTCGACGGCAAAGGAAGGAGATTCCATAATTCTGTCATCCAGACGGTTATTCAGTTCCTCCAACTCGCTTTCTTCGCCCTTATCGTTGGGATTTTCTCTCACAATAAGACCAGACAGCTTAACCAAAAGATTACCAAAAGGGAAGAGGATAATGGTATTGGTTACATTGAATATGGTATGAAAAATGGAAATTTCCACACTATTAATCTCTCTTGCCGCTAATGTAGGTAATATTTGGAACATAACAAATGCAATAATACCAAACAGAACCGCTCCAATCGTATTAAACAGCAAGTGAATTACCGCTGCCCGCTTTGCTGTTCGATGAGTACCCATACAAGCTAAAAGTGCGGTCACACAAGTACCAATATTCTGTCCCAAGGTAATAAAAATTGCGGAACCCCAGTTTACTACTCCATTCATGGCCAGCGCCTGAAGAATACCAACTGATGCGGATGAACTCTGAATAATACCAGTTACGATAGCTCCTGTTAAAATACCCAAAATCGGATTAGAACCAAAAAGCTGAAACGCCTTAACAAAGATTGGGGCATCCTTATAAGGTTCAATCGAACCGGACATAAAGGTCAAGCCCACAAATAGGACACCAAATCCAACCAGAATTTCCCCTATCTGCTTCTTTTTATTATCCTTTGCAAAAAGCATAATAAAAGCGCCAACACCAATGACTACCGGAGCAAAAAACTCGGGCTTTAACATAGAACCCCATTCATTCATGGAAACGATCCATGCTGTAACTGTGGTACCAATATTAGCCCCCATAATAACCCCGACAGCCTGGGTCAGCTGCATCAAACCTGCATTCACGAAACCAACTACCATAACCGTGGTAGCAGAACTGCTCTGAATAATGGCTGTAATCAAAGCTCCAACCAATACTCCCAGAAAACGGTTACTGGTAATTGCGTTTAAGAGGTTTTTCATTTTACTTCCAGCGGACTTTTGCAATCCGTCTGCCATAGTATTCATACCATACAAAAACATGCCCAGTCCACCTATGAACTGGAAAAGCATTTTCAAGTTATCCATTTTATATTTCTCCTTAGTACATATTTGATTTAATTATATTAAATATGTGTAAAGTTTGTCCATATGTAATGTAAAGTTTTTGTTAAGTGGGTGGATATTTTTTCCATTGAGCTCTTTAAGGCGGAGTATCCTCTCGCCTCACAGCCCCAAATATTTCTTAAAGTCATATTTCCAAAGTTACTTCTCCATGTAACGAGTCTCGGCGCGGTTCCAGTCGATGATGTCGAACCAGCCGTTTACATATTCATTGCGGCGGTTCTGATATTGGAGATAATAAGCGTGTTCCCAGACATCAATGAGGAGGATGGGGATGGTGTTTTTTAGGTTTGGGACACCCTGGTTGCAGCTTTGGAGTAGGTAGAGGTTGTCACCATGCCCTTTTACCAGCCAGGCCCAACCGGAACCAAATTGGGTGAGAGCCGCATTGGTCATTTCTTCTTTCCATTTTTCGTGGGAGCCAAAGTCACGGTCAATGGCTTCAGCCAGTTTTCCTTTGGGTTTTTGACCTTCTTTGCGAGCCATGGAACTAAAGTACAGCTCATGGTTGTATACACCGCCACCATTGTTGCGGACTGAGGTCTGAATTTCCCTGGGAAGCTCATTTACCCACATAAGGAGCTCTTTTACCGTTAGCTTATGTAATTCCAGATAGGGTGCGATTGCTTTATTCAGATTGTCTACATAGGTCTGATAGTGCTTATCGTGATGAAAGCCCAGTGTAACAGCATCAATTACCGGCTCTAATGCATCATATGTATAAGGTAATGCTTTTACCTGAAAGGGATAGTGATTTTCATCCTGCATAGTTTTTCCTCACTTTAACGCAAAAATATGGAACGGCATATAAGGTGCCGTTCCATATAATATATGCAAAGTATATTTAAAATATACAAAAGTATGCTTTTACCACAGGTTTAATAATTTAATAATTGTTCTTGCAATGCGATAAAGTGGTGTTTCCAATTCCCGGGCAGCATTCCCCAGTTCGTTGCGGATTTGTATCTGCTGTGGGCAGTGACTTTCACATTTACCACATTGTACACAAAGCGAGGCACTACTTGGAGTTTTACGCAGAATGGTATTTTGCATATATTCATGCCGACCAGACCCTTTTCCTTCCGAATACATATTGTTGTAAGAGCGGAATGCGCCTGGAATATCTACCCCTTTCGGACAAGGCATGCAGTAACCGCAGCCGGTACAGCCTACCTTGGTGAGCTTGCTGATTTCTTCTTTTACTTTTTCGATTGTTGCGAAGTCCTCTGGCGTAAATTCTCCCGCTTGTACCTGAGAAGCAATGCGGATGTTTTCTTCTACCATTTCCATAGAGTTCATGCCGGATAAGATGCAGGTTACTTCTGGTTGATCCCAAAGCCAGCGCAGTGCCCATTCTGCAGTGGACCACTCCCGTTTGTCTGCTGCCAAAAGCTTTTTGGCTGTATCAGGAAGTAGATTTACCAGACGCCCCCCGCGTAAGGGCTCCATGATAATAACCGGAATTCCTTTTTCATGAGCATACAGGAGACCTTTTTTGCCCGCTTGGCTGTGTTCGTCCATATAGTTATATTGAATCTGACAAAAATCCCAGTCATAAGCATCTATCAGTTTTAAGAACATATCGGTGTTGCCATGATAGGAAAAACCAATGTTGCGGATTTGACCACTATCCAGCTTTTCTTTTATCCAGTTTTCGATTCCCAAAGCTTTTAATTTTTCCCAGGTGCCGATATCGGTAAGCATATGCATGAGATAATAATCTATGTAATCGGTTTTTAGGCGTTTTAGCTGTTCTTTAAAGTTCTTTTCGATACCTTCCAAGGACTTTATCATGTAGTGGGGAAGCTTGGTGGCAATATAAACCTTTTCACGACAGTTATTTCGTTCCAAAATAGTGCCAAGGGTAGCCTCGCTGCCAGGGTATATATATGCGGTATCAAAATAATTTACTCCCTGTTCAATTGCTTTCATGACTTCCTTTTCTGCTTTATCAATATCAATCCCACTGCCTTTTCTGCTAAAACGCATACAGCCATATCCCAACATGGATATTTCGGTGCCCTTCTTATCTACACGATACTGCATATTCTGTCGCCTCCATAATGTATTGTTTTTCTCATTATACACAAAAGCGTTCTGAAAATCCACAAGATTTCCAAAGCACGTTTTTACATAATTCGTTCTCTGCTACATTAACACCGACTTGGGAGTTAGGTAACAAAATGGGTGGGGATGGAACCCGTACGCTGGATGAGGGGCAATGGAAAGGGCGCCCAAAAGAGACTTGGTGGTGGAAAACACTCCAGTTCCGCAGGTTAAGGGGTTCTAAGACGAATCCGCTAGACAGTGGCTCTTTACGGGTCGAGTTCGATGGACATCCTTGTCCACTCACTCTAAAATGCCCGTCCATGGGCATTTTCCCCTAGGTTATCGAAGATTCGTCTAAGAACCCCTAAACCTGCTCCAAATGGACTGTTTTCCACCACCAAGTCTCTTTTCTGCGCCCTTTCCCTTGCCCCTCATCCAGCTGTTTTTCTCAGATTTAAATTTTACTAATTGAATCAAGATTAATAAAACAGGATAAAAAACAAGACTAATAGTAAGTACTTGACAGGCAGCGATTCGAGAATCCGTTTGCGGTCAAGATATTTACAATTAGTCTTACTTTTTATCTGCAACAATTATTTATACAAGAACTTCCGGGTATCCACATACATACGCACCACCCGTTAGTCATAAAACCTACCAGCTGAGAATACCAGCAGCCCAGGAAAGGTTCGGCGGGAACGTGGGGGATGGGATGGAAAAAAATCCATTCGTAGCAGGGCTAGAAGGTCTTGGGCAAAGCTTCGATACCGTCGGGAGTCGAGGCACGGATGCCGAGACAGGGCGATTGGTGCACGGATGCACCATGGAGCCCGGCCCGTAACCAGCCACAGTCTAGATGCTTTGCCCTAGACCTTCTTGCCCTGCGAAGGTGGATTTTTTTCCATCCCATCCC
>JAVBLX010000228.1:0-12523 GCA_031553075.1 Acetivibrio sp.
CAAAAACAAGGATACCCCCATTATCTTGATTGGAAAAACTGGATAGAGTATCAAATAATCTGGTAGGACAGCCAAATTGTGCTGCCTTTACTTCGACTGTCTGGAATTCACATTGAAGATGCTGAATTTTTTTTATTAAAGTAATTAATTCTTCTGATTGCATAACAATTCCCACTCCTAACTTGACAACAGTATAGCAAAAAAAATTAATGAAATCAAGTGAGTTTGCAAACCTTGTTGCCATAATTATAGTTTTAGTTGCCAAAATTATTAAATTTAAAACAAAGAAGTTGTCAAAAATAGTTTTTATAATTTTGTCCACATACCCTCCGCCATGACGGGGTATATGGAGATTCAGCGATGGAAGAAAATTTGTAAAATAAAAGTGAGAAACCCCGTTTTTGTGCAACTTGTATAAAACGGGATTTTTAAGGTGTAAAAAAAGAGGAAGTTAACATAATTACATAGTTGACAGTAGCTAATGTAAATGATATAGTTAAGAAACATATATGAAACATATATGATACATATATGATACATATATGATACATATGTGATACATATGTGATACACACGTGGAGGGAATATGGATTATAGAATTATTACCGATAAATTTACTATGCAAGTTGAAACAAATCAGCGGGCTGTAAGAGATAATGTAATAAAACAGTATATTAAAATCAGAAAAGGTAAAGGATTAACACAAGAACAAGTAGCAAATGTTTCTGGAATAAAACGTTCTAATATTACTAGATTTGAAAGTGGGAATTATAATCCCTCATTAGACATGATGGTTAAAATTGCAGAGAGCATGGGAGCTGAGATTGAGATTAGAATAGTTGAAAAAAATAGTATTATTTTAGAAGGAGATTATGATGAGCGATAAAAGTTTGTTTTACAAAAATTTTGATTCAAGCACGGAAATAGATGATTTTTTTGACAGATTAAGGGATTATGCCGAAAGTAGTAGCAGTGGTAATCCAATATATATATTGAACAAGCCCTTAGGAGATAAGAAGTATGCCTATTCATACGAGAAGGCAGCAGTTATTCTTGTGCCAAAGCATAAGGTGGTATTTTTACATTATGGAAAGAATAGCATGGCATTTGAAGACTTTTTTGAAGATTTTCTTGATGATGTAGGATATCTTTCTGATAAGTATGATTATATGAAAATATTAGGTAGACCGCGGAAATGGAGAGCAGAATTTATTGAACAAATTGAATATTCGGAAATAAAGAATTTGGAAATATCTGATTTATTAAAAAGAGTAAAATTATCAACAAAAGAAGGAGAGCGGAAAGGTGAATTTTTAGTTTCTCTTATTACTGGAAGTATAAATGATATTAACAAAACGGGTGTTGAGTATCCAGAGAATCTATTGGAGCAGATTAAAAGAAAAATCATTTTATTTGATGGTGATCAAACTCGTTTTATTTATGATGAGCCTAATGAAAAAAGAATAACGATTCAAGGACTTGCAGGAACTGGAAAAACAGAATTGCTGTTACACAAAATAAAAGAACTCTATACGGTAAGTGATGATGTGAAAATTATTTTTACATGTCATAACAAAATATTAGCAGAAAACCTAAGAGTTAGAATACCTGAATTTTTCGATTTTATGAAAGTAGATGAACAAATTAGATGGGAAGAGAAATTATGGGTAATGAGTAGTTGGGGTTCAAAGGGAGAAAAAAATTCAGGAGTATATAGTTATATTTGCAATCACTATAATTTGAATTTTGAAAGGTTTTCATATAATACAACATTTGATGCAATATGCAAAAGGGCATTGGCAGATTTGAGAGAGATAGATAATTTCCAGCCATGCTTTGATTATGTGTTAATTGATGAGAGCCAGGATTTCACAGAAAGCTTTTTTGATTTATGTAATAAGGTTGCTAAAAAATGTGTCTATATAGCTGGAGATATTTTCCAGAATGTTTTTGATAGTACGGATATAAGCAAAGTTGAGCCACAGTTTCTTTTGAATAAATGCTATCGAACAGATCCCAAAACATTAATGTGCGCACATGCAATAGGAATGGGCCTTTTTGAAAAAAATGGGAAGCTAAGATGGCTTAAAGATCGAGCTTGGATGGATTGTGGATATGATATAAGAAAAGTAGATGGTTATTACGATTTATATAGAAAACCTTTGAGAAGATTTGAAGATTTGGGTAATGTTAATATTAATAGTTTAGAGATTTTGCCAACAGAAACGAATGGTTATTTTACCAAAATAATGCAAATTATTGAAAAAATAAGAAACGAAAATCCAACAGTAGAACCAGATGATATTGGTATTATGTTTTTAGAAAATGTTAATGCAAATTATTTACTAGCAAATCAGTTACAGGTTGCAATAAATGAAAAGTTTAATTGGGATGTTAATATTGGATATGAGACAAAAGAGAAAAAAAGGGGAACATTATTTATTAGCAATAGAAATAATGTAAAAGGCTTGGAATTTCCATTTGTTATTTGTTTTATGCAAAGTAATTTGTCGAAAGATTTGCAGATTAGAAATTCCATTTATATGATGTTGACAAGATCATTTATAGCATCGTACTTTATCTTACCCAATGAAAATAATCAAAATCTTGATGAAATAAGTTTAGGGGTAAATGAAGTTAACACCAGGGGATATTTGCATGTTTTGGAACCTACTGAAAAAGAAAAGGAACGGCTTAATAATGCTATTATAAAAAGAACAAGTGTATACAAATCACAACGTGAAATAGTGGATGAAATATTAGATGATTTAAAAATAAAAAAAGAATTTAGAGAAAAATTTCATAAACTTGTTGGAATTTTACACAAAGAGGAATTGGATAGAGATAAACTATATGAGATCATCATGATGAACTATAGTATGATGAATTGAGGTGTACTATGGGGAAAATTAAAGAAACTTTTTTTGGTGATTTTTACTATAATAAATTTTCAAAACCATTCAGAAAGAAAAAAGATTTTATTTTCTTAATATTAGATACATTAAGAGCTATTTATATTGATGCCATCAAGGAAAATAAAAGAGGGGATATAGTGATTAAGATAGACAAAATGAGCAGAATTTTCTATTTTTTTGATGACAAATACTTTTCAATTGTTTTCCCGTTTTGCTTAGAAGAAAAGGATGAAAAAGGAAGTGATTTAAGTATATATGATAATATTTTGGAATTAGAAATTGATAATAGAATGATTTCTTTATTGCAAAATATGCTGGAAGAAATTGATTTCGAAAATACAGGAATAGAAGAAATGATAGATAAAATGTATTTTGATAAAGATGAAGAGGGATATGATTATGTAGAGATAGAAAACTGCTGGAAAATTATTTTAAGATTATTTTCTATGGAGTTAGGATATATCCGTTACGATTATGATATAGTTCATGAAAATGGACCAGCTCATCCACTAAATCATTTAGATGTTAACTATTCGGATAAAGGCACATACAAGTTAGGGCTTAAAGAAAAGATTAAAAAAAATGAGTTTATTGATCTTTTAGATATAACAACTGACTGCAATTACCTTGTTTAAATCCTATTTGTCTGATGTTAAGCCCCGGCAGATATCTGGTAAGTTGATGTGCTTTATTTGTCATTAGTATAAAGCAAAAACCACTCTGATACTTTGGTCGGTTCGGGTGGCTTTGCTTCTCAATTTTATTTCGGGTGAACAAAATATGACTATCATGCATAAAGTGAGCATAATGCTAAAAAATAATTGACTTAAGGGTCTTGTATTGAATTTGTAAATATAGTAAAATACTTTTGCACAATTAACGACCTTTAAAATGAAATTAATTAAGTTTGCAACGTCATCAAAAAAACCACGAGCATGACTAGAATATTCGGAATTCTGTATATAGTAGTGAGAATGAATGGTACAGATAAGCTTATAAACATATCAAATAGTGACGGCAATTTACGTCGCTGTTTGATATGTTCAAAACATCTATAGACAACCACCCCCAAATAAAGTATAATCATAAAAAACACATAAGGAGCTATTTACTGTGGAAATCACTGAGAAATTGCTGAAACCCATCACCGAAACAAAATACCTGACCACAGAAAATGCAGAACGTTATCGAACGATTCTGCGTATTTTTTATTTACGCTATGAAAAGCTCAAATACTGGCTATATCAGGAAGAAGTATACGAAGAGATGGTCTCTCATGACTACTTCAAGGATTATACACCGGATCAATGTCAGCAGGACCTTACCGCACTGGTCAACTGGAAGAATCTGGTTACGATTCAGGATACCAAAAAAGTATCCTCCATCGAAGAATTTAAAAATAAGAAATTCCGCTACCAGATGTCAGAATACAGTGTGGAAATCGAACGTCTTGTGATTCGTCTGGAAAATCTGTTTATCGAAGGGGCTTCCCTGGAGCCGACTCTATTTGAACGCATTCGGACCAATATTCAAAAAATCCCGCAAATGATTGATGCAACATCCATGGAAGCCTATACTTGGTGGACTGATTTAAATAACGATTTTATTCGGCTAAACCAAAATTATCAGGATTACATCCGAGATTTAAATGGCATAAAGGCAGAAGAGATGATGAAAACCAGAGAATTTCTTGTTTTCAAGGACAGACTGGTGGAATATCTCCGCAATTTCGTCAAAGGGCTGCAGCAAAATCTGGGTATTATTGAAGAAATCATGCGCCTGACAGACCAGACGGTCATCCAGACAATTCTGTCCAAAGTGGTAGAATACGAGCTCTCCATCCCTCGTATGGATGGGGAAATCAGCTATGAGCTTCTGGTAGAGCGGGCAAAGGGACGCTGGGAGAGTATGGAGGAATGGTTTGTTGCTGCGGATGGGCAGGAAAATGAGGCGGCTAAGTTATTTGATGCCACCAACGATATAATACGCCGTATTACCCGCTATGCTACCCAAATCAGTGAACTGAACAATATGGGGGCCAATCGTAGGGAAGAATATGCCAAAGTAGCTACCGTTTTTTTGAAATGTCAGGATATCAATGAAGCTCACCGGATGTCGGCCATGGTTTTCGGGGTGGAAGAGATTATCCATCTGAAGGGTGAGTTTCCAAGGAAGACGGACAGTGCTAACAGTGGAGTATATGAAGAAGCGCCCTATGAAGTTGCCGTGACACCTCGCGTAAGAAACTATCGGGAAAAGACCAATCGTTCCGTCATGAAAGATTATTCTCGTGAAAAAGAAGAAATGAAGCGAAAAACCATTGAGGAAATGGAAAAGAATCAAAAGCAGATAGAGAAACTTATTATAAATAACCGGATTTCGTTTGCTAACCTGCCTGTTTTGAGTGGTCCAGTCAGGGAAATACTCCTTAACTGGATATCCAAGGCACTGGAGACCGGAGAGCGAGCCGCCAGGACGGAGGAAGGAAGAGACTATTACATTTCCATGCCAGACAAGAAAGAAACCTGCGTGGTACATTGTGAGGATGGTGATTTTACCATGCCCTCCATGGAGCTTGTTTTTAAAGAAGCATAAAGAAGCATAAAGAAGCTAAATGAAGTATATGAAGTAGACTGGAATTGCTGATGAGAGTATGCAATGCAGGAAAAAAGAAAAACAACAAAAGTAGCAAAAATAACAGGAAAATAACAGAAAGCCAACAGGAGAAAACAAGTACGAATGAATGAGCTGGAAGAATTACTTAGAAAACGCTGGATTCTAAAATCCGATAATAAGGAAGTCTATTATAAAATAAGAGATTCCCTCGGCGATGTCCGCCGTTTTGCCACCGAAAAACTGGGATGCCAAATCATTGAGAATTCCCTCCTTGTAAAACTGGAAAAAACACCGGCCAAGCCGGAGAATTTCATGGGCATTGAAGCCTTCACATCCAAAATGGAGTATGCCTTCCTTTGCATACTTCTCATGTTTTTAGAAGACAAAGAAGCAGAGGAACAGTTCGTTCTGTCCCAAGTCACAGAATATATCGCCGCAAATATGGTTACAGAGAAAGTGGACTGGACCCTATATACTTGTCGCAGGCAGCTGATTAAAGTCCTTCGCTATGGCGTTCAGAGTGGCATGATGCGAATCACCGATGGAAGCGATGACGTATTTGCCAATGACTACAGTGGAGAAGTGCTGTATGAAAACACGGGTGTATCCAAGTATTATATGCGTAACTTTACCCGGGATATTATGAATTACACACAGCCCTCGGATTTTGAAAACAGCGATTGGGTTGACCTGAACGAAGAAAAAGGAATGGCAAGAAGACACCGTGTCTATAAACGACTGCTCTTTTCTATCGGCATGTACCGTGAAGGCGAGAAGGACGAGGACTTTGAATATTTAAAATATTATGGAAAGCGCCTTTCCGACGATTTGGAAAGAACCTTTGACTGTCGGTTACAGCAGCACAAAAACAGTGCATTTCTTATCGCTGGACCCGAATGTAAAATTGGCAGTGGCTTTCCCGAAAACAATACCCTGTCGGATATTATCCTGCTGTGTAATCAGCTTTTGTGGCAGGCCGTGAAGGAAGGATTGTTTTCACTTACAGCGGAGGAATATATCAGAATCAGTGAGATGCAGTTTGACCAAATCATCGAAAAATGCCGGGAGGAGCACGGAAGTGGATTTTCCAAGATATATCGTGAAAAGACACCTGGAGAACTCATTCGTCTGGTAAAAGAAGAAATGGAACGGCTGACCTTTATCATTCAGGATAAGGAGAACAGAGAGATAAAAGTGATGCCAGTGGTGGGAAAAGTAATCGGATGTTATCCCAAGGACTATAAAGCAGTGAGGTTGGAGGAACGTAATGAACAGCAGATGGCAGGCCAATAAAATCGGTTTGGTGAACTTTTGGTATTATGATGAACAGGAATTTTACTTTTTAAAGGGAAGAATGTTACTGCGCGGTTCAAATGGCTCGGGGAAATCAGTTACCATGCAAAGTGTGGTACCTCTTCTCCTCGATGGAAATTTAAGTCCTGAGCGGTTAGACCCATTTGGAACCAGAGACCGAAAGATGAATAACTACCTTTTAGAGGAAGAGGATGAACGGGAAGAACGTACTGGGTATTTATATCTGGAATTCAAACGGGAGGAAAGTGAAACCTATCATACCGTCGGAATGGGCATGCGGGCGAGAAAAGGAAAGCCCATGGAAAAGTGGTATTTCTATATTTCGGATGGGCGAAGGGTAAATCAGGATTTCTACCTGTATAAGGAATTGGATGATAAAGTGACCCTTTCAAAGAAAGAACTGGAATATCGCCTGGGAACCGGAGGGGGCATTATTGAACGTCAGGCAGAATATACCGAGTATGTAAATAGGCAGATTTTCGGATTTGCATCAGCAGATGAATATAAAGAAATGATTGATCTTTTGATCCAGTTGCGGACACCAAAGTTGTCCAAGGACTTTAAACCTTCCGTTATTAATGATATTTTAAGTGATTCTCTCCAACCCCTTTCCGACGACGACTTACGGCCTATGTCGGAAGCGATTGAAAACATGGACAGCCTCACTGCAAACTTAAAAACAAAGCTGGAAAGCCAGAACGCCGCCCGAAAAATACAACGGGTTTATGAAAAATACAATCGATTTATTCTGTTTCAGAAGACTCTTCAGTGGAAAAATGGAGAGGAAGCCGTTGCCAATCTGTTGAAAAATATTCTATCAAACGAAAGTCAATTAAAGAAAACCAGGAAAGAACTGGAAGCTTCCGCGCTCCATTATCAGGAGTTGGAGGCAGAACAGTCAGCCTTGGAAAAAGAAAAAGAATCCCTGAATGCCAGCGATGCAGTATCTTTAAAAGAAAGAGAAGAAGAGCTGGGCAAACATGTGGCGGAGCAAAAAGAAAGCATTTCCGAAAAAGAAAAACAGCTGACTGAAAAACAGGAAAAGTATGTGGATTATCAAGGGAAATTAAAGCAGGAAGAGGAGCGTTGCCAGGGAAAAGAAGAGGAGCAAAGTCAGCTGCTGCATCAGATGAGTGAGCACGCCGAGGACCTTCAATTTTCAGAGCATGTATTTTTTCAAGATGAATTATTGAAAACCAAAGGAGAGGAATTTCAGTTTCAGACCCATATGGAGCAGACGGTGAAACTCCGAGATGGGATTGAGGAGGGATTGGAGATTCTTCGCCACGCTGACAGCCAGAAACGTCTTCTGGAAGAGGAAAATCAGAAGCTGGATCGGGAAAAGAAAAATCGGGATACCAGTGATCGGAAGAGCAAGGAAAAGGAAGCGGAATTTACCAGGGTGCAGAATGAGTACAAGGAAAGTTTGTATCGTTGGAATGGAGAAAATAAAGAACTTATTCTTCCCCGTGATTTGCTGCGGGAAATTAGTGATTTTGCTGACGAATACAGTACCGGCGCCGACTATTCCAAAATTCGTCAGAAAGTTGCGGATGTCAGCTTTGAAAAGCAGGGAGTGTATAATCAACAGCAGTCCAGCCTGGAACGGGTTATCAAAGAGGTTACCCAGGAAGCGGAACAGATTGAAGCAGAGCTGAAGGAATGGAAAAATCAAAAAGAACCAGAACCTGATCGTAGTGAAGCCGTTTTGAAGAATCGGGAACGGTTGAAACGCCAGGGAATTCCTTACCGCGAATTTTATAAAGTAATCGAATTTGACCAGAGCTTATCCGAGGAACAATGCAATCATTTGGAGGAAGCCCTTCTTTCTATGGGGATTTTGGATGCTTTGATTGTGGAGGAGGAGTATCGGCAGCAGGTTTTGAAAACAGACCCGGGTCTTAGTGACCGTTATTTATTTACTTCAAAGGAAAAGGTAGTAGACAGTCTACTTCCTCTATTTGATGTAAATGGGGATAATATGGATATGTTCTTGAACCGCAAGATTCTGGGGATCCTGGAGAGCATTGGCTATAATGCTTCTTCAACCGTAAGTATTTCTCCTGATGGGAGCTATCAGATGGGAGTGCTTACCGGAACTGTGACCCACACCTATGAGGCTGGTTACATTGGGGTAAAAGCAAGAGAGCGAAAGCGACAAGCTAAAATAGCGGAACTTCTTAAAAAACATAAAATTTGTTGTGAAGAGAAGGAAGAGTATGAAAAAGAATTAAATACCGTAAAAGAAGGGATTTTACGTTTAAAAACAGAGTATGAATGTTTTCCAGCGGAAACGGGGCTTCGGGAGGCTTATCAGGGATACCGGGAAGCGCTTTATGAACTGGAGCAAATACAGAAAGAAATTCGCCTATTGGAAGAACGCATCCGAGAGATGAGTGATAAGCTTCGGTCGATTTGGGAACGAGCAGTTTTGATTTCAGAGAAACTGTATCTGAAATGTCGGTTGGATGTGTTTGAGAAGGCCAAGCGCAGCATGGATGCGTACCTGTCCTCTTTCTATCAGCTGAAAAATGTTCATTTGTCCATGATTCAATTTTCCATCCGAATTCAGGATATCCATGAAATTATGGGGACTCTGGACGAGGACATGGATACAATCCGATATGACAAGGGAAAATTTGAGCAGCAGCTCCGCATAAATTTGGAAGAAATAAAATCCATACAGGAACAACTGAAGCTGACCAATTATGAGGAAATAAAGGAACGGCTAAACCATTGTGTTAAGCGGCTTTCCAGTATCCCTGGTGAAAAGGAAGAATGTGTTGCAACAAAGACCAATGGACTTTCTTTGGTTGCCCGCCTGGAGAATGAGCTGGAATCTCAGTATGCAAAGGAAAAGGACCTGAAGAGTTCTCTGGCTGTATGGAAGGATATCTTCCGGAAAGAGTATGAGCTTAAAAATCTTGAACTTCCGGAAACGGAAGATGCATTTAAGCTGTTTGCGTTTCTTGAGCCTTTAGCTGGTGATATTAACCGGGATGAAATTGTCGAGCAGATGAACCGGGTATATTTTGAAAATAGAGGGTACCTGGTGGAATATCAACTGAGCATGGAAACCTTATTTGACGAGCTGGAAGAGGAAGGGGCTCGACGAATGGATATCCGTGGGAAATTCCGTGGTACCAGAGTTCGTTTTTCGGAGCTTCTAAATCATCTGGCGGATGAAATTGAAGAACTGAACCAGCTTATCCGGGATGGTGACCGCGAGTTATTCGAAGATATTTTAGCAAACACCATCAGTCGCAAGATTCGTAATCGGATTAATGGAAGTCTTGCCTGGGTGGATGGGATGAATCGCCTTATGGGTGCGATGAACACTTCCAGTGGATTAAAGTTAAGCTTAAAATGGCGGAGTAAAACGGCAGAAACGGAGGACCAGCTGGATACGAAGGAGCTGGTAGAGTTATTAAAGAAGGACTATCGGACAATGCGGGAAGAGGAAGCGGCTAAGCTCTCTGCACATTTTCGTTCCAAGGTAGAGGAAGCCAGAAGAAATGCTAAAGATGGAAATGGAGCAATTTCCTTTTATGGTGTTATGCGGGATACTTTAGATTACCGAAAGTGGTTTGAATTTCAGCTTTTCTGTCAAAAGAGTGGGGAAAAGATAAAGGAGCTTACCAATAGTGTGTTTGGAACCTTTAGCGGTGGAGAAAAGGCCATGTCTATGTATGTTCCTCTCTTTTCAGCCGTTGTGGCAAAATATAAAGGTGCCAGGGAAGATGCCCCTCGGATGATTTCTTTGGATGAGGCCTTTGCCGGAGTGGATAATCGGAATATCCGGGATATGTTCCGGCTTATGGTAGAGTTTGAATTTAATTTTATTATTAACTCACAGGTACTGTGGGGGGATTGCGATACATTGGATGGAGTGGCCATTTATCAGCTTCTGCGACCGGATAATGCCAAATTTGTTACGGTGATGTCTTATGTTTGGAATGGACGTGTGAAGAAGCATGTTTTAAATGAGCAGGACATACAGGCCGAGGGGGATTCGGATGAATAAGCAGATGAATGATCAAATAAATGTGGACTTGGTTAAGGAGTGTGTGGAGTATCTATCAGATAATGCTGTACTTAAGCGACTGATGAGTGGTTTTCGGGAAAAGTATGCTTCTTTGGGTAAAGCGGGAGGAAACGTAGTATTATCTGGATTGAAGGAAAAGGATATTGAAGTTCTGGAAGGCTTCTTCGGGAAAAATTACCATGGTCGGAAAAGTGTGTCTATTTCGGCTGAAAAATTTCAAAATGCCTTGAATGCCAGCCGTTATACAGGGATTTCCCTGGAGGAGCTTTTGGCAGCTTACTTTCAGGGAGTGCTAAAGAGTAAGAAAGAACAGCGGCAGGAAGAAGACCAGGATCGGGAGGCTTTTTTTCGAGAGGCAGGGGAATGCTTTGCTCATACCATTGGACAGGCGTGGCTTCTAGATGTGATTGAGAAAGGGGAAACCCCAAACCGACTTCTAAATTACTCATATAAGCAAAGTAAGGAAACGACCAGAAGACTTTTAGCTCATCTCTTGGCAGCCATTAACGGGCTTCCGGTCTTTATGGGTAAAGTGGAATATCTTGCGGTATTTGCCGCAAGAACGACGGGGAATCCTCATTATTTTGACGAAGGAAAGGATGCAGCAGCTCTGCTTCAATATGGAATTCAATATGCTTTAAAACAGGAAGGGATAGCTGAAAAACGTCCCTTACAAAGAGCAGAGCTTTATTTGATGGCGGGTATTTGTAAGGATGATATTTCAAATTATACAGTGGTCTATGGAGTCAGGGGATGGAAGAGAGACGGAAGCCTGCATATGGGCATGGAGGGATTTCGTCAATTAGAGGAATCTATGCACCTTGCCCTTGTATCCATTGCCCAGCTTGAACGGATAAACTGCGGGGAAAGAATCTATGTTTTTGAGAACCCTTCTGTGTATGGTACTCTGATTGCGGAAGCAAAAGGAAATTGTGGCTACATGTGTTTGAATGGACAACCCAATTTAGCTGGCCTTTTGCTTTTGGATTTGTTGGCAAAAGAAGGAACGAAGATTTTTTATTCAGGCGATTTTGATCCAGAAGGTCTTGGAATAGCCCAAAGATTAAAGGACCGCTATGGCAAACAGCTGTCTTTTTTTCTGATGAATCCAGAAAATTATATAAAAGTAATATCCTTAAAAGATATCAGTGAAAGACGTCTGAAAATGCTTGATCGGATTACAGATAGCCAGTTGTTGGAAATTGCCGCTGAAATGAAGCTGCGAAAAAGGGCAGCTTATCAGGAGTCGTTGTTGGAGGAGTATATAAAATCGTTACCATATAGTGATTGAATTGAAATTATCAGCAAGACGACCAAACAAAAGATTGTTCTTATTGGGAATGCGACCAGTAGACGTAAAAAAGTGCACAAAACGACCACGTAAATTTTGTGCATAACATAGAAAGTAAAAAACTTTCGCCAAAATGTGCTGTATTTTCCGATTTTTCTCGTCTATATATATGTAGAGTATATTTTCTACGATACCCTTAAAAGGGCAGGGCAGATACTGCCCAAAATCATGCGTAAACATAAATTAGAGGCAGCGGTTGAGATCCCCAATCTTTTGTTGAACCCAGTTCAGTGCCAAAATATCACGAATTTATAAAACCTCACCTGTGATATAAAGTGTATT
>JAVBLX010000057.1:0-8934 GCA_031553075.1 Acetivibrio sp.
AGGCATAAACCGCTAGCTTCTTTATCAATAATTCGCTTCCGCCAAAGGGAAATGTTATCTGTACTCATTAGCTCCTCCTAAAAATAATCTTTTAGAAAGAATAGCATTCTTTGCTGGTATTGGGAATGATGCCATCTTTTGTAGCGCTTACGCATAACTTCTTTGCAATCTTATGTTTACGTTGACACTTGTGGAATACTAACTTATTTACGCATAATGCTTTGGTTCAGATTCTTACTTATACGAATTTTGAATAAGTTTACAAACATCGATGCCTTGAAAATCCACACTTATCCACCGTCATTTTTACTATTGCGTCAATTAGGAAAATTCGCTTTTTTCCTATCTTTCGGCTAAAATAGAAGTATCAATTTTTAGCGAAAGAAGGTGGTCTCATTGACAAAGGACGAAATGTCAGTAACATGGTAAAACGCTGTGCCAGTTTCGTAACAGGTACTGTAGATAAAATCAAAGATAAAATGATTGAATCCGGGCTTGGCCATTTTGATGAAACCGGAACTCGTGTGGATAAGAAACTGTGGTGGGTCCACGATGCTTCCAATTGCGAATACACCTATCTTGATATCAGCCCGAAGCGTGGCTTTGAGGGTATGGAACAGTGTGGTGTGCTCACAGATTTTGGCGGTATTGCCATGCATGACTGCTGGGCGTCGTATTGGAACTACCCTGATATCCAGCATGCAATCTGCTGTGCCCATCTCCTGCGCGAGCTGACAGGGATTATTGAAAATCGTCCTGAGCAGACATGGGCAACTGGATTTATAGACCTTCTACTGGAAATGAAGAAGGTCAAAGATAAAGCTGTTGAGGCTGGAAAAGAGTCTCTAAGCTATTATCACTATCATAAGTTTGATAAACGATATGAAGAACTTATCAAACAGGGCAGGGAAGAAAATCCCCTTCCGAAAGAAACGGAGAAAAAACGTGGTCGCAAGAAGAAAGGGAAGATACTCGCCTTGGTAGAACGTCTTGCGAATTACAAGGCATCAGTCTGTCTTTTTATCAACAATTTTTCTGTACCATTTGATAATAATCAAGCGGAACGGGATTTGAGAATGATTAAAGTCAAGACAAAGGTTTCTGGCTGCTTTCGAAGCGAAGATGGTGCCAGAGATTATCTGAAAATCATGTCATATGTTGGCACTGCACACAAGCAAGGCTATAACGCATATGAATCAATTAAAAATGCTATTTCAGGCTATCCCGGTTTCATTTTTGAATAAGGGGTTCTGAACAGTTACAAATGTGTATTATTACATTAAACACCTATTGACGGAGTTACCGTCCCTGATTGATAAAAATGGAAATATAGAACAATCATTGCTGGAGCCACTCATGCCGTGGTCAAAAACGCTCCCGGCTGATTGCTACAGCAAGCGTCGCAAATAAGCGGCGCTTAATTTATTGGGGAGCGGACGATTTGACGTTTACAAGCATGTGCCACCTCCTGCAGAATCTTTGATAGAAGCTGATCAGAGATGTCGTTTGAAATTGCTATAGACATCGTAGCAGTTTTAATTACAGCAGCAGGTTTAATTACATCTGAGCTGCATTGGGTAGAAACTTCCTGATGAACAGGTGCTGATATCTCAACAAATGAGACCGCATTATTTGTGTCCTGAATGGACGGTAGTGTTTAGTATTGACATTACAAATTGTACGGTCATGACAAGAAGAATCATAACTGTAGATAGAAGGAGCTATTCATTCAAAATATATATCGTATTTTTTGATGCTCCCTGTTTTTTTATTAGATTGGCTTTTACCATATCACTAAGAATTACTCTGGCTCTTCTTTGCTTCACGAGCAAAAGTTCCTCAACTTGTCTAGACGTAATATGCCCATTGGCAGCTACGAAATCTATTATTTTCTTATGTTGCTCCTCCATAAAAAAACTATCGTTACCCTTTTCAGCACTTTCTGGCACTTTTTCGGCACTTTTCGGCACTTTTCCGGCACTTTCCGGCATTGTTTTGATACCTATTGCCTCTTTCCTATAGAGGTTTACTCTAAAATCTCCATCAAAATCGATTAATTCGGGTTCATTAAGACCATAGTCTTTACATTCTTGAATCATTCTAGGTATACCGCTTCCCCAGCTCTCAATAATTTTCATATAAACAAAAGCATTGGCAATACAACGATTACGAATCTTTGAATAACCCTCTTTTATTTTTTCCAATGACATCCCATATGATAACATTCCGGGAGAAGTAACTTCCAGTCTATCATCATATAAAGCAACTTGTACATTGGCAGGTTCTAAATAACTGCGATGACATACTGCGTTGCAAATCATTTCTCGTATAGTACCAATAGGAAACTCATAAACATCCTGCCGGTATAATCCATCAATCTTAGCCCCCATACGAATCATGCGCAGAACAAAATCATAGGCCTCATCAATCTGATTTTGGATTGAGCCAATGTAATCTTTTCTATCAACAAAAACAGCCCGATTAGTCCCCTTAAAAACAGCACATTGGATTACCGCCTGCACGGACGGAATGTGCTTTCCAGCTAGCAGACAAAAACCATTGCTCGGGAGCAAGTCTCCGTCTTTTTCAATGAGAAGTCCCCAAGAAAGAAGTTGGCTCCTTGTTAGTGGTCTAACTTCATCTCGCTCAGCATCACTTCTACACATTTTTTTGCATAAGCGGTCATTTCACTGCATAACTCTTCAATTTCAATTTCCGACACAGTCTGTCCCTCTGCCGGAAGCTGATCGAAGCTCCCTTTTGTACCATCTAGAATCAGTTCCTGCACCATATATGCCTCCGCTAATCTAGTTGTTCCACCCGAACGAATAAAGGTGCCATTGTGAATTCCCATAGACTTTATATAATAAGGGCGCTGCGTTCCTGGAAGTATCTCTACAACAATAATTGTCTTTCCTTCTATTTCTTGCAATGAGATATCAGGAATAATCATAGGCTCACAGCTATCAGATATCGCATTTGTAATAGCATCCATTGTCTTGAATACCGTCTCATTGCTAATCCCAATTACTTTACAGGTCTCATCCTTGACCCCAAAAATCAATCTACCACCACAGCCATTCGCAAACGCTACGACTGTTTTCATATACTTAATACTTTTTTTCCGGTAATGCCTCTTTAAATTCTACCACTTTTGATTCTCCAGCCATAATTTCTTTTCTTCCCATTGAATATGGTGTCCCTAGGGTATTGAACAAATTTTTTCCAAATCGTCGACAACCCATTGATGATTTGCACTATCATTTTTATAGAATTCAACGCTATATATTGGTTTAGAAAAGTAAAGGTCATCTTTTTTACAACTTCAACCGGCGAGAATCTTGGATTTTTCCTTTGTGTGAACTATCCGATAATTCCAGATAGTTCACATTTTCTCAAGCTCATTAGTCTAATCCATAATCTTCATTTACTAGGGGGATTACATTAATTAGTGGCTTTTCATATGGATGTACTTTCTTAATAATTCCAATTGCTGTTCCCGCTATCTCTCTATCACAGCGTATCTCTAACTTATATTCTGTCCCAAAGCATACTTCATCAATTTTTCCCGAATACGGGGTACTGCCTTGTAATGAACGCCAAGTTCCTTTTACCCTTAACTTCCCATATTTTTCCTACTCAAAGGCTGGCCGTCTAAAAAAAAGTCGGCATTAAGACCAGCCACAGAGGGGTCTAATTCTTACTTTCGAGGAATGCCATTATCTCGGCAGGTGTCCTTTTACTTTTGGCTATAGCGTCGAGCATTGCTTTATCCTCAAGAGCTTTCTTCGCTGCATAAAGAGCTTCCAGCTCGAGAGCCATAGCATCACATCTGTCTTTGAGTTTTCTGAATTTCGCTTCTGCCAGTGCTATCTGTTCAGTAATCGATTCCGTCTTCCGTGTTCGGACCATCTTCTTCATCTCCTTCGTCATCTGCCAAGTTTTTTAGATATTTTCCAAGTTCTACTGACTTTCTGATTATGTATTTATCATCTACTCCAAAAGCTCCAAGTATGGTCTTCTGCGTGGCTGTTATCGCATGATCAAGTTGATACGTTCCATCGGCTTCCCTTATCATTTCTATCTTTTCCAGTTCTTTAAGTGCTGCAGGCACGGTCATATAATTAGGTTTTGCCGCCATCTCCATCATGCGTTTTTTTAGTTGCGTATAGATTTTACAACGTATGATAAGTGCCACAAATTCAATAAATATCTTTGAATCAATAGCTTCATTGCCGGATACTCTTAGACCATTATTCCCAAGATAACTCTTGTCTCCCCGGAATAGCTTTTCAGATGAATCTCTGCTCTTATATAACAGCAGTGCTTCACGTGCCGTCATCTTTTCGGATGTTACAATTACATAGTATCCACATAGCCTTAATTCATGTTCTATCACATCTTCACGTTCTTCATACCCAAAGAGTTTCTTTTGACCATTCACAGAATGATAAGTAAGTTTGAAATGGTGTTCATAAAGCTTGCCGAAATCCATCGTTGTTCCCTTGTGCTTTTCAAGCTGTTCCGCCATCTTTGAAAGATTGCTTTCCAATGCGGTTCTCTCTGCATTTTCCTTACTGATTGAGTGATACAGATGAAAATATCTAATCTTTTCCTCATCTGCATACATCACGTCGGGAATGGTTATACCATATGTCTCAAATTCTTTTATGGCACAACTCCGCTTTGTTTCAAATGCGCCTTTATGTTCTAAAATCAGTTTCCGTACAAATGTCATTCTGCCCTTTACCATCATTACAAAACTGTAGTCGCAACTATCAATATAATTAATGTTATCCCGGCTGAAATAGCCTCTGCCAAGAATGAATCCAACGTTCTTATAACCATATGCTTTTACTTTTTCAAGCATATATTTAAGTTGTGATGTATCGACAATGCTGCCAGGATAATCCTCATAAAATAGCGGCTCCTGATTATTCACATCATAGGCAATCGCGTAGTTGATTATAGGTGCTTCAATATCCACTTTCGGGTGACCGAACTCTGCCATATCGATGCATCCAGACTGGCAGTTTTTATTGGTAGCATCATACGAAATATAAATTCGTTCGTTATGGTCTCTTTTTTCATTCCAATCATTTAAGAATCCAACACGGTCATCATCTGAGATTTCAGACAGAAAGCGGATTATGGTAGAGTCGCTATAAACGTGCTGGTTCTTAGTGAGCAGGGGGTGATTATATGCGTAATCCGGATAATACTGGGCAGCATTGTTCTCACAGATGATGGAATATGCCGCCATATCCAGAAAGAGCCCTCTGCCTTTCTCGTTCCAGTACTTGGAGAGCATTTGTGGCAATTCATAATCGTCCATAATCTTTTTCATAATAAAGAAACCACCTACTCTTAAGCAACTGCTATGTGAAACGTTCTCCCTCTTTTCAGGGAACTCCTCCTCGGGAAAGTATTTCCTAAAGTTATTGTTGGGGTACATCATATCTGGCTGCTCTGGGCACTGCTTGCCAATTGTCGTTCTTTTTGGTATGTTATACTTCTTTTCTGGAATATAACGCCTCGCATATGTATACTCGATATAGACAGTTCCCTTACGTCTGTTGGAAGAGATATTTTTTGAGTCTTTTGGGATGTTAACTAAAAAATCATGGTACATTTCACGACCTCCTTGAGCATGACATCATACTCAATGATTATATCAAAGATACCGCATTTTTGCAAGTGAAAAATGCGGTTAAATACTGATTTTGTGCACTTTTTTTAATTGTTTACGGCTGTTGAGTCGTAATAATTTGGGAAGTTCAGGTTCAAAGTCTAGAGCTTTAAGTCCGGCTTTTTTCATTTCAGCCTGTATAGTGGGAATACCGCTATAGCGGTTCTCAGTGATGTGAAGAAGCTCCAGGATGTTGGCGAGTGCAGAGTTTCTGGTTTCTGGCCGGACTTTGTCAAGAGCATCAATTGTAATTTTACCATACAGACCACCGCTTGAAATGATTTCCAGTCGATATTTGGAGATTAAAGGACTCTGGTGAATTTTTCGCTGGAGTTTTTTGTGTCTATAGATGTGTTTTTTGAATTATGGAATTAATTTTAATTACATCATCAGGAAAGACTTTATTTACATTGCAAGATGTGTAAATAAATTACACATAACAATAAATTTAGAGAAAAAAACTTGCATAAAAATCTATAAGGTGGTATATTCTTAGTATAAAGAGTTTAAATATATCTGAAGGGATGTGAATTATGTGTTAAAAAGGATGGCATTAACAAGTTTCTTATCATTTAAAAATAGAACAGTTTTTGACTTTTCTTCCACAAAATATGGAATATTAAACACCTCAAATGTTATTTCAGAAAATGATATTTTAAAAGGAGCCTTATTTATTGGCCCCAATGCATCCGGAAAAAGTAATGCATTGAAGGGTATTCGGTTTCTGCTCGATTTTTTAATGGGGGAGAATGCCAATATTTCAAGTTATGATTGCCTATTCTATGCTGATAATGGTTCTAAGCATAACATTGTAATAGAGTATGAGTTCAATATTGTGAACGAAGATTTAAAATACGTAATTGAGTATAATACAGCTAAGGGCATTTTGGAGGAACATTTAGATATTGCCGGAAAAGAAATTTTAAATAGAATAGGCGAAAATGCAACAATAATCTTGGATGAGAAAATTTCCGAAAAAAACATAAATGGAAACACATCTTATTTGCGGAGAGCATCCTTTGAAACAGGAAAGTTTCCTCAAAATAAAATCTTAAACTCATTTATGGAATTCATATTAAACTCGTATTATGTAGATGTTCATAGCTTGAATTACTCTAAAAATATGAACGTTGAGCAATATGCAAGGGAAAATGGAGTGAGAACTCTAAACCGATATATTAATAAACTGCTTTATGATTTTACTCTGGAATATGATACAAAAAGCTCGGGAGAAGGCGTAACGATAAATGCCGGTGATAATAAACTATTGTTTTTCAAAAGGAATTCATACCCTATTCCAATACCATTTCAGCAAGAATCACTTGGAAACAGGGTTTTTGCCAATCTATTGCCAGGGTTAATTGGTGCAATCGAAAAGAAAGGAATGTTTATTATTGATGAGTTCAGCAGTGGTTTGCATAATGTATTAGAAGAAAAGATAGTACGTTTTTTTATGGAAAATGCAGGCCATTCACAGCTCTTTTTTACTTCCCATTCAACCAACTTAATATCAAATTCAATTATGAGACCAGACCAGATTTACGTAGTTTCTTTTAATGGGAAGGAAGGGAGTACAATAAAACGTGTTTCCGACTATAAGCCTAGAGAAGCTCAGAACATTGAAAAAATGTATTTATCTGGTGTGTTTGAAGGATTGCCTGTTTATGGTGAAGAGCTATAAGGTAAATAAAGAGAAGAATATTGGGAATGTTATTTTTATCTTGGAGGGAAGCAAGACCGAATTTAATGTTCTGGAAACAATCTTCGTAAAATATCTCGGATATGAAATGGTAAAGTTAAAGCGGGGAGCAGGTGGCTATGTATTTAAAGGAAAAAATCCATATTCTAAGATTATTGCCTTGAATTTTCAGGGAAACCATCTTTATGAAATGAATGACGAAGAGTTAAATCAGCTGTTTTATAAGATGTCCAGTGAATTAGGGTTAAAACCTGAGGCGTTGCCGATTTATTATATTTATGATAGAGATGTTAAGAGTTATGATGAGAGCCAAGTCAGAGACTATGTTGCAAAATATTCTCATCCATATGACAATGCAGATGGTTCACAGGGGATGCTACTACTAAGTTATCCAGCTTTTGAAAGCTTTATTATATCTTGTTTTGGTGATGATATATATCGAACAGCTATTGAGACAGGTCATGAACTGAAAAGATATATGGCAAATGAAGGGGTTAATCAACAAATGATCCGTAATGATGAGGAGATTTTAAAGGCGTTGGAAGAAATTGATAAATATATTATTAGTAAGCGACTTGAGGCTTATGATATTGATGAGTTTGGGAAGACCAGTTTAGAAGTTTATGATTCACAACAGGAGTTTTATGTTGAAAATGGGGCTTTTCAATTACTTAGTTTATTTGGTGTAGTGTTGCTTGATTTGGGGATTGTTGAAGAGGTTGTTAGCGCTTAAAGCAGATTGGCATATAGGCATACATTACCTTACTATTTAAATGTGACAGCATTTATAATTGACAGTGGAGTCCGTCTTTAAGGAATCGTGATCATCCGCCAAGCAAAGAATAATAAGGATCGGATTGTTGCACTCCATCCATCCCTGGCTGCTCGGGTATCCACCTATATCAGGGATTTCCATAAGAACCAAGATAGAGCAATTCCTCTTTTTCCAAGCAACCTTCTAACAAAAATGGATGCAAGCACTGCTTACAGGCACAGATAAGGTTGCTAAAAGTGATTTTTTTGAAGAACTGGAGAAAGTCATCCAATAAGTTAATTAAAGATTAAAATCAACGCCACCCGCGCATTTGAAAATGGAATGGCACCGAAAACCGTTCAGGAAATCATGGGACACGCAAACCTGGGAATTACCATGGATTTGTATACCCATGTAACGATGGATTGGAAGCACGAGGAGATGAAGAAGATGACGGGGATATTAGGACGACCAAACAAAAGATTGTTCTTATGGGGAATGCGACCAGTAGACGTAAAAAAAGTGCACAAAACGACCATGTAAATTTTGTGCATAACATAGAAAGTAAAAAACTTTCGCTAAAATGTGCTGTATTTTCCGATTTTTCTCGTCTATATATATGTAGAGCATTTTTTCTACGATACCCTTAAGAGGGCAGGGCAGATACTGCCCAAAATCATGCGTAAACATAAATTAGAGGCAGCGGTTGAGATCCCCAATCTTTTGTTGAACCCAGTTCAGTGCCAAAATATCACGAATTTATAAAACCTCACCTGTGATATAAAGTGTATT
>JAVBLX010000077.1:0-10947 GCA_031553075.1 Acetivibrio sp.
AATTATGTTGATTTAAAGCTGTCCAAAAGTTCTGTTTTTTTTTTCGTGGTAAAACTTGCTTTATATATGGTCTATTATGCCATTCATTGCTGTTGATCTTATTACACCTATTGTCATATTATTCATAATGATGAAGTGGTAAATGACATGAGGGAAAGAGGCGTGAAGGTGATTCAAGATCTTTCGGTGCTCAAAGACCTGTCAAAAGGGAAAATTATTATTCGCTCTCATGGAATATCTAAGAAAGAATATGAAATAATAAAGAATAGCGGTTATGAAATACTGGATGCAACCTGCCCCTTTGTAAAAAAAATACATCAAAATGTAGGGGAAAAGAGTGGAGAAGGCTATTTCATTATAATAATTGGAAATGAAGGTCATCCTGAAGTAGAAGGAATAAAAGGCTGGTGTCTTGGTGATTTTCAGATAATCCAAAGCAGGGAAGAAGCAGAAAACTTTAACCTGAAAAAGGAAAGAAACATCTTTATTGTTGCCCAAACGACATTTAATTACAAGAAATTTAAAGATTTAGTTGAAATTATTTCAAAAAAGGGGTATGATATACTTGCTTTAAATACAATTTGTAACGCTACAGAGGAGCGTCAGACCGAGGCAAGGGAACTTGCTAAAACATCTGATGCCATGATTGTAATAGGCGGCAGGCAGAGTTCGAACACACAGAAGCTTTATGAAATCTGTAAGGAAGAGTGTGACGACACTTATTATATACAGACACTCGTTGACCTGGATCAAAACAAATTAAGATCGTTTCGTAGCGTAGGTATTACCGCAGGGGCATCGACCCCAAACAAAATTATTGAGGAGGTTCAAATACATGTCAGAAATGAGTTTTGAACAGTTATTGGAAGAATCATTAGTAACAATCTATAATGGAGAGGTAGTAGAGGGCACGGTAATCGGTGTAAAAGAAGACGAAATCATCTTAAATATTGGATACAAAGCCGATGGTATCATCACTAGAAGTGAATATACCAATACACCAAACGTAGACTTAACCACTCTCGTTAAGGTTGGAGAAACCATGCAGGCAAAAGTTCTTAAAGTAAATGACGGAGAAGGACAAGTTCTCCTTACTTATAAGAGATTAGCTGCAGAAAAAGGAAATAAGCGATTAGAAGAAGCTTTCGAAAGCAAAGAAGTGTTAAAAGCAACAGTAGCTGCTGTTTTAGATGGTGGCTTAAGTGTAATCATTGATGAAGCAAGAGTATTTATTCCTGCCAGTCTGGTTTCTGATTCTTTTGAAAAAGATTTAACCAAATACAAAGATCAGGAAATCGAATTCGTAATCAGCGAATTCAATCCAAAGAGAAGACGAATCATTGGTGACCGTAAGCAGTTATTGGTAGCACAGAAAAAAGAAATGCAAAAAGAATTATTTGAAAAAATCAAAGTTGGCGATATCGTAGAAGGTACGGTAAAGAATGTAACTGATTTTGGTGCCTTTATTGACCTAGGTGGAGTAGATGGTCTGCTTCATATTTCTGAGATGTCCTGGGGACGTGTAGAGAATCCAAAGAAGGTCTTCAAGGTAGGCGATACCGTTAAAGTATTAATCAAAGATATTCAGGGCGAGAAAATCGCTTTAAGCTTAAAATTTGAAAACACCAATCCATGGTTAAATGCAGAAGAAAAATTTGCGGTTGGAACAGAAGTAAACGGTAAAGTTGCTCGTATGACAGACTTTGGTGCTTTTGTTGAGATTGAGCCAGGTGTGGATGCATTACTTCACGTATCTCAGATTTCAAAAGAGCACGTAGAAAAACCATCTGATGTATTAAAGGTTGGTCAGGAAATTCAGGCCAAAATTGTTGATTTTAACAGTGAAGAAAAGAAAATCAGTATCAGTATCAAAGCTTTATTTGCTCCAGAAGCAGAAGAAGCAAACGAAGCAGCTGAAACAGAGGAAGACATCAACGCTGACACAGAAGAATAAGCTGTGAGAATAGGGGTGTGATATGGCACTTGATTATGAAGGGTTTAAGAAAGAAATATTTCAACTGACTAAGATTGATTTAAATGCTTATAAAGAGCGCCAGATGAAACGTAGAATTGATGCTCTGATAGGAAAGCACAGCGTAAAAAATTATGATGACTATGTAAAAGTATTAAAAACAGACAAAGAAGCCTTTGATGAGTTTGTAAACTATCTTACCATCAACGTATCCGAGTTTTGGAGAAACCCAGAGCAATGGACGATGCTGGAAAAAGAGATTTTACCATATTTGTTTGGCAAGTTTGGTAAGAAAATTAAGATTTGGAGTGCCGCCTGTTCAACAGGGGATGAACCATATTCTCTGGTTATGCTCCTATCCAAATTTATGCCGCTTACAGATATAAAGATTATCGCAACGGATATTGATAAACAGGTTCTGGAAAAAGCACAGCTGGGACTCTATAACGATAAAAGTCTGAAAGGCTTGCCAAAAGAGTTTATCAGTCAGCATTTCACAAAGATTAATGATCGGACCTTTCAGATTTCCGATAAGATAAAATCTCGGGTAGAATTTAAACAACATAATTTATTAAAGGATACATATCCAACCTCATGTGATATGATTGTATGTCGGAATGTTTTGATCTACTTTACCGAAGAAGCAAAAAATGAGATTTATTTAAAATTTAATGACGCGCTAAAAAATGAAGGAATTTTATTTGTTGGAAGTACGGAACAGATTATTCAGCCTCAGACCTTAGGTTATGTTGCACAAAAATCATTCTTTTATCGGAAAGAGAAATAAATTTTTGCATCTGACAGGGCAGGATTCTTACGAATCCTGTCTTTTTTAAATAATGAATTGGCTTTGGCAGAATAGAGTAGTGTAAATAAGGTGTTGATTTTTAGAAAAGTATCTAGTATATTATGTAAGTAGACACTTAAGGGAGAATGCAAAGTATGCAGGAATTAGTAAAAGTTGCAGTAGATGCAATGGGTGGTGATAATGCTCCCACTGAGATTGTAAAAGGCGCTGTAGAAGCAGTGCAGGAAAAAAAAGAGATTGAAGTATTGCTTGTTGGAAAAGAAGCCATAATAAGTCAGGAATTGGGGAAATATACTTATGACAAGGAGCGGATTAAGGTAGTGAATGCAGAAGAAGTCATTACCAATGATGAAGCACCAGTTATGGCCATTCGCAGTAAGAAAGATTCTTCAATTGTTGTAGCTCTTAACCTGGTTAAGAGTGGGGCAGCGGATGCATTTGTATCGGCTGGAAGTACCGGAGCAGTTTTAGTTGGTGGACAATTGATTGCAGGACGAATTAAAGGGGTAGAGAGACCACCTTTGGCACCTCTTATTCCCACGGTGAATGGAGTTTCTCTGCTGATTGATTGTGGTGCCAATGTGGATGCAAGATCTTCCCATCTGGTACAGTTTGCAAAAATGGGATCCGTGTATATGGAGCATGTGGTAGGAGTAAAGAATCCACGAGTTGCTATTGTCAATATTGGGGCCGAAGAGGAAAAAGGTAATATGCTGGTAAAAGAAACCTATCCATTGCTGAAAAACTGTAATGAGATTAACTTTATCGGCAGTATTGAGGCAAGGAATATTCCTCTAGGTGAGGCAGATGTAATTGTCTGTGAGGCATTTGTTGGAAATGTAATTTTAAAACTGTATGAAGGCCTTGGTGCCGCTTTGATTGGAAAAATCAAAGGCGGTATGATGACGAACCTTCGTAGCAAAATTGGAGCACTTCTTGTAAAACCCGCCCTTAAGAAAACATTAAAATCATTTGATGCCTCTGAGCATGGAGGCGCACCACTTCTAGGACTGAATGGTCTGGTTGTGAAAACACATGGAAGTTCTAAAAGCATGGAAATAAAAAATTCCATCATCCAGTGTATTGCTTTTAAACAGCAGAATATCAATGAGAAAATTAAAAATTATATTACTTTAAATGACTAAGAAAGGTGAATTATTATGGAATTCGAAAAATTACAAAAAATTATTAGCGAAGTTTTAAATGTGGATGAAGATGAAATTACAATGGACACTACGTTTGTGGATGATTTAGGAGCAGACTCTCTGGATATTTTTCAAATCATTATGGGAATCGAAGAAGAATTCGACATTGAGATTGCCAATGAAGCTGCAGAAAACATTGTAACCGTTAGTGATGCAGTTGAGCAGATTAAAGGTGCTCTTAACTAAGCTTAATAATCGTTGTTTTTTCAGTCAATTGGCAGATGCTGATTGACTGAACTTTTTAAGGAGATACACTATGAAGAGAGCAATTGACGCATTTGAGTCGGCAACTGGTTATTCCTTTCAAAACTCCAATCTGCTGCGGCAGGCTTTAACACATAGTTCCTATGCTAACGAAAGACGAATGAGCAGGCTGTCCAACAATGAAAAACTGGAATTTTTAGGAGATGCCGTTTTGGAACTGGTATCCAGTGAGTTTATTTATATGAATAACCCTAACATGACAGAAGGAGAGATGACCAAATTACGAGCCAGTATGGTATGTGAACCTACTTTATCATTATGTGCTAAGGCGCTTGATCTTGGTGAATTTCTGTTTCTTGGTAAAGGCGAAGATGCAACAGGAGGAAGAGAGCGGGATTCGATCCTGTCTGATGCATTGGAGGCGGTAATTGGAGCAATTTATCTGGATGGTGGTTTTACTAGTGCAAAAGAATTTATAACCAACTATATTTTAGCAGACATAGAAAATAAAAAGCTCTTTTATGATAGTAAGACCATCTTGCAAGAACTCATTCAGGGGATGTCAAAGGAAAGCCTGTCCTACCAAGTGTTGCTGGAGGAAGGACCTGATCACAATAAAAAATTTATGGTACAGGCTCTGGTTGGAGAGCGGGAATTGGCAACTGGAGTTGGCAGAACCAAAAAGGCGGCAGAACAGGAGGCGGCTTACAAATCGATTCTGAAGCTGAAGGAAAATAGACAGGAGTATCAATAGGATGTATTTAAAAAGTATTGAAGTACATGGGTTTAAATCCTTTGCCCATAAACTTGTATTTGAATTTAAAGATGGAATCACAGCAATCGTCGGACCAAACGGAAGTGGTAAAAGTAACGTGGCAGATGCGGTACGTTGGGTGCTGGGTGAGCAAAGTGCAAAACAGCTGCGGGGAAGTAAGATGGAGGATGTTATTTTCTCCGGTACAGAAACGAGACGGCCTCAGGGCTTTGCTTATGTAGCAATTACGCTGGATAATTCAGATCATAAGTTAGCAACTTCCTATGAAGAGGTTACAGTAGCCAGACGTGTATACCGATCTGGTGAAAGTGAATACTTAATCAATGGCAGTAATTGCAGGTTGAAAGACGTGCAGGAACTGTTTTTGGATACTGGTATTGGAAAAGAGGGATACTCCATTATCGGACAGGGACAGATCGACCAGATTTTAAGTGGAAAACCAGAAGATCGAAGAGAGCTTTTCGATGAAGCGGCCGGTATCGTTAAATTCAAAAAACGGAAGGGGCAGGCAGAAAAAAGTCTGGAAGCAGAGCGCCAGAATTTGTGTCGTATTAATGATATCTTAAAAGAAATCGAAACCCAGATTACTCCTTTAGAAAGGCAGTCTGTTGTCGCAAAAGAGTATTTGACCCTGCGAGACGAGCTTAAGAATTTGGACATTAATATGTTCCTTATGGAATATGACCGAATTAACGGAAGTCTGGGAGAGATGGAAGAAAAAGAGGTTATTGCCCAAACCGATCTTTCTGAGTGTAAAACAGCCTATGAAGCCACCAAAGAAGAGTACACCCAGTTGGAAGGCGAGATGGAGGAAAAGCAGGTTCTTTTGGATGAAAAGAAAAATCTTCTGGGAGAAAGCCGGGTAAAGAAAGAAAAGCTGGAGGGTGAAGTCAAGGTTTTAAACGAACAGATTATTGCCACCAGACAAAACAGTGAACACTATAAAGAACGTGTGGCGGAGCTGGAAAACGATATCCAGTTAAAAACAGAACAGTTAAATGAGTACAATGAAAAGAAGCGTACCCTGGATGAAAGCCTTCATGAAATTATGGAGGAACAAAAGAAGGAAGAAGAAGCATTCCAGGTTCTGCAGAAGAACATTTTAAAAGGCACTCAGGACATTGAAGAAATCAATCTGAAAATAAAAAATTCCTTAAATGATAATATTAACATGAAAACCAACCTGGAACGTTATGAAACCATGTTGGAGCAGGGAAATATTAAAAAGGCTGAGCTTACTCAAAAAATACTGAAAAACAAAAGTGATGAATCAGAATTTGAAGAAAATATCAAACAGGAAGAAGCAAATCTTTCTACTGTTTCAGAAAAAATCCGCGTCATCACCTCTAATATTGAAGAATTCGAAAAAGACTTAAAGGAATTAGAGAATGAAGTGGTAACTCTAGCCAATGAAAAAAATACTGCACAACAGACCTATCACCGAGAAGAATCCCGCATGGATTCTTTGAAAAACATGACCGAACGTTATGATGGCTATGGTCAAAGCATTCGTAAGGTAATGGAGCAGAAGAGCAAAAATCCAGGAATCCTGGGTGTTGTGGCAGATCTTGTAAAGGTGAATAAGGCATATGAAACTGCGATTGAAATTGCCCTTGGCGGAAGCATTCAAAATATTGTTACAGAGGACGAGAGAACAGCTAAGAGCTTAATTGGATATTTAAAAGAGAACAAATTAGGGCGTGCTACCTTCTTGCCGTTGACAACGATTTCCAATCGTGGCGGTTTTAAGGATACCGGTGCTTTGAAAGAACCAGGCGTAATCGGACTGGCCAGTGGTCTGGTAGAAGCGGATAGTCGTTTTAGCGGTCTTGTCGATTATTTGTTAGGTCGAATTTTGGTAGTAGATCACATTGATAATGCCATCGCATTGGCAAGAAAATATAATCAGTCTCTGCGGATTGTAACTCTGGAGGGTGATTTAATGAATCCAGGTGGTTCCATGTCTGGTGGAGCCTATAAGAATTCCGGCAACCTGTTAAGTCGCAGGCGCGAAATGGAAGATCTGGAAGCACTGGTTGCCAAACGACTGAAGGAATTGCAGGAGCTTGACAAAAAGGCATCCTCGGCCAGAGAAAAAGGAGAGAAGATAAAGCAGGTAATCAACCAGAACAAAGAACAGCTGCAAAGCCTTTATCTGGTCCAGAATACAGCAAAGCTTAAATACAATCAGACCCTTGCTTTTAAAGAGGAAAATCAGAAAATTTTGAACCAGATCGTAACGGAAAATGAAGGACTGGAAACACAGGTAAAGGAGCTGAAAGAAAATATCCAAAAACTCAAAGGGGCCCTTTACGAAACAGAATCTGGTGTAAAAAATAAGGAAGAAGACATTTTAAATATTGGTCAACAGCTGGAAGACATGAGAAAGCAGGAAATGAACCAACGTGAGAAAGTAGAAGCTTTGAAAATGACCTATTCCACAAAAGAGCAGAGTGGTCAGTTTATTTTGGAAAATATCAGCCGTATTGAGGAAGAGTTGAAACGTTTATCTTTCAGCATGGAAGAGCTGCATGCGGGTGTGGAAAATGGAACCTCTTTGATGACCGAAAAAGAAGCTGCGATTCAAGCTGTGAAAGCTGCGATTGAAGAATTTGAAACGTTGATTCTTTCTCTGGAAGAAGAGATTAAAGCAATTACCAGAGAGAAAGAGGAAATTGATCGGAGTCACAAAGATTTCTTTACCAAGCGGGAAGAGCTTTCAGGAAAGATGAATGAACTGGATAAGGAAGTGTTCCGTCTGGGCAATTTAAAGGAAAAAATGTCTGAGCAGTTGGAAGGCCTGATGAATTATATGTGGGAGGAGTATGAGCTTACCTACAATCAAGCTTTATCCCATCGAATTGAAGTAGAACTGGCTTACAGTGTAATCAAGAAGAATGTAAGCGAACTGAAAAATAAAATTCGAAGTCTGGGTGATGTTAACATCAATGCCATTGAGGATTATAAAAACATGCTGGAGCGATATACCCTGCTTAAGACCCAGCATGATGATTTAATCAAGTCGGAAGAAGTGCTTCAAAAGATTATTGAAGAGCTGGATGAGGAAATGCGTAAGCAGTTTGCCGTTAAGTTTGAAGAAATAAAGATTCAGTTTGATAAAGTATTCAAAGAACTATTTGGTGGTGGTAAAGGCACCATTGAGCTGGTGGAAGATGAAGATATCCTGGAGGCCGGTGTTCGCATTATTGCCCAACCACCTGGAAAAAAATTACAAAATATGATGCAGCTTTCTGGTGGAGAAAAGGCACTTACAGCAATCTCATTGCTATTTGCCATTCAGAATCTGAAGCCCTCTCCATTCTGTCTGTTGGATGAGATTGAAGCGGCTCTGGATGATTCCAACGTTTCCAGATTCGCAAAATACTTACATAAATTAACCAGAGATACCCAGTTTATCGTGATTACTCACCGTCGTGGTACGATGGCGGCGGCGGATATTCTATATGGTATTACCATGCAGGAAAAGGGAGTGTCTACTCTTGTTTCGGTTAATTTGCTGGAAGGTGAAATAGAATAAATAAGCATTCTTCAAATAGATGGATGCTTATTTAACAAATATGAGAAATTTATATATAAAATTGACCAGACAAAAATGCGTGCCTGGTTAGTAATCGAGTGTGCGTCGCAACGCGCAGGCAGGAATCGCAATGGGAGAAAAAAAAGGATTTTTTAGTCGTCTGGTTTCTGGGCTTACAAAAACCAGAGACAATATTATCTCAGGAATTGATGGGATTTTTAATGGATTTTCCAATATCGATGAAGATTTTTACGAGGAACTGGAAGAACTCCTTATCATGGCAGATTTGGGAATTAATACGACGACATCCATTATTGAAGAGCTGAAGCAAAAAGTAAAAGAAAATAACATAAAAGAACCTAAGGATTGTAAAGAATTTTTAATCAAAAGTATTAAAAATCAAATGATGGTCGGCGAGACAGCTTATGAATTTGAAACCCAGAAGTCAGTAGTGCTTTTAATCGGCGTAAATGGTGTAGGAAAGACCACTTCCGTAGGAAAACTGGCCGGGCAGTTAAAAGACAGTGGAAGAAAAGTAATGGTAGCTGCGGCTGATACCTTTCGGGCCGGAGCCATTGAGCAGTTAAAAGAATGGGCCAACCGTGCTGGTGTGGAAATTATTGCTCAGCAAGAGGGTTCGGACCCGGCTGCCGTTGTTTACGATGCTGTGACTGCGGCAAAATCCAGAAATGTCGATGTACTGATCTGCGATACGGCGGGAAGACTTCACAACAAGAAGAATCTGATGGAAGAGCTTCGGAAAATAAATCGCATTATTGAGCGTGAATATCCGGAAGCCTATCGGGAGACTCTGGTAGTTTTAGATGGCACGACCGGACAGAATGCTCTGGCACAGGCAAAGCAGTTTAATGAAGTGGCAGAAATTACAGGAATTGTTCTTACAAAATTAGATGGAACGGCAAAAGGTGGGATTGCCATTGCGATACAGTCAGAATTGGGGATTCCGGTAAAGTATATTGGAATTGGGGAAACCATTGATGATTTGCAGAAATTTAATGCAGATGAGTTTGTAAATGCGCTTTTTGAGGAAGGGGATAATGAAGCATGATGACATTAGACAAATTTGAAGACGCCTGTGAGGTAGTGAAGAAAGTAATTCTTCGGACAAAGCTTGCTTACAGCGAGTATTTTTCAGAAACCACTGGTAATAAAGTCTATTTCAAACCAGAAAATATGCAGTACACAGGAGCCTACAAGGTAAGGGGAGCTTTTTATAAAATCAGCACTCTATCGGAGGAGGACCGTCAAAAAGGTCTGATTACCGCGTCAGCCGGAAACCATGCCCAGGGTGTTGCCTATGCAGCCAAGATATATGATGCCAAGGCAATCATTGTTATGCCCACCACAACCCCTCTGATTAAAGTAAACCGTACCAAAAGCTATGGAGCAGAAGTTATTCTCCATGGCACAGTATATGACGATGCCTGCAAATATGCAATAAAACTGGCACAGGAAAAAGGATATACCTTTATCCATCCGTTTGATGATGAAGAAGTAGCTACTGGTCAGGGTACGATTGCAATGGAGATTTTCAAAGATTTACCAACCGTAGACACTATTTTGGTTCCAATTGGTGGGGGTGGTTTGGCTGCGGGAGTCTCAACGCTTGCCAAATTATTAAATCCCAATATCAAAGTTATTGGTGTCGAGCCAGCAGGTGCTAACTGCATGCAGGAGTCCATCAAAGAGGGGAAGCCGGTTTCCCTTCCAACGGTAGAGACAATTGCCGATGGTACTGCGGTAAAGACACCGGGCAAGGTTATATTCCCATACATACAGAAAAATATTGACGAAATCATTACCGTAGAAGATCATGAGCTGATTGTTACATTTCTGGATATGATGGAAAACCATAAAATGGTGGTGGAGAATTCAGGGCTTTTAACAGTGGCGGCTTTAAAGCATTTAAAATGCAGGGATAAAAAAGTAGTTTCTGTTTTAAGTGGTGGTAATATGGATGTCATTACCATTTCATCGGTTGTGCAGCATGGTCTTATTCAAAGAGGACGTATTTTTACGGTTTCCGTATTATTGCCGGACCGTCCGGGAGAGCTGGTAAATGTGGCAAATGTGATTGCGAAAGAGCAGGGGAATGTAATAAGGCTGGATCACAATCAGTTTGTTAGTATTAATCGTAATTCAGCGGTGGAGCTTACAATTACATTGGAAGCATTTGGGCATGAGCATAAGGCGTCAATTATTAGTGCGTTGAAGAAAAAAGGATATAATCCAGTGGAGCAGCAGCCGAAGATATAAGGAACTTGGGAGTTAGTTGTTAAACTAGGTTGTGAAAACCGGACGCAACCCAGGAAAGGTTCGGCGGGAACGTGGGGGATGGGATGGAAAAAAATCCACCTTCGCAGGGCAAGAAGGTCTAGGGCAAAGCATCTAGACTGTGGCTGGTTACGGGCCGGGCTCCATGGT
>JAVBLX010000051.1:0-5502 GCA_031553075.1 Acetivibrio sp.
CAAAAATAAACTGGTAGTTCTCACGGGACTTTCCGGTTCGGGAAAGACTACCTTAGCGCTGGAGGTTATCTATCAGGAATGTCAGCGACAATACCTGGAGGCCATTGGATATCAAGGAATTCACAAGCCAAACGTAGATTACATAAAGAACTTATCACCGGCGGTACGGATCACCCAGAACGAAGCAAATAAAAATCCTCGTTCAACCGTGGGTACAGTGACTAATATTTATACGGAGCTGCGGATGATATACGAAAAACTAGGTGTGCGCACCTGTCCTAATTGTAAGGAAACCATATCATCTGCCGATTGTCGGGAAGAGACGGAAAAAAAAGACGGAGAATTCTTTGTTTATATGTATTGCAACCACTGCAATTTTAAAATGGACAAGCTAACCAGGTCTTATTTTTCTCATAATACTAGGGAGGGGGCGTGCAAGACCTGTCAAGGTCTGGGAAAGGTTATGACCATTTCTCACCAAAAGGTTATCCGGGAAGACCTTTCTTTGGAGGATGGAGCTGTGGCTTATTGGGGACAGGGATATAAGGAATATGAGATTTCTGCGCTTTATAATGCCTTTCGTCATTACCAGATTTTATTTCAGGAGAACACCCCAGTTAGTCTGTTTGGTGACGCTCAAAAAGCTCTTCTTTATTATGGCGTGGAAAGCAGTCAGGTGAAAGAACTGTTTCCGGATATTCAGCCACCCAAAACTGTGGTGGGAGGACGTTTTGAGGGCGTATTTACGGCGTTGTGGAGAAGACTTAGCGATAAAGGCGGAGAATCCAAAGAAGCAGATGAATATTTTGAGGATGAAATCTGTCCAGAATGTAATGGAGAACGGTTAGGAGAACTAAGCCGTTTTGTGACAGTAGAAGGAATCAGACTTCCAGCGCTTACCCAGCTATCACTGGAAGAATTGTATGAGTGGCTTATCAGGCTGGACGGAACTCTCTCCAAGGAGCACAGGCAAATGGTAGAATCCTTTCTGCTGGACTTAAAGACCAAGATTCAAAGAATTATAAATGTGGGGCTGGGATATCTGTCTTTGGATCGGCAGACAATCACCTTGTCTGGTGGAGAAATGCAGAGAATCAAGCTGGCAGCGACCCTGGATTCGGATTTGACTGGAATTATCTACATCATGGATGAGCCGACGATAGGGCTTCACTCTAAGGATACAGAGGGTATGATTACAATTTTAAAAAAGCTCCGTGATTTGGGGAATACAGTGCTAATCATTGAGCATGATACCGATGTGATGAAGGCGGCAGACTATATTATCGATATCGGTCCCGGCTCTGGAAAGCATGGGGGCCAAGTGATTGGAGCTGGAACCTTGGAAGACCTAAAAGAAAATCCTTCCTCTATAACGGGAAAATATTTAAAAAAGCCGGAACAGGAGAAAGAAAACTTTCGCAAAGGAACGGGACAATATATAAAGGTAAAGCAGGCGACTCGGCACAATTTAAAACAGGTAGATGTTTCATTTCCTCTGGGGAGGCTGGTTGCGGTAACCGGTGTGTCTGGTTCCGGTAAATCTACTTTAGTTTTTGATGTTTTAGGTAAGGGAAATAATGTAGAAGGGCTGGAGGCCGTAAATCAGATTGTGACGATAGAACAATCCGCTATCACCAGGATGAAACGCTCCAATGTAGCAACTTATTCGGATGTCTATTCAGAGATTCGTAAAATCTTTGGTGGGCTGGAAGCATCCAAGAAAAAGGGGCTTACTGCTAAACACTTTTCCTTTAATACCAAAGGCGGACGCTGTGAAAATTGTGAAGGCTTAGGATATATTACCAGCAATATGCTGTTTTTTGAAAATATTGATGTAATTTGCCCGGTTTGTGGAGGAAATCAGTTTAACCAAGAGGTTTTATCCGTTACTTATCAGGACTTAAATATAAAAGAAATCCTAAAATTATCTGTAGAAGAAGCACTGACTGTTTTTGAACAGGAATCTAAAATTCAGAGAACATTAAAACTTTTGGAAGAGGTGGGGCTTAATTATCTGGAGTTAGGACAGACGCTTACAACGCTCTCAGGGGGAGAAGGACAGCGGCTGAAGCTGGCAAAAGAGTTGATTGGAAATAAGAGCAGGAACATACTATACCTTATGGACGAGCCAACTACAGGCCTGCACCCTCTGGATGTTGAGCATTTTCTAAGCCTGTTAAATCGTATGGTAGAACAAGGAAATACGGTAATTGTGGTAGAGCACAACCAACAGGTAATTTTGGCTGCTGATTGGGTCATCGACCTTGGACCAGAAGGTGGAAGAAATGGCGGAGAGATTGTTTTTGAGGGGACACCAGCAGAGCTTAAGGAAAATGGGAAATCAGTGACAGCAGAGTGCTTGCGGCGATAAATGAAATACAGATGTGCAGTGAAAATTCTTGTGAGGCCCTTTAAGGGCCTTTACTTGATATTTAGGACAAACATTAGGACTGAAACTTTTGGACAGAAATATTAGGACAGAAATATTAGGACAGAAACATTAAGTCAGAAACATTAAGTCAGAAACATTAAGACAGAAACAGTAGGACGGAAGACTGAGACTGAGACATGATACTGAGACGTGCCTGAAATGTGTGACACGAGACTGAGACATAATGAGACGTAATTCGATGACAAAAAAAGTAAAATAGTGATAAAGAGATAACAATATAGTATGTTATACTAAAAGTAGGCAGAACCTTTGAATGCCATTGAAAGGCTTTCAAGGGTAGAAAATCCCTTTTTTGTGGGACAAATCATCTTATTTTTGAATGGATTCATAATTTATGGGAGGTGCATATGGTAAGCAGAACGAAATATCAAATAGATCATGTAACTATAAAAAAAATATTTGGGGCGGCAGGAATCGGAGAAGTTACAGATATTCAGCCATTGGGAGCAGGGGAATACAATGCTGTTTTTTCTGCCAAAACAAGCGACAAAGAATATGCATTGAAGATTGCGCCATCCGCTAATATCCCTGTTATGACCTTAGAAAGCAATATGATGGCATCTGAGGTTCATTGGTATGAAGTAATGAAGGACCAATCCAATATTTCTGTACCAGAGATTTACTTTACCGATTTTAGTAAACGTATCATTCCTACTAATTACTTTATTATGGAAAAGTTGTCTGGTCAGCCATTGGATAAAATAGAACTTTCTGCTGCCGAAAAAGAAGCTTCAACAGCAACAATGGCCAAAATGGTGGCCGAGATGCATAAAATTAAAAATAATCAGTTTGGTTATATTCAAAATAAATTGTATCCAGATTGGTATCAGGCGATTCATGCCATGGTAACGGCGGTACTAAAAGATGGAGCAAGCAAGGGAAAACAATCAAAGCGAGGGCAACAGCTGCTAAGGTATATTGAACAGTATCAGTCTGTTTTGGTACAGGCAGAATGTTGCATGGTGAATTTTGATATATGGGCTCCGAATATTATTGCTAAACGGGAAGCAGACACGATTCACTATTCATGGATTGATCCAGAGCGAAGTTATTGGGGAGATCCCATTGTAGATTTTGTATGTCTGGAGTTTTTGACACCATTAGCAGAAAAGAAGGTTAGTCTTGCGGCTTATAATTCGGAAACCGATCGTCCGATTCAAGTGACAAAAAATGAAACGATACGTTATGGAATTGCGTTGGGATATCTGGCTGTGATTATGGAGGTGGAGCGGTATTATCGCTATACCTGGCATCATTTTGGGTGGTGGAGAAACGTGATGGCATCAAAAATGCTTTTTAAACATGCATTTGAAATTTTGGAGAAAGTCTGATTTATATTGATTTTTGTTATAAGTAAAACGGAACAGTGAAGAATGACTAATAAAAATATGACAAAAAAATATGACAAAAAAATGTGACAAAAAAATGTGACAAAAAAATGGACAAATAAGTGGGGGTGGCTTCGTGAGTAAGATACCTGCAGAAAAATTAGGAACAGAACCGATTGGAAAGCTGTTGGTAAGCATATGTACTCAGACAACCCTTTCGGTTTTGTTATATAGTATTTATACGTTGACGGATACTTTTTTTATTGCCCGAGGAGTCAGTGCCTTTGCGGCCGGAGGGGTTTCTCTTGCCGTTCCCATTGTTATGGTTTTAGGAGCGGTCAGCACTACGGTAGGAACGGGCGGGGCTTCCGTCATATCCAGAGCATTGGGGAAACACGATTTAGATAAAGCGGCAAGAGTAGCCGCTAACGCCTTTTTACTCTTTTGGTTGACGGCTATTATGGTTACCATATTAGGTCTCATTTTTCTGGAGCCTTTGATGACTTTATTGGGAGCAGATGCAATGCTGATGCCTCATGCCAAGGCCTACGCAAGAATTGTTTTAATTGGAGCAGTAACTTCAACTGGCTTTTCTGCAATTATTCGAGCGGAAGGAAACGCAAAGTTTTCTTTATACATATGGATATTTCCGGTGATTACGAATCTTATTCTGGATCCTGTATTTATTTTTGGATTTCATATGGGGGTTGCCGGTGCTGCAGTGGCAACCGTAATCGCTCAATCGGTGTCGGCAGGAATGAGTGTTTATTATTTTTTCTTTTCCAAGCATCATGCTTATACCATTAAGGCAGTTCATATGAAACTGGAAGGGGATTTAATAAAGGAAATTATCGCCGTTGGCTCCCCATCGCTGATATCCCAGGTGAGTGTCAGTGTATTTACCGTTTTTATCAATCGGATGTTGGGCAACTTTGGTGGAGCAGAAGCAATTACGGCATTTGGTATTGTAAGCCGAATTACCGGCTTTCTTACGATGCCGCAGACTGGTATTGTGCAAGGAATGCAACCGATTATCGGTTACAATTATGCTGCCAATCAGCTTGAACGGGTAAAAAAGGCAGTAACCCTGTCTGTTTATGCCAATATTATATATGGTATTATTATTCTACTGGTGTCGAAAATGCTTAAAAATCAGCTTGTCGGTATTTTTGTAAAAGAAGAAGCGGTCTTTAATGTAGGGATTGTTGTATTATCCATAATTGGCTTGTCTTTCCCTTTTAAAGGAGTATCTACAATTGTTTCAGCCTATTTTCAAGCAGAAGGAAAACCAATGCTTGCCTTTGCATTGCCATTGATTGGAATTGTGTTTATACAATTTCCAATACTGGTGCTTTTAGCAAACCGATTTTCTTTAATCGGAATCTGGTACTCGTTCCTGATTTCCGAAGCACTTACCTGCTTCTTGTGTGGAATGGTGTTATGGCTGGATGTAAAGAAATACAAGTAAACAAATGTAGTGATGTTGGAAGAAATTATCAAGAAGACACCTGCATGAACGATATGTAATAAAAAATGATGAAATAAAAAAGATAGAAAGGTAGTGTCAAATGAGTTATGAAAACTAGTGTACCATCTTCTAAATAACTGGACCAATCGGTGAGGATGATTTTTCGAGAGTACGGATGAAAAAACGTAGGTGTAGCGGGCTACACTGAGGCTTTTTCATTCGTGCTCTCGGGAAATCAGACCAGCGAATGGTCT
>JAVBLX010000150.1:0-4993 GCA_031553075.1 Acetivibrio sp.
AGACCATTCGCTGGTCTGATTTCCCGAGAGCACGAATGAAAAAGCCTCAGTGTAGCCCGCTACACCTACGTTTTTTCATCCGTACTCTCGAAAAATCATCCTCACCGATTGGTCCAGTTATTTAGAAGATGGTACACTAGATAATCAGAGTAATTCACATGGGAGGTAGCTTATGTATCGGAAAGAAGAATGTAAGAAAAGAGCAAGGGAACTAGTAGCCAAAATGACGCTGGAGGAAAAGGCCAGCCAACTGACCTACAATTCACCAGCGATTGAAAGACTGAGCATTCCAGCCTACAATTGGTGGAATGAAGCCCTTCATGGCGTGGCAAGAGCCGGAACCGCAACCAGCTTTCCTCAGGCAATCGGCCTGGCGGCTATGTTTGATGATGAATTTTTAGAGAAGATAGCAGACGCCATAGCAAAAGAAGGGCGTGCAAAATATAATGAAAGTACAAAGCATGAGGACCGGGATATTTATAAGGGACTTACCTTCTGGTCGCCTAATGTAAATATATTCCGAGATCCCCGATGGGGAAGAGGTCATGAGACCTATGGGGAAGACCCTTACCTGTCCGGGCGTTTGGGAACGGCATTTATCCATGGACTTCAAGGAAAAAATGAAGTCATGCAGGCAGCAGCTTGTGCCAAGCATTTTGCTGTCCACAGTGGACCAGAGGCAATAAGACATGAGTTTGATGCTGTTGCCAGCCAGAAGGACCTGTGGGAGACCTATCTGCCGGCTTTTGAAGAATGCGTAAAAGAAGCAGAAGTAGAGGCGGTAATGGGTGCCTATAATCGCACCAACGGCGAGCCTTGCTGTGGAAGCTATACTCTGCTACGGGATATTCTTCGGGAAGAGTGGGGTTTTGACGGACATGTGGTATCGGATTGCTGGGCGTTAAAGGATTTCCATATGCATCATATGGTAACATCTACCCCGGAAGAATCAGCGGCTCTGGCAATGGATGCGGGCTGTGATCTAAATTGTGGAAACATATATCTTTATGTTCTGAAAGCATTGCAGCAGGGATTGCTGACCGAAGAACATATTAACAGAGCCGCTGAAAGGCTATTTACCACCCGCTTTAAGCTGGGGCTGTTTGAAGAAACGGAATATGACCAGATTCCTTATGAAATAATTGAATCGAAAGCACATATTGAAATGTCCGTTGAGGCTGCCCGGAAAGGATCGGTGCTGCTAAAAAATGATGGAATTTTGCCTCTTAACAGAGAAAGCATAAAAACCATTGGTGTTATTGGTCCCAATGCAAACAGCAGACTCGCTTTAAAAGGAAATTATTATGGAACTTCTTCTCGTTATATTACCCTTCTGGAAGGGATTCAGGATGAAGTGGGAGAAGAGATTCGGGTGTTATATGCCAAAGGCTCTGAGCTTCAGAAGGACCGAACAGAGCCGTTGGAAATTGCCAACGACCGGCTGAAGGAAGCCTTGACCGTAGCCGAGCACAGTGACGTTGTGGTTCTGTGCCTTGGTCTGGATGAAACCCTGGAAGGGGAAGAAATGGACGAAGGAAATAACTGCGGATCTGGCGATAAGGAGGATTTGTTATTGCCAGAAGTGCAGAGAGAGCTTTTAGCACGAGTAACCGAAACCGGAAAACCAGTGATTCTTTGTTTAATAGCAGGTAGTGCCATTGATCTAAGTGATGCCCATCGGGACTGTCATGCCATCTTAAACGTATGGTATCCGGGAGCTCGAGGCGGAAAGGGTGTTGCAGATATTTTGTTTGGTAATGTTTCGCCTTCTGGAAAACTGCCGGTTACGTTTTACAAGTCTCTGGATGGTCTGCCAGAATTTACAGATTATTCGATGAAAGGCAGAACCTACCGATATATCGAAGAAGAAGCACTGTATCCTTTTGGTTATGGGCTTACATATGGAGATGTTCAGGTAGAGGCAGTAGAAATACCGGTAATCCCTCAAAGAGGCCAGGATTTACCAATGGGGATAAAGATTAGAAATAATGGAGGCTTTGCGACAGAAGAAGTAATACAGTTATATATCAAAAATGAGGACTCCATCCATGCGGTAAAAAATCATAGCTTGTGCGGGTACCAGCGAGTCTTTTTAAATGCCGGAGAGGAAAAAGAAATTACCTTGACCCTTTCACCAAAAGCATTTACCGTGGTAAACCAGCAGGGTGAACGGATAGAGGATGGAACACGGTTTACACTGTTTGCCGGAACCGGACAGCCGGATGCAAGGACTGCTGAGTTAACGGGACGAAAAGCCATAGAGGCAGAGATTATCTTTTAAAAATAAAGAAGAAATGGGAAGTATTTCGAAGTGCTCCAGGGCCTTTGGGAGAACTTCCCTTTTGGGCATTCTCATTAAAGTGAGTATAAGGAAATCGAGGAAATGCAAGTTAGAACACAGACAGGAGTCAAAGATGGATGGTATTAATAAATGGTTTTCAGCTAAAAAGCTAAAAGTGAAGGTAAGATATTTATTTACCATGATTATCTCGGTGTATATTGTGGTGCTTTTGATTTCTTACTATGTATTTATTCGCTCTTATATCCATTCCTACAGCTATGAGAGTAATCTTAATACCGCTGTTTCCATTGGAAATAACTTGAAATCGGAGCTGAAAACAATTAATAACATGAGTCAAATGCTGGTGAATCAGGATAAGATTACCCGGTTCTTAAATGGCAGCAGTGAAGCGGCGGAGGCCAACGGCTATAGTGCCCTTCCGGTGGTTCATGATTTTAAAAATACCTTTTCCAATATTGCCTCCGTTTATATTTTCCGGCTGGATGGACAGTATACAAGTTATGCCAGTAATGTTACCTATGTTAATCAGGCTATCATAAATGATCCGTTCTGGTTTAAGGAAATAGAAGAGCGATATGGCGATTACATTTTACGGATTAATGGTTCAGGAGCCTTTGTTCAGAAAAATGGCGAGCCAATGGTTTCCTTTATCAGGGTAATCAATGATCTGAATACCCAAAAGCCAATCGGTATGCTGAGTGTGAATCTTTCAAAAAAGATGTTTGAAGATACCTATAAGGACTTGACCGGCAGAAGCTATAATTTCAGTTATTACGATGATAAAAACACCCAACTATGTGGTGATGTGGAAATACCTGCCGAGCTAAGCTTTATGAATGCGAATGAAGAGTTTGAAAAAGAAAAGTCATCTTTTTATTACCGGATAGAGGGTACTCCATTTATACTTGCAGGAATGGAAAATGCAACGGTGCTTGAATATCTGCCGATGGAAATTATACTTATTGTCGTTGCACTTTTGATTCTGACGATAATAGCTCTGATATTATTAGGAATATTTATTTCAAAGTCCATTACAACACCGATTGAAAGGTTAGTTCAATCCATGGCTGGTGTGAAGGATGGTTGGTTCCGAAGGGTAAGCATTCATCTTCCGGATGATGAGATTGGTAATTTAAAAGATAGCTATAACAACATGCTTGTGGAAATTAATCGCTTAATTGAGGAAATTATTGAGAAAGAAAAGAATATGCAGAGAGCGGAGCTGGCGGTGCTGCAAGAACAGATAAAGCCTCATTTTCTGTACAATACCCTTGAGACTATCGGGTATTTGGCACTGGAGGAACCAAGGGAGCAGGTGTATGATGCCATTGAGACATTAGGAAGCTTTTATCGGCAATTTCTCAGTAAGGGAAGTAAGATTATTACGATTCGGGAGGAAATTGAGATTGTAAAGAATTATCTCAGTCTGCAAAAACTTCGTTATGAAGGGGTGTTTGAAGATTTTTATGAAATGGAAGAAAAGTGGCTGGAGGTGAAAATTCCTAAGCTTATTTTGCAGCCATTGGTGGAAAATGCACTGTATCATGGAGTGCGTTTAAAAGGGGAACTGGGAGAAATCAGAGTAAGTGTTTATGAGGAAGAGAATACGATTTGCCTGGCTGTGTATGATACAGGAGTAGGTATGAACGAGGAACAACTGGCGAATATCCTAAAGGGTGAGGAAAACAAAAGCTTTGGCCTCAAGGGGACCCTTGAGCGGATTCATAACTATTATGGAGGACAGAATATGTACCGCATAACCAGTGAAGAAGGTCGTTATACCCAGGTGGTAATTCGGATTCCGAAAGGAGGAAACGAGTATGTATAAGGTGATGTTGATTGATGATGAAAAGGCAATTCGCAGTCTTCTGAAAACAACCATTAAGTGGGAGGAGATTGGTTTGGAGGTTGTTGGGGAAGCAGCCAGTGGGATTGAGGCCATCAATACCATTGATGAGATACGGCCGGATATTGTTTTTGTGGATATCCGTATGCCTTTCATGGATGGAATTGAGTTTTCCAAGCTGGCGATTGAACGTTATCCGAAACTAAAGATTATTATTCTGACCGCTTATGATGACTTTGAATATGCCCGAAAGTGTATTGGAATTGGTATTTGTGAGTATCTGCTAAAGCCGATTATGCGGGAAGAAATCAATGAGATTTTGCGAAAGCTGGTAACGGATTTAAAAGGGCAAGGCGGAAACGAGGAGCCGGAGGAAGACTGGAAAGCTATGGAAAATGATACGATTGCAAAGGTGAAGAAGTATCTTCAGGCAAACTATCAGGACCCAAATATAAATTTAAGCTCTACGGCAGCAGAATTTGGATTTAATGCCAGTTATTTGAGTCGTTTTTTTAAGGCAGAGACGGGGGTTAATCTGTCCGATTATCTGCTTCAATGCCGGATGGAACAGGCGGTGGTACTGGCGAAAAAGGGGATGCTCATGTACATGACGGCGAAGGAAGTGGGGATACCGGACCCGAACTATTTTGGGAAGTGTTTTAAGAAGCAGATAGGGGTTTCTTATTCAGATTATATAAAGCGTGAGTAATAATGTATCTCCCCTGCTGCTTGTTAAATCAAAAACAGCCAGATTTTTCATTAAAAAACAGCAGGGTTTTAAATTTAAAAAATAAGAGAAAAGTTAATTAAATATATGATTTTTATATTAATAAATAAGAGCATAA
>JAVBLX010000128.1:0-16120 GCA_031553075.1 Acetivibrio sp.
TAACCCGCCATATATAGCAGTTCAGGGAGGCTATAACAATAACCGCCCTAATAATGGAGGTCAGGGAGGCTATAGCAACAACCGACCAAACAATGGAGGTCAGGGAGGCTATAGCAACAACCGACCAAACAATGGAGGTCAGGGAGGCTATAACAACAACCGCCCTAATAATGGAGGTCAGGGAGGCTATAACAACAACCGCCCTAATAATGGAGGTCAGGGAGGCTATAATAACAACCGACCAAGCAACGGAGGTCAGGGAGGCTATAATAACAACCGACCAAGCAACGGAGGCCAGGGAGGCTATAATAATAACCGACCAGGTGCAGGTGCTCAGGGCAGCTACAATAGTCGTCCTGGAGGCGATAGTCAGAGTCGGTTTAACAAAGCCAGAAGTGACTTTGATAAGCCAGCATTTGAAACTGCAAAGCCACTGGAAAAGAACTCTCGTAAAATAGATAAAACGAAACCACGTGAAGTAGATAAAAACAAAGGCACTAAATACAGAGATAATGATATCAGTGCCATTCGTCAAAAGAAGGATCCAAATCGTAAGGGTGCTTTTATTAAACCAGTTGCTATATCCGTACAGGAAGAGCCAGCTGATGGCATTAAAACCATCATCATTCCTGAGGTTATGACTCTTAGGGAATTGGCAGATAAAATGAAAATGCCAGTAGCCACCATTGTAAAGAAACTGTTCCTGGAAGGAAAGGTATATTCCATTAACCAGGAAATCGCCTTTGAAGAAGCAGAAGAGATTGCCTTAGAATTTGATTTTATTGCCGAATTGGAAGAAACGGTAGACGTAATTGAAGAAATTCTGAAAGAGGATGAAGAAGATACTTCTACCCTTGTAAAACGCCCGCCAGTTGTATGTGTTATGGGTCATGTTGACCATGGTAAGACCTCTTTATTGGATGCAATCCGTAAAACCAGCGTAACGGAAAGAGAAGCGGGTGGTATTACTCAGCACATTGGAGCTTATACGGTAGAGGCTTCTGGAGAACCGATTACATTTTTGGATACACCAGGCCATGAAGCATTTACCTCTATGCGTATGCGTGGAGCAAAATCGACGGATATTGCGATTTTAGTTGTTGCGGCTGACGACGGTGTTATGCCACAGACCGTTGAGGCTATCAGTCATGCAAGAGCGGCTGAAGTTGAAATTATTGTAGCAATCAATAAAATTGATAAACCAGGTGCCAACATTGAGCGAGTAAAACAGGAATTGACGGAGCATGAACTGATTGCTGAGGATTGGGGCGGAAGTACCGTATTTGTACCAGTATCAGCAAAAACCGGTGAAGGTATTGAACAACTTCTGGAAATGGTAATTCTTACCTCTGAGGTATTGGAGTTAAAGGCAAACCCAGACCGTTTGGCAAGAGGTATTGTGATTGAAGCCCAGCTGGATAAAGGTAGAGGACCAGTGGCCACGATTCTGGTTCAAAAAGGAACTTTGAATGTGGGAGATTCCATTGTAATTGGTTCTTCTTATGGTAAAGTTAGAGCCATGATGGATGATAAGCTTCGTCGTGTAAAGGAAGCTGGACCATCAACTCCGGTAGAGATATTAGGATTAAATGAAGTACCAGATGCTGGTGAAATCTTTATGGTAACGGAAAATGACAAAGAAGCCCGTAGCATTGCAGAAGCATATATTAAAAAAGGCCGTGAAAAACTTCTTTCCGATACAAAGGCAAAATTATCTTTGGACGGTTTGTTTTCACAGATTCAGGCGGGTAATGTAAAAGAACTGAACTTAATCATAAAAGCAGACGTACAGGGTTCTGTAGAAGCAGTAAAACAGAGTCTCTTAAAGCTTACCAACGAAGAAGTGGCAATTCGTATTATTCATGGTGGTGTTGGTGCCATCAATGAGTCGGATGTAAACCTTGCCATTACCTCCAATGCAATCATTATTGGATTTAATGTAAGACCAGACCCGGTAGCGAAGGAAAGTGCTGAAAGAGAAAAGGTTGATTTAAGACTTTACAAGGTTATTTATAAAGCCATTGAAGATGTAGAAGCAGCCATGAAGGGTATGTTAGATCCGATTTTTGCAGAAAAAGTGATTGGTCATGCAATGGTTCGTCAGGTATTTAGTGCATCCAAGGTAGGTAATATTGCCGGCTCTATTGTACTGGATGGTAAGATTGTAAGGGATTGCAAGGTAAGAATTACTCGGGCAGATGAACTTATTTATGAAGGTAAGCTGGCATCTTTGAAGCGATTTAAAGACGATGTTAAAGAGGTGGCAACCAACTACGAATGTGGTCTTGTATTTGAGGACTTTGATAACGTACAGGAAGATGACATGGTAGAAGCATACGTGATGGAAGAAGTACCAAGATAAGGTGAAGAATGGAAGAACGCAATTTGTGCCGATTTGTGGTATAACTGGAAGAAAGACAAGGAAGGTATCTGCATGCGTAAAAATAGTATTAAAAATACCCGGATTAACGGAGAAGTGCAAAAGGAATTAAGTCGGCTTATTTCTACCGAAATCAAAGATCCCAGAATCAATCCTATGACTTCTGTGGTTCAGGTGGAGGTGGCACCGGATTTAAAGCACGCAAAAGTATATATTAGTGTTTTAGGGGATGAAGAATCCCGGAAGAGCACTTACGAAGGTTTAAAAAGTGCAGCTCCGTATATGCGGAGCCAGCTGGCCAAAACCATTAATTTAAGAAATACACCGGAATTAACCTTTGTAATGGATCAATCCATTGAATATGGAGTAAATATGTCAAAATTGATTGATGATGTAACAAAGGATTTGGAAAAGGAAGTGGATGAGCAGGATGTATAATTTTACTCAACTAATTGAAAATGCAAATTCCATTGGAATATCCGGACACATTAGACCAGACGGGGACTGTACAGGTTCCTGTCTGGGTTTGTTTCGTTATTTACAGGAGAATTTCGGCCAAAAACAAATCGATTTATATCTGGAACCTTTTTCAGAAGAATTTAATTTTTTGGCTGATTCCCAAAAGGTGAAGCATGAGGTGCCGGAAAAGAAAGAATATGATCTTTATATTTCTTTGGATTGTGGCTCGCCAGACCGCTTGGGAATGGCGGAGGCACTTTTTTATCAGGCTAAGTCAACGGTTAATATTGATCATCACATTAGCAATACTTGTTTTGGTGATTTTAATTTAGTAGAAGCTTTCAAAAGTTCTACCTGTGAAGTATTATTTGGTCTGATGGAGCCGGAGAAGATATCAAAAGAAACAGCAGAAGCGTTGTATCTTGGAATTGTTCACGATACAGGTGTGTTTAAGCACTCCTGTACCGGAGAAGATACCATGAGGATTGCCGGAAAGCTTATCAGTTTGGGAGCACGGCCGGAATACATTATTGACCATACCTTTTATGAAAAAACCTATCTTCAGAATCAAATACTGGGAAGATGCCTTTTGGAGAGCTTTTTGGTGTTGGAGGGCAAGGTGATTCTTTCTTGTGTGGACCGGAAGACCATGGAATTTTATGGAGCCAAGTCATTGGATTTTGACGGGGTAATTGACCAGCTCCGCGTAACCAAAGGCGTTGAAGTAGCTGTCTTTGCATACGAAACGGATACGCAGGAATATAAGGTAAGTATGCGCAGTAATGGTGAAGTGAATGTGAGCAAAATTGCGGTTTTCTTTGGCGGCGGCGGCCATGTAAAGGCGGCAGGCTGTACCTTAAAAGGTTCCAGACATGATGTTATGAGCAACATCATTGCACATATTGACAATCAGTTGAAACAAATCCTCCCAGGATAAGGAGCTGTTTTAGATGGACGGAATTATTAACATATATAAAGAAAAAGGATTTACTTCTCATGATGTCGTTGCTAAACTGAGAGGTATATTCAAGCAGAAAAAAATCGGTCATACCGGAACCCTGGACCCGGAAGCAGAAGGGGTTTTGCCAGTCTGTCTGGGAAAAGGAACCAAGCTTTGTGACTTGCTTACGGAAAAGGACAAGCAGTATGAGGCGATTTTAAAATTAGGCGTGACTACCGATACACAGGACATGACTGGTACGGTATTAAAAGAATCTGTTGTAAATTTTGATGAGCAAATCATAAGAGAGGCGATTCTTTCCTTTGAAGGGGAATATGACCAGCTTCCACCTATGTATTCGGCTCTTAAAGTGAACGGAAAAAAGCTTTACGAGCTTGCCCGGGAAGGGAAAGAAGTAGAGCGGACTCCCCGGAGGATTCAGATTCATAAAATCGAAATACTGGACATGAATCCAGAAAAGCAGGAAGTGAGCATTCGGATCGATTGTTCCAAGGGGACATATATAAGGACTCTTTGCCATGATATTGGAGAAAAGCTGGGTTGTGGCGGTGCTATGGCGGCTCTTTTAAGAACAAGAGTGGAACGTTTTTACCTAAAAGATAGTATAAAGCTTGGTGAGGTAGAAGCACGTATGAAGGAGGGCACGCTTTCTCAATACATTATTCCAGTCGAGCAAATGTTTTCTCAGTATGAGAGGTTTCAGGTAAAAGAAGAATATGACAAGCTGTTATTAAACGGAAACCCTCTTACAGAAAAAATGGGAACGGAAAAAAATAAGCAGATAAGCCAGGATAAGGCTCTTTTGCGCGTATATGATTCGCAGAATAAATTTATGGGATTGTATGAATATTCTCATGAGGAAAGTCGATTTAAACCATATAAAATGTTTTTGTAATTAAGAAGGACTTTCCTGCTTATACGTGCATCAAATGCGCAGATGGGAGTGAAAAGTGGAATATATTAAGGACAGAGAATTCAAACTGGAAAAATCAGCCGTTTGCCTGGGCAAATTTGACGGCGTGCATATTGGACACAGACAGTTAATTAAATATTCCGTGGAGCAGAAGGAACAGGGGTATCATCCGGTGGTGTTTACTTTTTCTGTAAATCCACGTCAACGCAAGGATTTTAGCGAATTCCGGCAGATATATCTGGAAAATGAAAAGAAAGTGATTCTTGAGGGTATGGGTGTAGAAACGGTGATATCTTATCCCTTTGATGAAGCTATGTTTTCCATGGACGCAGAAGCCTTTGTACGAGAAGTTCTCCTGGAAAAAGTGGATACCAGAATGGTAATTGTTGGGGAGGATTTTCGCTTTGGGAAGGGAAGAAAGGGCGATGTGGCACTGCTGACAAGGATGGGCGAGGAATATGGTTTTCAAGTGAAGGCGTTTACAAAAGTAACCTATCAGGGAGCCGTGGTAAGCAGCACCCGTATTCGTGAATGTATTAAAGAAGGAAATCTGGAAGCAGCGAATGCAATGCTGGGAAGTCCATATTTTGTTGTTGGAGAGGTTTTACATGGCAGAAAGCTGGGGCGCACTTTAGGAATGCCTACGGCTAATATTGTGCCGGAGGAAGGGAAGCTACTGCCCCCAAATGGGGTTTATGTTTCCAAAACCTGGATCGACGGAAAGGAATGGCCGGGGATTTCCAATTTTGGGGTAAAGCCTACGGTTGGTGCGGAGGAAAAGAAGCTGGTTGAGACATACATTTTTGATTATTCCGGGGATTTGTATGGGGAGGAATTGAAGGTGGATTTTTATGCGTTTAGACGGGCGGAGCAGAGGTTTGATTCCATAAAGGAATTGAAGGAGCAGATGGAGAAGGATACGGTTTTTGGGAAGCGTTTTGTGGCTGATGGTATGTAGTGGAGTCCGGATGTGGATTATGATTAACTGGGTAGTGGAATCCGGACGCGACCCATGAAAGGTTCGGTGGGGAAGCGGGGATTGGAATTGAAAAAAATCCAGCCTTCGCAGGGCAAGATGGTCTAAGGCAAATTATTTAGGTTGTGGCATCCCAAGCATTTTGTAAAGCGTGGATGCCGGATTCGATAGCTTCTTCTGATAGATTGGCATATCCGAATAGAAAGGTTGCTTCGTAATCAGGAGGTATGTTAAGGAAGTGTTCTTTTAGTCCATATAGTTTAATACGGTGAGCCTGGGCTTTTCTTATGAGTGAGTCCTGGGACTCGCCATTTTTTATGGTTACAACCAGGTGCATGCCTGCGTTTTCTCCGGAGATGGAAAGGGGGAGAGGGAGTGTTCGCAGGTGTGATAACAGACAATCGTGTTTACTTTTGTATACCTTACGCATGCGGTTTAAATGCCGTTCAAAATATCCTTTGGAGAGAAATTCTGTTAGGATTGCCTGATCAATCCGGGAAACGGTTGAAGCGTAAAAAGAATAGTGTTCCCGATATATTTGAAGTAATTTGGGGGGCAAGACCATATATCCCACACGTATTGCAGGAGCAATGGCTTTGGAAAATGTACCAATATAGATTACATTTTCACTTAAAGCAGTGCCTTGGAGGGAAGGAATCGGCTTTCCTTTATAGCGGAATTCACTATCATGGTCATCTTCAATCAAATATCGGTCAGAAGCTTCATTTGCCCAATTAAGAAGCTCAATTCTACGCCGGATGGGCATAATAATACCTAAAGGGTATTGATGAGAAGGTGTTACATAGGCAACATTGCAGTTGCTTCTCTTAAGCTCATCTACGGACATTCCGGATGAATCAAGAGGAATTGGAACCACCTCATGACCCTTCTCACGGAAAAGCCTGTAAGCACGTTGATAGGCCGGATTTTCCATAGCGATTACTCGTTTTTCTTTACCTAGTAAATCACACAGCAGCAGAAGCAGATAATCCACTCCAGCCCCTACCACAATCTGATCCTCTGTACAGTTAACACTTCGTGACTGGTGGAGATAATGTGAAATAGCATGGCGAAGGGGCAAATCGCCTTGATTATTCCCCAAAAGAAAAAGCTCTGTATTATCCTGAAGGCAATTCTTAGAAAGCTGTCGCCAGGTATGATAGGGGAAATGGGCCAAATCTACAGCAAAAGGTGAAAAATCATATAGATAATCCGGTTGTAGAATAGCTGAAACCATCTTATGATCAGGTACAATCTTCGTATTTTCTATTCGATTCAAAAGCGCCACTTGACTAACAAAATACCCTCTTTTGGGAAATACTTCCAAATAACCTTCTGAAAGCAACTGTTCATAAGCCATATCCACAGTATTACGGCTAACCGAAAGATGTCCCGCCAACAACCTTGTAGAAGGCAGCTTTTCCCCCTGTGATAAGGCTCCACTTTGAATCTCACTCTTTATATATTCATAAATCTGTTGATACATAGGTGTCAATAGATTTGAATCAATTGGTATGGTCAACATAATGAATTCCTCCTGTTAGGATTATACCAGTTGCTTGTTTAGGTTACAAGTCAAAAAAAGAAGCGCCCAATATGAGCGCTTCCTCCGAAGCAAAATTATTTTCTAAGACCTAATCTCTCAATCAATGCACGATATGCATTAACATCCGTTTTCTTCAAATAATCCAATAATCCTCTTCTCTGACCAACCATCTTAAGAAGACCTCTTCTTGAATGATGATCCTTCTTGTTTTCTTTTAAATGCTCTGTTAACTCCTGAATTCTAGCAGTTAAAAGCGCTACCTGAACCTCAGGTGAACCAGTATCAGTAGCAGTTCTACCATATTCAGCAATAATCTGTTCTTTTCTTTCTTTTGAAATCATGTGACTTCCTCCTTAAATTGAATACAATCTCCAATTACTAAGAAATCGGTTGGAGTAATTCCAGAAATCTGAGTAATGGATGTTTTTGTTAACCTGGTTATCGTATCATAAATTTCGAACCTTGTAAACACCTTTTCCAAATAAGTTCTAAAAAAGTACTAATAAAATTTAAAAATGCTGGAAAAATATATCAGGTAGTGCTATAATGTAGAAGTTAGTGCAGTGGAAGTATGTCCCGAGACTTCTGAAGAAATCATTTGACCAAGAAATTGTATTTTTGTGAATTTTTATAAAATTTTGCTTTCAAGAAATTTATGAAAGAAAGCACAGAAGAATGCAAGTGATTTGTTCAGTTGTTTCGGCGGCCGTGGGTATGCGGCTATTTCCATTCAATCAAATCATCATAAGGAGAATTATAATATGTACAAGAGTTATAGTATGGAATTAGCAGGCAGAACCCTTACCGTAGATATCGGCAGAGTAGGTGCACAGGCAAATGGTGCGGCATTTATGCACTATGGTGATACCACCGTATTATCCACGGCGACAGCCTCAGAAAAACCACGGGAAGGGATTGACTTTTTCCCACTTAGTGTTGAATACGAAGAAAAAATGTATGCAGTAGGAAAGATTCCTGGTGGATTCAATAAAAGAGAGGGAAAAGCATCGGAAAACTCAGTGCTTACTTCCCGTGTAATCGACCGTCCAATGAGACCATTATTTCCAAGTGACTATAGAAATGACGTTACTCTCAGTAATCTGGTTATGTCTGTAGATCAGGATTGCAGCCCAGAGCTTACGGCAATGTTAGGTTCTGCCATTGCAACGGCTATTTCGGATATTCCATTTGACGGACCAACCTCTACCACTCAGGTAGGTCTTATTGATGGCGCATTTGTTATCAATCCAAACGCAGAGCAAAAAGCAAAATCTGATTTACAGTTAACGGTTGCTTCTACCAGAGATAAGGTAATCATGATTGAAGCCGGTGCCAATGAAGTGCCAGAAGATAAGATGCTGGAAGCCATTTTTAAAGCACATGAAGTGAATCAGGAAGTGATTGCATTTATTGATAAAATCGTTGCAGAATGTGGAAAAGAAAAGCACTCATATACCAGTTGTGCGATTCCAGAAGAATTATTTGAAGCAATGAAAAAAGTGGTAACCCCAGAAGAGATGGAAGTTGCCGTATTTACAGATGAAAAACAGGTTCGGGAAGAAAATATCCGTGTCATTCGTGGAAAACTGGAAGAAGCGTTTGCTGATAATGAAGAATGGCTTTCCTTATTAGGAGAAGCGCTTTATAAATATCAGAAGAAAACCGTTCGGAAGATGATTTTAAAAGATCATAAGCGTCCGGATGGAAGAAAGATTACCGAGATTCGTCATTTGGCAGCTGAGATAGATTTGATTCCAAGAGTACACGGTTCTGCCATGTTTACCAGAGGACAAACCCAGATTTGTACTATTACCACCCTGGCACCTCTTTCTGAGGCTCAGAGAATTGATGGTCTGGATGAGGCTGAAACCTCAAAACGTTATATGCACCACTATAATTTTCCATCTTATTCCGTAGGTGAAACCAAACCTTCCAGAGGACCTGGACGTCGTGAGATTGGACATGGTGCCCTGGCAGAGCGTGCATTGCTTCCAGTACTTCCAAGTGAGCAGGATTTCCCATATGCGATTCGTACCGTTTCAGAGACCTTTGAGTCAAATGGCTCTACTTCACAGGCCAGTGTTTGTGCGTCCTCTCTGTCCTTGATGGCAGCTGGTGTACCAATCAGCAAGGCCGTTGCCGGAATTTCCGCCGGACTCGTAACGGGTGATACGGATGATGATTATATTGTATTAACTGATATTCAGGGCTTGGAAGATTTCTTTGGTGATATGGACTTTAAGGTAGCTGGAACCCATGACGGTATCACCGCAATCCAGATGGATATTAAGATTCATGGACTTACCAGACCGATTATTGAAGAAGCAATCAAGACCACCAAAGAAGCCAGAACCTATATCTTAAATGATATTATGAACCCGGCAATCAGTGAAGCCAGAAAAGAAGTTGGAAAATATGCACCTAAGATTGTTCAGATTCAGATTGATCCAGCAAAGATTGGCGATGTGGTTGGACAAAGAGGAAAAACCATTAATGCCATCATTGAACAGACTGGTGTTAAGATTGACATTACTGATGACGGTGCCGTATCTGTTTGTGGTACCGTGAAAGAGAAGATGGATGAAGCCATTCATTTGATCGAAGTTATCGTATCAGACTTTGAAGAAGGACAGATTTTTGAAGGAAAAGTTGTTAGTATTAAAGAATTTGGTGCTTTTATTGAATTTGCGCCTGGAAAAGAAGGAATGGTTCATATTTCCAAAATTTCCAAAGAACGTATTAAGCAGGTGGAGGATGTCCTTACTTTAGGAGATAAAGTAAAGGTTATCTGCCTTGGAAAAGACAAAATGGGAAGAATCAGCTTCTCCATAAAAGATCTTCCAGAAGCACAGGCATAAAAAAATTTCTGACAGTTGGAATTGACATTGGTCAATTTCAACTGTTTTTTCATTTAGTAAAAATTTTTTTTGTATATTATTTTCGTGAAAATATTACGAAGTTTAAGATATTCTTAAACTTGCGATTTATCTCTTGACTTTTTTCCAAAAAAGGAATAAAGTTTCAAAAGAATTTCTAAAATAGCAAATGAGGAGAATTGGGCAGTAAAGCGCAAAATGGAGTTGTTTACATGTGCGTGTCGTTAATGGCAGATGGGAGTCAAGTATGAGAGTACAGGAAAGTAAGAAGAAATGGTTAAATCAGGAGACAAAAGAGATCGTAGTAGTGATATTAAACAAGTATTCCCTGTTTTTTCAGTGGATACTGTCTTTAGGGCTTTGTTTTTATATTGAAGCGGCATCCAGACATTCTGTTGGGAAGGCATACGACTTTTTTTGGGACCGTTCATGGGTTTTTTTATACAATTCGTTGATTATTTTTGCGACTATGCTGGTGGTATACCTGTGTAACAGGCGGGCGCTGGTTCGTGTACTGATTAGCGGTATTTGGCTTTTTTTGGGAACGATAAACGGATGTGTATTGGCCAAACGGGTGACGCCGTTTGGATATACGGATTTGAAAATGATTCAGGATTTATTTACCATGAAGAGCAATTACTATACTCCAACTCAGATTGTGCTGGCTATCATTGGACTTTCGGCATTTACGGTGCTGAGTATTTATCTATGGAAAAAGGGACCGAGATTTCAGGGAAACCGACGTTTCCTTCTAAGCTTTTGTATGGTTTCTTCCACTTTTATCTGGCTTCCAATTGCGACCAATGCAGCCGTGAACAGTCATTTGCTGACGAATTATTTTTCTAATATTGCACAAGGGTATGAAAAATATGGTTTTGTGTATGGTTTCTCTACAAGTGTAGTTGACAGAGGAATGAGTGAACCCGAAGGATATTCTCAGGAAACCATAGAAGAAATTAAGAATCAGGAAAAGGGTAGTGCGACTACAGCAACCAGTGAACATATGCCCAATATTATTTTGGTTTTACTGGAGTCCTTTGTTGATCCGGGGGAAATAAACTTTTTGGAATGTTCCGAGGACCCTATTCCAAATTTCCGTAAGTTAAGTGAGAACTATTCTTCCGGATATCTGGAGGTACCGGTTATTGGAGCTGGAACGGCCAATACAGAATTTGAAATATTAACGGGAATGAATCTTCGCTTTTTTGGTACGGGCGAGTATCCATACAAAACGGTGTTAAAGGACAATACCTGTGAAAGCATTGCCGGGAATTTAAACGGTCTTGGGTATGGAACCCATGTCATACATAATAATGGCGGTAATTTTTACAGCCGTGCTCACGTATTTTCCCAAATGGGCTTTGATTCCTTTACCAGTGAAGAATTAATGAATATTCGAGATTATAATCCATTACATACCTGGGCGAAGGATGATATCCTTTTGGGAGAAGTTGAGAAGGCTCTGGATGCCACTCCGGACCAGAAAGATTTTATTTACACGATTACCGTACAGTCTCATGGAGACTACCCCAGAGAAAAGGTGATTAATAATCCTCTCATAAAGGTGACAGGTGCTCAAACTCAGGAAGAAAACTATGCATGGGAATACTATGTAAACCAGATTCACGAGACCGATGCATTTATTGGTAATCTTGTAGAACAATTAAATCAAAGAGATGAGGATACGCTGGTGATTCTCTTTGGCGACCACCTACCAACCATGGGACTGGAAACCAAAGATATGAAGAGCGGCAATATCTTTAAGACCCGATATGCAACCTGGAATAATTTTGGCTTACCGAAGGAAGACGCAGAAATCTACTCCTTCCAGTTACTGGCTGAAATGACCAAACGTTTGGGGATTCATGAAGGAACGATGTTCCGTTATCATCAGAATCAATCCGACAGCGAAGCCTATACTGAAAATATGGAACAGCTTCAATATGATATTTTATATGGCGATAAATATTTTTATGGGGAAGCAGATTTATACCCAGCCTCTGAGTTGGAAATGGGGGTAGTAGAGGTGGTACTTACCAGAGCGATGGAAGGAATAGGTGAGAAGGTCTATATCCAAGGGGAAAACTTCACTCCGTGGAGCAAGGTCTTTGTAAATGGAGAAAAGGTCAATACCAAATATGATTCCAGCCATCAGGTAATTATTAATAGCGACGATGTACAGCCAGATGATGTGCTGGTGGTAAATCAGATGGGATCAAAGAGTACCATTTTCCGGAGCTCCAATGAAGTTGTTTATTCGGAAAACCAGAATAGCCAGCCTTAAATAACAAATTAGTTGTTTTTGATAAACAACAACAGCGAATCATAAATCTCTGTATAAAAAAAATAGAATTACATATCCTAATAGGGTGCTACCGATTTTATGTAGCAACCCTATTTTCGTGTATGGGAGAGATCCGATGCGAACTATTAAGAAAAGGATGTGATGGGAATGGAAGTAAAAAAAAATGTGAACATGGACACACAGACCGAATTAGAAGCGGGAGAAATGTACTTGTGTAATGGTAATAATCAGCAGTTAGGAGCTAAGACGGAAAAAAAGGAAAAGGACAAGAACGAAAAGGACAAGATTGAAAAGGATAAGCAGAATGATGAGAAAATAAAAGAGGTAGGGCAGTTAGTTTTGGAAGATAATGATAAGGGGAAAAAAATACACCTTCTTTCTGTCATTGGAGAAATCGAAGGGCATGAATGCCTATCCGAAAAAACAAAGACCACCAAGTATGAGCATATATTGCCACAGCTGGCAGCAATTGAATATGATGAGACCATTGATGGAGTTCTGGTACTGATTAATACGGTGGGGGGCGATGTGGAGGCGGGACTGGCGATTGCTGAGATGATTGCTTCTTTGAGCAAACCGACGGTTTCCCTGGTGCTGGGGGGAAGTCATTCCATTGGTGTTCCAGTTGCCGTATCCACAGATTATTCGTTTATTGTACCGACTGGAACTATGGTGATTCATCCCGTCCGCATGAGCGGAACCGTAATTGGTGCTCCTCAAACCTATGACTATTTTAAACAGATGCAGGACCGGATTATTGGATTTATTGAACATCACTGCAAGGCAGGCAAAGGGCGTCTGGAAGAGCTGATGCTCAATACGGGAATGTTGACCAAGGACCTTGGAACCATTTTGGTTGGAGATCAGACGGTAGAAGAGGAAATTATTGATGAGGTTGGCGGAATTAAAGAGGCAATGGGAAAATTATACGAATTGATTGATTCAAACTTGCAATAAAAAGGGATTAACGGTATAATTTCTAAGGAGAGTGTGTGAAAAGAAATTCTAAGGTGCAAAAGACACTACCTGAGAATTTCTAAGTCTCACACGGTGAAAAATTTTTACACAGTGAAACTTTTTACACGTGAAAATTTTACACGTTGGAACTTATTACATGGTGAAACCTTTTGCACGCTGAAACTTTTTTCAGAGTGCCTTGCAAACCCATATACTTTACTTGTTTTAAACTGAGCTGGGGATTGAATTACAGTTTAAAAGTATAATAATAGAAAGAGACGTATAATAAAATGGCAAATAGTAAAAGAAAGAAAACTCCAAAGAAACAGCAGGTAAGTCCATATCAAGATGAGATTATTCTTGTAGTAACTCTTGTCGTTTCTATTTTAATGATATTAAGTTATTTCAACATATGTGGTGTATTTGGCAATGTGGTGAATTTTGTGTTGTTCGGTTTGTTTGGTCTGACGGCGTATTTGTTTCCCTTTTTGCTCTTTTTTGGAATGGCATTTGGCATCTCCAATCGGGGTGTTATGTCAGCCAGGATAAAGCTTATCAGTACCGGTGGGCTTTACGTGATTTTGGCGGGGATATTGCAGCTGATACGTTATGGATCAGGGGATGCTAAGATTGGAGAGCTGTTTGCAAACTCGGCCAAGGATAAGAGTGGTGGCGGATTTATCGGTGGAATTCTCAGTAAGGGAATGTGCTATTTATTTGGCGAGTTTGGTACATATGTTATTTATGTTGGTTTGATTGCTATTTTGGTTATGTTGATTACGGAGAAATTTTTATTCGCTGGATTAAAGAAGCAGCGGCTGCAGCGAGCAAAGCGAAGGGAAGAAAGCCGACCGGTTGTAGAAGAGCTTTATCAGCAGGAAGGTAAAAAGAAAGCCAAAGTATTTACCTTTTCCAAGGAAGATAAAATGGGCATGCAGGAAATGGAAGAAGAGAAGCCCAGAAGAAAAAGAAAAGCTTTCATGGAAGAAGTGGTGCCGTTGGAAAATACGGGAAAGGTAGAGGATGTTGGGGATTCTGATTTAGAGAATCTCTCTATTTTCCGTGGTTATGAAAAAAAGAATCCGCCTAAGGAGAAAGAGGTTCCGATCTATGAAGAGGAGCTTAATAAAAAATTTTCCAGAGGGAAGAACCAGAGTCAATCAGAGCCTTCCAATGTAATACCTATGCCTGCGATGCCACAATCCATTGAAGTCAAAGCGATTGAATCAGATGTGGAACCAGTTGCAGAACCAATTGTGAAATCGATTGCAGAAGCAATTGGGGAATCGGAAGAAGTTGATAATAGAGAATCAGAAGTGGTAGTGCCTATAAAGGCATCGGCAGAACCGTTGCATACAGCTACGGAAAAAAAGAAAAAAGAAACCGTTTCTCAGGATGAAATGACTTCCGTTAGCGAAGAGATTGGTCAAGCATTGCAGCATCAGAAGAAGAACTACGTATTTCCGCCTCTGGATTTATTAACGATTCCCAAAGGAAAAGAAAAGGGTACTCCGGACAGTGAACTGCGGGATACGGCAGCAAAGCTTAAAAGTACGCTGGAAAGCTTTGGCGTAAGAGTGGAAATGAAAAACGTAAGCTGTGGTCCAAGGGTTACCCGCTATGAGCTTCAGCCGGCTTTGGGGGTAAAGGTAAGTAAGATTACCAGCCTTTCCGATGATATTAAGCTGAGCCTGGCGGCGGCAGACATTCGTATTGAAGCACCTATCCCTGGAAAATCGGCAGTAGGAATTGAGGTTCCTAATAGTGAAAGCTCCATGGTGGTTTTAAGAAGCCTTATGGAAAGCAAAGAATTTAAAGAGCATGCGTCCAGCATTGCATTTGCAGTAGGAAAGGATATCGGCGGAAATACCATTGTTACAGATATTGGTAAGATGCCTCACCTTTTGATTGCAGGTGCGACTGGCTCGGGTAAATCAGTATGTATTAACACGTTGATTATGAGTATTTTATATAAAGCCAACCCAGATGATGTAAAGCTGATTATGGTTGACCCTAAGGTGGTGGAATTAAGTGTTTATAACGGTATTCCGCATTTACTGATTCCGGTTGTAACTGATCCCAAAAAGGCTTCTGGTGCTCTTAACTGGGCAGTCGTGGAAATGATGGAGCGTTATAAGAAGTTTAGTGATTTGGGAGTACGTGATATCAAAGGCTACAATGCCAAGGTTAAGGTGGTAGAAGAGGATAACGATGAGAACTTCCAGAAAATGCCTCAGATTGTCATTATCGTAGATGAGCTTGCAGACCTTATGATGGTGGCACCAGGAGAAGTAGAAGATGCTATTTGTCGTTTGGCTCAGCTTGCGCGAGCGGCTGGTATTCACTTGATTATCGCTACCCAGAGACCATCCGTAAACGTTATTACCGGTCTGATCAAGGCCAACGTGCCATCACGTATTGCTTTTGCAGTATCCTCAGCCATTGACTCCAGAACTATTTTAGATGGTGGTGGTGCAGAAAAGCTGTTAGGTAATGGTGATATGCTGTTCTTCCCATCTGGATATCCAAAGCCAGTGCGGGTACAGGGAGCTTATGTTTCGGATAAAGAAGTAAGTGCAGTCGTGGAGTTCCTCAAGAATCAGTATGGTCAGGCGGAATATAATGAGGAGATTACCAGTAAAATTACAGCCTCAACAACCAGTGATTCCGGTCAAAAGAATCCGGATGAACGGGATGAATATTTTATTGAGGCAGGTAAATTTATTATTGAGAAAGACAAAGCTTCT
>JAVBLX010000160.1:0-3495 GCA_031553075.1 Acetivibrio sp.
ATGTGGGTATTGACTTGCATAAGGAGACCCACACCGCAGTCATTATTGACTGTTTCAATCAAAAATTGGGCGAGATTACCTTCGCCAATAAACCAACAGAGTTTCCTAAACTAGTTAAAAAGGTAAAGAAGCATTGTGCCGGAAAAGAAGTTGTATATGGTCTTGAAAATGCCTACGGGTATGGGAGAGCACTTGCAGTCTGGCTTATTGGAAAGAATTACATCGTAAAAGATGTAAACACATCTATCTCCAACAGACAGGCAAAGCACAGAGGTGCCACGTATCGAAAAAGTGACAGTGATGATGCCGCTGCGATAGCACTTGCAACGGTAAACATGTTGGACACTTTGCCAGATGCTTGCCCGAATGATGCATACTGGTCACTTGGTCAACTGGTACATAGACGTGATAATATCATGAACCAGAGAACGCGTTTGGTCAATCAGTTGCATGAGCAGTTGTGCATAGCCTATCCAAGCTATAAGATATTTTTTAACGATATCAGCAGACCAACTGCACTTTATTTCTGGGAGAAATACCCCTCCTGGAAATATCTTAAGGGAAAAAGTGTAGAAGAATTGCGAGAGGAACTGGTACCGATTAGCCATAACCGATGTTCCACCAAGACCTGCGAAAAAATCCTTACTGCTATTCGTAGTGATAAAGTAAAGGGAAATGATTATCAGGATGCAAGGGATATGGTGACACGAAGTATTGTCAGTGAGTTGCAGCACAGTAATCAACAGTTGGAGGAATTGGAGCAGGAATTGGAAAAGATGTATCAGATGATTGGCTGTACCCTTGCCACAATTCATGGGGTAAATATCATTACTGCAGTAAAGATACTGGCGGAGATTGGTGATATCAACCGATTTAAAAATGCAAGTAAACTGGCACAGTTTGCAGGTATCGCACCGCTCACGTTATCTTCATCTGGAAAAGGAAAAGACGTAGCCACTAAGCAGGGAAACCGAAGATTACAGGCAATCATCTACTTTTTAGCAGTTCAGATGGTGCAGCTATCTAGCAATGGAATCCCAAGAAATCTAGAATTTTGTGCTTATTATGAGAGACGCAGTCTGGAAGGAAAGAATGGAAGGCAGATATTGATCTGTATTTCCAGACGATTGATTAACATCATCTATGGAATGTTGAAAAATGGCACCGAGTATCATATGCCAGGAACAAAAGAAGAACACAAGGATTTAGGGAATATTTAGGCAAAAATAAGTAGGAAAAAAACAGTATCTTTGATATAATTTTAAGCAGATGAAACCACCTGCTTTGAGAAGTGTTTTCATTTTTCAGAGAAGGGCATCGGCTTGGATTATTATAAGGATGAAGAGTGTATGTCAAGGGTGGCACTAAGACAGGAAATAAGATGACTACAAATGAAGCGCAGATGAAGCATATGTTTAGAAAGGCAGATGGACACTTCTTACAAGATACTCCAGCAAATCGTGCCGCCATAGAAAAAGCCGCCAGTAATAGCAAAAACTTTTTGGGTGTGGATAAGTATGGGAACAGCTGGTATGCAGAAACTCTCCCCAACGGTACTCAGACTTGGGCCGAGGTAAGGAATGGCATTATCACTGAAGGAGGATTAAATCAAGTTCCAAAAGTATTTGATCCTATAACTGGACTAAAAGCAAATATAGCACCATAAGGAGAGAACTATGAAATTAGATATTAAACAATCTTATTTAGCAATGTTTGAGCAACTAGATGGAATTTATGAAGAAACAAAGGATGATTGTCTTGGGTCTTTGCTGGGCGGATTTAATCCAGACTTATTTATTGGATCAATGTCTGCGGATCCGGCAGCATGGGAAGACTGGAAAAAAGCAGTTGAAAAGATTACAGGAGAAGAATTATTAACATCTGACGAGGTGCTTTGTGCTGTACGAGAATTTATTAAGTTCCACCAAGAAGAATTTGGATTTGACTTAAATTGGTTGATTGATAAATTGAATGCAACATCTGTCGATAGTTCAGATTGGATAAGAAGCGTCAGAACAGCATTAAACCAATAGCATATTGAAGTCACAACAAACAGCTCTTTTATTCATAAGGGCTGTTTGTTGTTTTTTACTCTTATAAGGAAGGAGTCATTTTTATATTTATTGTTTAAGAATCTAAGGTAGAAAGCTCATTGATTGTATGCCAAATAAATTTCAAAGTGTTGATAAATAAGGATTCTTCATTCTTCAGTAAAATTACATAGATTTGCTGCTCTAGCTCTTCAAGCTCCGAAGAGTCTAATTTGCCCTCTAACCATTTCATGGAAAATTCTGGTGATGTTTGATTATAGTATGGGGTATTTCTGAAGGCTTCAAAAATATATATCAGTTTTTTCTTCATAGATATCTAATTCCTTTCTTTTCAGTTGTATGTAATACGTTCAAAAATAAACATATCCAGTAATTCAGATTTGCTCAGAATGTTACCTTCCTAATCGTTTCAAGGAAGTTTCTGGTGATGTCCCAGTTGTCGAATTAAAGAAAAACAGCTTTGCATTCCCAGGCGAAAAATTGTTGTGGAATAAATGGAATTTTTGTTACAAATGGATTCTATTAATTGCTCAACAATATCACGTTGTTCTGGAGTCAGATATGAATTCTGAAACTGTTCATAAAGTTTCTTTTCTGTATTCAGAACTTCCAGATAATCTTTATCTGCTATTAAAATTTCATGAACATTTGGTGTAGCATAAAGTTCAAAGTAATCGTGAATAAGTTGAATATAATCTAGGTCTGTCATTGGCATCGCCTCCTTTCTAACAACGGATGATACCGTAAAATTCATTTATTATCTATCATAGATACCACTAAAAATGAACGGCAAAGATGTAGCAGAATACACAAAGAAAACAAATGGCATAACTTTTCATCATGGAGTATTCAAAGTTATGCCATTTTGAAATTTCCCCAACGGCTTTGCCGGTCGGGGTTTTACGATTTATGCCAGTCCTTTTGGCATAAATCCTTTAACCTGCACATTTTCGACCCTAGTTATTTTTGCAGTTTTTAGGTCAAGAAAAGAAAAAAGACACCTTTTCACAAAGGCTCAAATTTGCTAAAAAAGTATGCCAGGCTATATTTGTGCAGGAAGGGGATAAAAAGCGCACACGAGGCAACACACGCTCTCACAAGGGCAAGACAATCTTATGGATTGGATTAGGATTTTCAGGAAAGGGTGATAAACTTGTACGAAGAAAATCACCTCGAAAACCACAGGTAAAACTGCACAAAGAATTTTAAATGGCATCAAAGAAAATGAGTGATAGAAGTATAAATTTGGATCAAAAACAAGGCTATTTTAGCGAACGGACATTCACCCGATGGTTCATGGTGAACCATGGGCTTTACAAGAAAAATGTTCTATGGTAAAATGGGCGAACCGGGGGGCTCCGGGGGGAGGAAAAAACTTTCTCTGTAGTCTCTTTTTGTTGTCCTTTTTCTGTCTTTAGAATGTAAATCCGAACACAATTCTTTC
>JAVBLX010000195.1:0-3344 GCA_031553075.1 Acetivibrio sp.
GAAATATCTGTCATTGGGATTTCAGATGGTAGAATCAAAATCGACCAATTTGAGTAGCAATGATGTAATGATGAAATATTTTGGCGGGTACTGGGAGGAGGACCTGATTGAGCAGATTGCCAGAAGAAAAGAGCTGGAATCCATGGTATTCTCTAACTTGCTTACCGAGAAATACATGGGTGAAGCGTACATAATGGCACAAAACGAGAAGACAAGCCCCATTTGTGCCACTAAAAAACTGACTAATGATGCGTATCAGCAGTTTACTGCAGGTCCGGAAAATGTATATTTTTCTGCTGACGATACCGACTCTTTTACCTGGTTGGGATATCACCCTACTTTAGATCAAAACTCAGGAAAGACAACCAAAGACTACAGTATTTCCTGTTTCAGAAAATTAAACAGTCAAAACCGGGTACATGTAGGGTATGTAGTCATTGACGTTACTTATGCATTCGTAGAAGATTCCTTAAAAGAAAGCAATTTGCCGGAAGGTAGTGTTGCAGCATTTGTAACAAAAGATGGAAGAGAAATCTACTCAGCAGAAATGGAAGAAGGATTTTCCTTTGCAGCCCAGGGCTTTGTTACACAGCCAGGCAGTGAGAGCGGATTTGAATATGTAGATTATAACGATCAGGAATATTTATTCTTACATTCTGAACTTCAGACAGGTGATGCATTTGTATATGCCTTAGTGCCAAAGGCTGCTATTATTAAACAGGCGGAAGAAGTAAAATCCTTGACAATTCTCATCGTTGTAATTGCAGCTACTATAGCAATTGGCTGCGGACTTTTCCTTGCAGCCGGAATTGGAAGCACCATCCATAAAATCAATCAGGTACTTGCAAGTACTGCAAAAGGTGACCTGACCAAGTTGGCAAAAGTAAGAAGAAAAGACGAATTCCGTATACTGGGTAATAGCATCAATGATATGATTGGCAGTGTAAAACAGTTAATCTTTAAGATTGTAGGAGTTAGTGTAAATGTTTCCGCTTCTGCGACGGAAGTATTTGATGCCAGTGGAACCTTATTGGAAGCAACCCGAAGCATTTCCCGTGCTGTAGATGACATTGAAATGGGTGTAACACAACAGGCCGAAGATGCCGAACAATGCCTCCACAAGATGAGCGATTTAGCTACCCAGATTGGTGAAGTTTCCAAAAATGCGGAAGAAATCGATCACGTTGCCGTAGAAACCAGAGACACGGTAAAACATGGTATGGACATCGTAAACAAACTGGGAAATGCTGCAAAAGAGACGACTCAGATTACCGGAGTTGTAATTAAAGACATTGAGGAATTGGAAGAAAAATCCCATTCAATTAATAACATTATTAATACCATTAATGACATTGCTTCTCAAACCAACCTTCTGTCCCTGAACGCTTCCATCGAAGCTGCCAGAGCAGGAGCAGCCGGCAGAGGATTTGCCGTTGTAGCCGATGAAATTCGTAAACTGGCTGAGCAGTCATCTACCGCAGCAGGAGAAATTGGAAGCATCATTTTTGAGATTCAGAACCAAACCAAGAGAACGGTGGAGAATGCAAAGAAGGCAGAATCTTCCGTATACTCTCAAGAAGAAGCATTAAACGATACCGTGGTAGTATTTGATAAGATTCATAATAGCGTACAGAGCTTATCTAAGAACTTACACGTAATTTCCAGCGGAGTAAGTTACATTGAAAGTACAAAAGACAGTACCCTGGAAGCAATCCAGAGCATTTCAGCCACCTCCGAAGAGACTGCCGCAGCTGCAAGCGAATTAAGCATAACTGCTGAGAAACAGCTGAAATCCGTGGAAGCACTTAATCATGCGGCTGATATACTGGATGAAAATGCAAAGCAACTGGAAGCTTCTATCCAAACCTTTAAGTTTGAAAGCAATGGTGATAATGGAGCCAGGACTCAAGCTGTTCCAGAGTTGGTCATGCAAAACGGACAAGAAGCTGTTAGAAATTTCAAGGTTGTAAAGACAGTAGATGATGTGGCTGGAACCAAAGAGAAATAAATGCACACAGATAATACGGTTAAATGGGCTGGCTTTGAATAAAATTAATATAACAGCTGAATTTGAATTGATTTAATCAAAAATCAAAAAGAACCTGAGTGAGTGATTCATTCGGGTTCTTTTATTTTCATCTTATTCCTTATTAAGGATATGACAGATTCATTCTGGTTCACAATTACAATAAAATTCTTTGAAAAATTAAAAAAAATTAACAAATTTTAGGGTGTCAGAAAAGTGCCATTTTTCAACGTTTTTGGCATGTTTTAGGAATGAAAAGATCTCTTGGAATTATAAATATTACAAAAAACACTTGCTTTTTTTAACTAGTATGCTATAATTGTTACATAAATATTAACGAGAGTTAATGAAAATGTAAACAAGGAGATTTATATGAAACTCAGAAAGTTACTACTGTGTGCATTAGCTTCTTTGGTTATCGTAGGTATGAGCCAGGTTAGTGCATTAGCAGCGGAAGCAGAAGCAGGAACTGAATTAGAAAACATAGCAGAGGATGCTATCGTAGAAGAAACAGCGATAACGGAAGCCGAAGAAGAAACAGAGGAAACAGAAGAGGTTATCGTAGAAGATACAGATTCAGAGGATTCAGATACAGATGTAAAGGTTCAAAAACAGGAAAATGAAAAGAAATACACCAAAGCAGAGCTTAGATTATTGGCCGCATTGATTTCCTGTGAAGCAGGTTCCGAACCCTATGCAGGAAAACTGGCAGTTGGAATTGTCGTTGTGAACAGGAAAGAATCAAAATTATTCCCAAGCACAATTAAAAATGTAATCTATCAAAAATATCAGTTTGGACCAGCAAGAAATGGTTCCCTAAAAAAAGCATTAAGTCGTTATGACAGTACCGGATTCGACAGTGGAAATGATAAGGACTGTGTTAAAGCGGCAAAAGCGGCACTCTCAGGAGCTAAAGAAATAACCTACAAGGGAAAAGATATTGATTTCAGTAAATACTTATATTTTAGCGGACGTGTCAGCGGAGCTAAGATATCGATTGCAAATCACCAATTTAAATAAACAAGATAACCTAACAGCTTGGAGCTAAAGTTCCAAGCTGTTTTTGCATTGTAAAGCAATAAGGGTTCTCTTGGGAGTTAGTATTGAACTAGGTTTTGAAAACCGGACGCAGCCCAGGAAAGGTTCGACGGGAACGTGGGGGATGGGAGGGAAAAAAATCCACCTTCGCAGGGCAAGAAGGTCTAGGGCAAAGCACCTGGACTGTGGCTGGTTACGGGCCGGGCTCCATGGTGCATCCGTGCACCAATCGCCCTGTCTCGGCATCCGTGCCTCGACTCCCTACGGTATCGAAACTTTG
>JAVBLX010000209.1:0-11674 GCA_031553075.1 Acetivibrio sp.
GGGGATGGGATGGAAAAAAATCCATTACGTAGCAGGGCTAGAAGGTCTTGGGCAAAGCTTCGATACCGTAGGGAGTCGAGGCACGGATGCCGAGACAGGGCGATTGGTGCACGGATGCACCATGGAGCCCGGCCCGTAAAAAGCCACCGTCTGGATGCTTTGCCCTAGACCTTCTTGCCCTGCGAAGGTGGATTTTTTTCCATCCCATCCCCCACGTTCCCGCCGAACCTTTCCTGGGTTGCGTCCGGTTTTCCCAACCTAGTTCAATACTAACTCCCAATATAGTTGTTTCAGGTGAGTGCAGTAGCTGTGAATCGATTTTTTATTAGCAATAGATAGAACTTCATTGAAATTTCAACACCACATATGGTATAATGCACACGGAAAGAAATTAGGAGAAGGAGCTATAAACCATGGAACAATACACAGGAAGTCAGATCGTAGTACTGGAAGGGCTGGAGGCCGTTCGTAAGCGTCCGGGTATGTACATCGGAAGTACCGGAAGCAGAGGCTTGCATCATCTTATCTGGGAGATACTGGATAATGGAATTGATGAGCACCTGGCAGGCGTCTGTAATCATATTGACATTATTCTGCAGAAGGATGGCGGAATCACCATAAAGGATAATGGACGTGGAATTCCTGTGGATTTACATCCTACTAAAAAAATACCTACTGTTCGTGTAGTCTATACCATACTGCATGCCGGAGGAAAATTTGGTGGCGGTGTTTATAAAGTATCCGGTGGTCTCCATGGAGTAGGTGCATCCGTAGTGAATGCTCTATCTTCAAAAATGATAGTAGAAGTCCGAAGAAACGGAGAAATCTATCGGGACGAATATGGAAACGGAGGACATCCGGTGACACCTTTGGAAAAAGGCTTGCTTCCTGTGGTTGGAAAATGCAATAAATCAGATACAGGAACCAAGGTAACCTTCTATCCAGATGATACTATTTTTGAAACTACGGAGTTTAAACCGGAAACAATTAGAAAAAAATTAAAGGAAATTGCCTTTTTAAATAAAAACCTGGAGCTCCGTTTTGTCGATGAAATTAACGGAGTGGAAAAGGTTTATTGTGAAGAATATGGAATCAAAAGCTTTGTAAGCTACTTAGTACGGGACATGGAGCCTCTTCACCGTGAAGTTGTATATATAGAAGGCAGCAGTGGCGACATTGAAGTGGAACTTGCCTTTCAGTATACCACCAGCTATGCCGAACAGATAAATGCCTACTGTAACCGCATCAATGTAGTGGATGGCGGCACCCTGGTAACGGGATTTAAAACGGCTCTTACAAGGATTATGAATCAGTATGCCAGAGAATTAGGTGTATTGAAAGACAAAGATGAGAATTTTGACGGCAAGGACATTCGGAATGGCTTGGTTGCTATTGTCTCCATTAAACATCCAGACCCACAGTTTGAAGGACAGACCAAAACAAAGCTTGGCAATACCGATGCAAAAAGTGCGGTGGAGGATGTGTTCTCCACGGAGGTACAGCGTTATTTTGACAAAAATGTCGAAGAACTAAAAAAGATTCTGGATAATTCCATGAAGTCCTACAATGCCAGAAGGGCAGGGGACAAGGCCAGAAATGCGGTGTTGAAGCAATTAAATGATGTAGATACCAAAAGCAAACTGGCAGCCTGCTCCTCGAAGAAGCCAGAGGAATGCGAAGTATATATTGTGGAGGGAGATTCTGCGGGAGGTACGGTTAAAACTGCCCGTAATCGGAAGACCCAGGCGGTTCTTCCGCTGCGTGGAAAGATACTTAACGTGGAGAAGGCTACCCTGGAAAAGATATTAGTAAACAATGAAATAAAAACCATGATAGCAGCGTTTGGTTGCGGAATCGGTGACGAGTTTGATCTGAATAAGCTTCGCTATGATAAAATCATTATTTTGACCGATGCTGACGTAGATGGTGCGCATATCAGTACCCTGCTGCTGACATTCTTCTATCGCTTTATGCCGGAGCTAATCAACGAAGGAAAGATATATCGGGGATTACCACCACTTTATATGGTAGAATATGAGACCACGGAAAAAAATAAAAAGAAGAAAAAAAGCGAATATATATTCAATGACTTTGAACTGGAGAAATTCAGGAAGAAATCAGGAAACAAGATTCTTTCGGTTCAACGTTACAAAGGACTTGGAGAGATGGATGCAGACCAGCTGTGGGAAACCACTCTGAACCCGGAAACTCGTGTTTTGGCCCAGGTATCCATCAGTGATACCGTAGAGGCAGATGAAATTACAACTACTTTAATGGGCAGTAATGTGCCGCCAAGACGGGAATTTATTATGGAAGAAGCAAAGTATGCACGGCTTGATGTGTAAAAGTTTTATTAAAAGATGCAGCTTGGAATCAAGTTTCTACTTTATGTACAGACCATGGATTTTGTGGAATTGTTCTAAACAATGAAAATTGAATTAAATGGAAAATGCTTAAAACGGAAAATGCTTAAAAACGGAAAATGCTTAAAATGGAAAATGCTTAAACCGGAAAATGCTTAAAATGAAAATGCTTAAAATGAAAATTATTTAAATTACTTTAAATGAAAATTGCTTTAAGCGAAAATTGTTCTAAATTGAAATTATGCTAAATTAAAATTATCCATAATGAATGGAACTTGTTTTAAATAATAAAGAGGAAATGCGATACAGAAAACCCTGTGATTGCAAACGGTATAATAAATGAGTAAAACAATAGAAGAAAATATCATACAATTGGATTTTTCCGAAGAAATGCGGAACTCCTTCCGTGATTACGCCTTGAGCGTTATCATCTCCCGTGCCATTCCTGATGTTCGGGATGGGCTTAAGCCAGTTCAGCGTAGAATCTTATACGCCATGAACGAGCTTGGTCTTGCACCGGAAAAGCCTCACCGTAAAAGTGCCCGTATCGTGGGTGATACCATGGGTAAATACCACCCCCACGGTGACAGTTCCATTTACGATGCCCTGGTACATATGACCGAGGACTATTCCCTGTCCGTTCCGTTAGTAGACGGCCACGGAAACTTTGGTTCCATTGATGGAGACAGCGCAGCGGCCATGCGTTATACTGAGGCGCGTTTATCCAGGGGCGCCATGACGATGCTTACCCACCTGGAAAAAGGTTTGGTGGAATTCGTCCCAAACTTTGACCAGAGTGAAAAAGAACCAACCGTCCTGCCAGCCATGATTCCTAACCTCCTGTTCAATGGAACCACTGGAATTGCGGTAGGTATGGCAACCAATATACCGCCTCATAACCCAGGCGAAGTCATCGACGGTATCATTGCCTATATGGACCGCCCTAATATCGACGTCGCTGGCTTAATGGAATACATCTTGGGTCCCGATTTCCCCACTGGCGGAAGTATTATCAATCAGGCAGACCTTCTATCCATTTATGAGACTGGAGAAGGAAAAGTAAAGGTACGCGCCAAAACAGAAATTGAAAAAGGTGAAAATGGCCGCCAAAACATTATTATCACAGAGATCCCGTACACCATTGCCGGCAACAAAACCAGGCTGGTAGAAAACCTTTCCACCCTGATGAGAGATAAAGTATTTGAAGAAATTTACGATGTTCGGGACGAGTCCTCAAAAGAAGGCATCCGTATTGTCGTGGAAGTAAAAAAAGACCGGGATGTGGAGAATTTGTTGAACGGTTTATATAAAAAGACTTCCATGGAGGATACCTACGGCGTAAATCTGTTGGCAGTAAAAGACCAACAGCCCATTACTTTTAATCTGAAAGGCATCATTCAGGAATTTGTCACCTTTCAGGAAGAGCTATACACCAAAGAATATCAACATCTCCTGGATAAGGCGGAGCAACGTCTGGAAATCGTAGACGGACTGATTACCGCCACGGATCTGATTGACCTGATTATCGAAGTATTGCGGGGAAGCTCTTCTCTCAAACAGGCCAAAAACTGCCTGATTAATGGCGATATCAAAGACATCAATTTCAAGACCTACGAATCAAAGATTCAGGCAACCGGATTCCATTTCACCGAGCGCCAGGCCGATGCCATACTGGCTATGCCGCTGAGCAGATTAATCGGTTTGGAGATACTTAAGCTTCATGAAGAAGGAGATTCCTTAAAGAAAAGCATTGAAGAATATAAGAAGACACTCGGCAGTACCAAAGAACTTTATAAAGTAATTAAGGCCCGTCTGAAAGAATATAAGAAAGAATTCGATTACCCAAGAAAAACCGTTCTTCAAAATAAAGAAATTGCCAGCTATGTAGAAGAATTTAAAATCGAAGACATTTACGTACTGATCGATCGCTTTGGCTACACCAAATCTCTGGATGCTGCCAGCTTTACCCGCGCAGGCGAGGATAGTTTAAAGGAATATTCCTTTATCATCCAGATGAAAAATACCGACAAGCTTTGTGTCTTCACAGCACAGGGAAATATGTATCAGGTGAAGGCTGAAAAAATACCAAAATGTAAGCTGAAGGACAAAGGGACATTAATCCACACCATGTGCAAAATAGATAAGGAAGAGATGATCCTTTACTCCTCCTTTGAAGAACTGTTTGAATCCCAGCTGGTATTTACCACAAAGCATGGCTACATCAAGCTGGTTTCCGGAGTGGAGTTCGAAACCATCCGTTCCATGATATCCGCCACCAAGTTAGAAGACGGCGATGAAGTTGTGGACATTACCAAATTGTCTGGAAATGAAGTGTTATCCGGAAACCAGAAGGTTATCCTGATAACCGAAAAAGGCTTATCGCTGGGCTTTGAGCTTTCCGAAGTAAGCGAACTGAAGAAAACCAGCCGGGGAGTAAAAGCCATCGCCCTGGATGCCAAGGATCAGGTGGTTTTTGCGGCCAGTATTTCTGTTGATACCGAAGAAGTTGAGGTAAATGGGAAGGTTATAAAAGCAAAGAAAATCCGTACTCGAAAGCGTGGAGCGAAGGGACAGAAGGCCCAGCTGACTTAAGGACAAGAATTGGCTTATTTCCGGATTTCGCAATGTTTTGGGATGTGAATGGTTATGTATGTCAGATTGCACAATGTGAAAACATGATGTGAAACATGATGTGAAAACATGATGCGAAAACATGATGTGAAAACATGATGTGAAAACATGATGTGAAAACATGATGTGAAAACATGATGCGAAAACACGATGCGAAAACACGATGCGAAAACATGATGTGAAAACACGATGCGAAAACACGATGCGAAAACATAATGCAAAAAATGATACGAAAACATGATACGAAAACATGAAGTGAAAACGAGAAATACACCGAAAAACCAAATTTCGTGAAGTTAAAGAAGTTGAATTTGTTGAAATAATATAGAAAATAGTAAAAATTCAAAAAATCAAATTCCTTGTTTACAAGAACTTATAATTATGATAGAATGACTCTAGATATTGAGGGCAGAATTATGTAATTTAGTAGCAAATGTGTTTTTGGAGGGGAAAGAAGTGAAAGCAGCATTATTAAAGGACAAGCTTTCTTCCATGCCAGAGATTAATGTCGAGAGAGGGATGCGGTATTCCGTTGGAAACGTTAAGAATTACCGTAAGGCATTGTACATGGTATTGAAGAGTGTGAAGTTCAAAGTACCCATCATGATTAACATGATGGAAGAGAAAGAGTATGACGGACTTCGCGTTATCGTTCATACCTTAATGCAATTATTAGAGAACATTGGCGCAGACAGCCTGGTAAAAGAATGTGAACGCATGGAAGTAAGACTTCTTAACAATCAGGTAGGTGAGGTAGAGGACACCATCTGTGACTACATTGAACAACTTACCGGATTTGTAGTACGCTTGGAAAGAGTTATGCCAGGGATAGATTCCATCGCAGCATCTTCTGAATTAACGGAAGCGATACCATCAACCCATCTTGAGCGGCGGATGGAGCTTTTGGATGAGCTGAAGGCACACCGAATGACAAAAGTAGTATAGAAATTATTGTTTAAATAGTATAAAAAGACTGTTGCCTATTGTATAATAGATAACAGTCTTTTTTGGCAAAAGATAGGAGAGAAAAGAAAATAAGTTCAAAGCAACTATAAAGTATTTATCTGTAACATCCGATAAATGAAATATAGATATAAAAGATAAGGTGGTGGATTAAATGAGAATAGATGCTTATAACCAGATAAACCAGATTTACCAGACCAGTCAGGCGAAGAAGACCAGCGCTACATCCGAAGCTGGAAAGACAAGCTTTTCCGATGCTCTGCAGCTTTCTCAAGCAGGTAAAGACATCCAGGTAGCAAAACAGTCGGTGAAAGACGCACCCGATGTAAGAGAAGACAAAGTGAATGAACTGAAAGCCAGAATCGCTTCCGGTAACTATAATGTAACTGGAAAAGACGTAGCAGACAAATTAGTGGAAAATTATTTCAATAGTTTATTTTAAGGTGAGGGATGACAAGTGGCAAGCTTGATTGAAGAATTAATCAATGTCCTGGAAGAAGAAAATAAACAGTACGAAGAACTTGTCCCGGTTGAAGAGAAAAAGAGAACAGTGATTATTGATAACGACCTTGAAGCCTTACAATCCATAACAGCCCTTGAACAATCTGTGATACAAAAGATTAACAAGCTGGAAGGGAGAAGGCAAGAGGTCATTGTCAATATAGGGACAGTTATGAGTCGGAATCCCAGTACATTAGATATAAAAACCGTGGTTAAAATGCTGGAAAAACAGCCGGAAGAACAAAAGCGGCTCAGTCGTGTTCATGATGACATTAACAGGACGGTGGGACGTCTTAAGGAGTTAAATGATCAGAACCAGGTTCTGATTGAACAGTCTTTGGAAATGATTGAATTCAATATGAATGTCATCCAAAGCTCCGTGGTAATGCCGGGGAATAATTATGATAGAAGAGCTGGAGGGGCGGCTTATGGAAATGCCGGTTCCAGAAGTATGTTTGACGCAAAGCAATAATAGGAAAGGTGTAGGGTGATACGATGGGAAATTTAATGACAAGTATGTATACCGGTGTATCTGGTCTGATCGTAAACCAGACCTCTATTAACACCACAGCCCATAATATCTCCAACGTAGACACCAAAGGCTACAGCAGACAGCAGATTCTTTCTACCGACTTCACATACACTATGATAGGTCAGTCTTATACGGAATACAAGCAGGTGGGTTTAGGAACGACCATGGCAAGTATCCGTCAGGTAAGAGACGTGTTTCTGGATAAAAGCTACCGCCTGGAGTTAGGCAGACAGAACTTTTACGAGTTTCAAAGTGAAACCGTCGAAGAAATAGAAAGTGTTTTTGGTGAGTTAAACGGAGAAGCCTTTCGTGAGACCTTATCCGGTTTGTGGACCGCTGTTTCTGAATTGGCAAAGGAACCGGATAATATCGTAAATCGAGGCGTTCTGGTTACCACAGCAGAGGAATTTATTCGAAGAGCTGAAACCATCAGCAAACAGATGGGAGAATACCAGGTCAACCTGAATAAACAGATTCAAGAACAGGTAGACCGGATTAATGAAATTGGTGAGAAGATAAAGGAACTCAATCAAACAATTCGAAAATATGAATGTACCAACCAGCAGGCCAATGACTACCGGGACACCAGAAATTCACTTTTGGATGAGCTGGCAGGCATGGCGAATATTTCTTACAAAGAAGACGGCTATGGTGTGGTAACAGTGAGCATAGAAGGTGTACAATTTGTTTCCGAAAATGATGTGTTTCATATAGAAACCCAAAGAACCGTCATTCAGGAAGAAAAGGATAAGGCGGCGGAAATCAATAAATACTCCAAAGTTTTATCCCAGATTATAAAAACGAGCACAGATCCGGCGGATGCGGAAAGTGCAGTAAAAGGCAATGCGGCCTGGAGCGAACTAAAAAAATACGGAAAAATTTCTTATAATAATGATGGCAGTATATCATTTGATGATTTTACCCTGATTGATAAAAGTGGAAACGTAACGGAATATCTCCCAAAACAGTCGGATTTGCTCTCGATACTTTGGCGTGGCAACGGATGTGGTGAAGTGTTCAAAATTGACGGTAACTACAATTCGGCAGCCAATACCGATGTAGGCGGACTGAAAGGGCTTTTGATATCTCGGGGAACCTATGAAGCAAACTATACCGAAATTCCCAAAGCCAGAGATTATGCCAATGGAGAAGAGGATCCTGCCTATCTGGCAGCAGTGAATAAGTACAACAAATATGTAGATGCTTCCATTATTATGGCAACCCAATCCCAGTTTGACCAGCTGGTTAACTCCATCGTTACCCAGATTAATGATATATTATGTCCGAATACCGTGATTAACAAGGATTCAATCAATGATATGCTGGCGGTACAATATGGAAAGAGTGATAGCAGCGTGAATATGTCCACAGCCAAGTTGAGACTGGCGGATGGAAGTATGCTGGACATTACAAATGACGTCCTCATCTTTGATGCCATGAACGCAGGTTGTGGTATGGATGATAACCATACCCAGGGCGAGGCGCTCTTTGAACGAAAGTCAGTAGAACGGTATACAAAAGCTACACTTACTGTCACCATTACCAATGAAGATAACACGGTGGAAACAAAGACATTGGACGTACTGGTTTATAATAAAGAATATGCCTCCAACAACTACAGTCTTTTTTCTATCGGCCAGATTGAAGTCAATGAAGATGTCCTGAACGATTACAACCTGATTCCTCTGACCAGTAATAAATACTCAGGAGAGTTTGGCGCAATTAATCAGAAGGTTGCAATGGCACTTATTGATTTATGGGATGCAGAAAATCTTAAGATTGATCCTAATACACTGACAAAAAATAATTTTATCGACTATTATTCCGCGATGACTACCAATATTGCCTACAAGGGAAGTACATATCGGAGTATAGCCAAAAATCAGGATGATATGGTAGAGAGTATAGATAATAAAAGACAAGAAGTACTTGGAACTTCTTCAGACGAAGAGTTGAGCAATTTAATCAAGTTTCAGCATGCATATAATGCTTCGTCCCGGTACATAAATGCAATTAACGAAATGTTGGGACAGATTATAGACAAACTGGGACATTAATAAAGAATAACAGGAGAGTGAGGGAGCACATGGCAAATACATTTTTTGGGCTGTCCATAGGAAAAGCCGGATTATATACCTATCAGGGTGCGTTGAATACCACCGCCCATAATGCCTCTAACGTGGATACCAAGGGCTACTCCAGACAACAGGCAATCCGTACCGCTTCACAGGCGATTTCTGTTAACAGTACCTATGGTATGGCAGGAACCGGTTCGGATATCTCTGGTATTGAACAGGTAAGAGATATCTATTATGACGTAAAATATTGGACGAATAGTTCCGTATTTGGCAGATATGAAAGCAGATCCTATTACATGAAATCAGTGGAAGGCTTTTTCATTGAAAATGAGTCCACAGAAGGAATTACCGCTTCTTTTGACAAGTTTAATTCAGCCTTAAGCCTTCTTTCCACAAATCCATCGGACGGAACCCTTCAGACGCAGGTAACAGAATTTGCATCGGGGCTCTCGGAGATGCTTCAGAGCACCTATGATGGATTGCAGGCGCTTCAGCGGGAATGCAACATCGAGATTAAGAATACAGCGGATGAAGTTAATTCCATTGCTGAGCGAATTTCATCCTTAACGAAGCAGATTAATACCATCGAAGTAAGAGGTATGAAAGCCAATGACCTTCGGGATGCCAGAGCTCTTCTGGTTGATGAACTGTCCGGTCTGGCTAGTGTAACGGTAACCGAAACACCCATGGGAGAAGGAGTCAATATAAACCAGTACGTAGTGCGAATTGATGGCAAGACTCTGGTTGATACTTATAACTATACAACCTTAATTTCCGATCCTCAAGCTGCCAGTGTAAATATGAATGACGTAGACGGTTTGTATGTTTTAAAATGGGCAGACGGACAGAATTTTGACTCCAATAGTCCAACGTTGGGTGGCAAGCTTCAGGCTTTGTTTGAAACCAGAGATGGAAACAATAAAGTGAACTTTACCGGGACTGTTACAACAGGCGCAGTAGGTGATAAAAAAATAGTGGTTAACGGAGCGAATATTAATGATATGATAAAGCTTAATATTCCGGAAACCAATGGTTCCATAACCGTAGGAGCTCAGACCTATACCTACAATAGCTTTGAAGCAAAATGGAACGAAAGCACTCAAAGCTATACTTATACCTTTGACTTAAAAGGGTCTCTGACACGGGACGCAAAAGGTGCAGAGGTAAAAATTGGAGAGCCCATTGATGCCAAAGGCATTCCTTATTTTATGGATCAACTAAATTCCTTCGTTCGTACCTTTTCCCAATCATTTAATACTCTTCACAAGCAGGGAGAAGATGCATTTGGAAATGAGGGAAAAGATTTCTTTACTGCCGACTTGGTGGTAAGTGGGCAACAACTTATGTTTTCGGAAGGAAAAGATTTTAGTTCTGTTGCAGATTCAAATAGCGGCAGTGCCTATGCATCAGGTTCTTATTATAATATGACTGCTGGCAACTTTTCCATAAATGAATGGATTACGGATGATCCAAAGAGAATAGCAGGCAGTAAACTTGACAATAAGGAAGACTCCGGAGTAGAAGATATTACGATTTTAAAGAAATTGATTGCTTTAAAAAGTGACAGAGGTATGTTCAAGCAGGGAACACCGGATATGTATCTTCAGACACTGGTAGGCGAAATTGGTGTAGATACCCGGGCAGCCATCCGGTTTGCCGACAGCCAGGATGGAATCCTAAAACTGGTGGATAAACAGAGAATGGCAGTGTCGGGAGTAGACAGTGATGAGGAAGGTATGGATTTGATTAAATTTAAAAATGCATATGATCTTTGTTCTAAAGTAATTTCAGTTATGAATGAAATATATGATAAACTTATTAATGGAACCGGAGTATAATTTCGGTACAGAAGTAAAGGAAGGTGTCAGGTATGCGTGTAACGAACCGAATGATGACAACGGATATGTTAAATAACATCAATCGCAACAAAAACAACGTATCAAAACTGGGTTATCAGCAATCCACCCAGCAAAAGATTGAACGGCCCTCCGATGATCCGGTGGTTGCAGTACGTTCTCTTAAATACCGAACTCAGCTGACGGAGCTTAGTCAGTATGTGGATAAAAACATACCAGATGCCATGTCCTGGATGGATATTACCGAAAGCGCCATGACATCTGCCAACGATCTGTTGAGCAAGATGTATCAATACTTTAATAATGGTTCCACAGATACGCTGGAAACGAAAGACCGGAACAGTATTACGGAAGCGTTGAATGAATATAAGAAACAGTTTTATGATTTGGCCAACAGCGATTATGCAGGAAGATATGTTTTTACCGGTTACCGGACCGATACACCACTTCTTTTTGATAAAAACTCGTTGAAAAAGTTAGATGCGAGTAAAACTATATATACGATAAATGAACCATTGGCATTTAGCAATCTTGTGAATCGTTCTTATGTGTCGGGTGGAGCAATCTATGAAGAAGACACCACGGCTGATGAATATGCCGGTGCAGCGGCAACGACTAAAAGTGCTAATATACTTTCTCTTTCTTATCGGAATCTGGATAAAGCAAAATCCACTACAGAAACCATTGGTGGTAAGAATTATATCCGAAATACAGGAATCCAGGGCATTACCTTTACGGCACCCACAGGTG
>JAVBLX010000104.1:0-27179 GCA_031553075.1 Acetivibrio sp.
ACCAATCGGTGAGGATGATTTTTCGAGAGTACGGATGAAAAAACGTAGGTGTAGCGGGCTACACTGAGGCTTTTTCATTCGTGCTCTCGGGAAATCAGACCAGCGAATGGTCTAGTTATTTAGAAGATGGTGCACTAGTAATTTAAACGCAACCTTGACAGCCGTCAGGACAATAAGATGTAATAATGTAACATCTCAAGTATATCATAATCTACTGCCTTACCACAACATTAGCTCACACACCTTTTTTGAGGCCTTTTTTAAAGATATGACACATCTGAAAAATACAGCACCTTTACAAAGATTGCGCTTTACAAAATAACCGAGAAATGGTAAAATTAATTTAATTTTACCAAAGGAAGGTGATTCAATGTATCTCAAATCTAATCTAGAAAAGCTAATAAAGAAGAAAAAAGAATTGGGATGGACCAACCAGCAGTTGGCAGAAAAATCTGGCGTTCCAGTTGGTACAGTGAACAAAGTATTCAGTGGTGCCACCCGATACCCCAGGCAAGAGACCTTAGATGCATTGGTTAAAGCTTTAGGACTGAGCTATTATGATATAGAAGATTATGGCGCGGATGTTTCTATTGTAAAAGAACCTGTGGCATACTCCACCCAACGGAATGACTTTGCCACCCTGGAGACCTACTACACACTTCCACAGGACACCAGAGCAGAGCTGATTAACGGGAAAATCTACTACATGAGTGCCCCTACAGCGAACCACCAGATAATTCTAGGTGAATTATCTGCTCTTTTTCGCGATTACCTTCGCAAAATCAATTCAAATTGCAGAGGATTTGTGGCTCCCTATGATGTACAGCTGGATATGGATGACTACACTATGGTTCAACCGGATTATGCCATTATCTGTGATTCCAAAAAATACGAGAACGGCATCCGATGTCAAGGAGCACCCGATTTTGTTCTCGAAATTGTATCTCCCTCGAATCCCGGGCATGACTACTTTTTAAAACTTCAAAAATATCAAAACGCCGGTGTAAGAGAATATTGGATTGTAGACCCAAACAAGCAACGAGTAACCATCTATGTATTCGAATTGGATTTGATCCCCACCGTCTATACCTTTAATGATTCCGTTAGGGCAATGATCTATCCCGGACTTGAGATTGATTTCAGCGAAATCAGTGCTCTGTTGCTATAAGATACTATAAAAGATACACCCTCCAAACTTCACACAGAACCGCACGTGAAGGTCTACCCTCGTATGACTCTTATCTTTTAACAATACAAAACCTTTTGTTCAATAAGCAAAAATTAATGACTCGACGTCCTTTTGTCCAACCGTCATTACAAACCCTCTAAAATGCCCTAAGGGACACTTCTTATGTGAAGTGTCCCTTAGTACTACAATTGCTTTCATTTCTTATATTCAGGCTGGCTTATATTCCGCCCTACATAAATCCAACCAAAACTACACTCGCTACAATCCCGGCCAAGGTAGCCACCAACGCCCCTGACAAAGTATACCGGCTCTTGGTCACCTTCGCCGTCATAAAATACACACTCATAGTATAAAAAATCGTCTCCTATGGTTTGTCAATAGGGATAAACAAATTATTTGACTTGTTTCTCTAAAATCAGTTCATCAATATCATCAAAGGCATTTTCCAAACGTTCCACATGATATATTTCATACATCTCAAAGATAAAATCGGTTAAGTTAAGCGAATCCCACTGTTCTAATACATCCCGAGCAGTCGTTTGTTTGGCTTCCGCATAACGTTCAATTAGATAAATAAAAAAATCGGCTTCTTTACTCAACTTCATCACCTCTTAAATACTGTGAATTACGTGGTTCTCCAGTTACCTGTTCGCTCTCCCACATATCAAAAACAATTCGAGGACTCATTTTGTAAATCTCAATGGATGGATCTAGCAACATTTTATATGTTTCAGAATTAATAAATGAGCGAATCGCCGTCATATCATCCAGTCCATACTTTTCAACAATTTGTCCTGTAACTTGTCGATCAAAAAAATCTATGGTTCGCGCTGGAATTCTCGTCATAGCATTTCACTCCCCTCAAACGTTAATAATTCAAGTGCTTCATTCGTTAAAAAGGCATATTGGTCGGTTAAATTCTGCGGCAATAAACGCTTCACTGCCTCTTCTTTTGTGTATACATCATCCATATAATCATCAATCACTGGCAAAGTCGAATCATTTGCTACTGGACCGATAACTAAATCGTACCCATTTTCTACCATTAGTTCTTTACGATTATTTACAACATAATCAAGCCAGTCTTCATTCGCTGTTTCAAATCTCAACACTTTAAGGTTTGTTTTCTCAGTTTCATCAAAATTATAGATATTTAATGTAGGACTTCCTTTTCTTCGCCGTCTTGCAACTGTTTTTGCCCACCTTGTTGCTTGCTCCTTACTTGAAGTAAGATAAAAGCCAGCACCAAAGTCTAAAGCTCGAAGACTTAAACGGATTTTAGGCTTTTCGACCTCTACATTACTGCCATGATATAGTTTCAAACGAATTCAACTCCTTTACTTCTTTATATTGTGCAAATATTTTTCTTTCTAATAACCTTTTTCTTGTATTTTAGAGAAAAAGGGGTTATTTTAAATAGAAAAGGAACTGGGTTTGTTACCGTTAGGCTTGCCTAGGCGGGGTGCTCGGTTCCTTTTATATCGACTGTGTAATATAAAGAAATTTTATCACTTTTATCATGTATTATCAATATAAGATAAAGCATCCCGAAAAATTTTACTTTCTTTATTATTTATTACTCATTATATTATTATAAAGGAAATGGGTTTTTACCACATGGCTATTGCCTAGGCGGCGTGCTCGTTTCCTTTTTATATTTATGATATCATATAAATCTTTTCACTGAGAGATGACATAAGCAATAGAATTAGTTAAAAAGAAATCTAGATTTGTCATTTAGGTATATAAACAAATCTAGATATCTTTTCAAGTTTCTTTTTAGAGTCAACTCACTACATAAACTCAACCAAAACTACACTAGCTACAATTCCTGCTAATGTAGCCACCAGTGCTCCTGCCAATGTATACCGGCTCTTCGTCACTTTTGCGGTCATAAAATATACACTCATCGTATAAAAAATCGTCTCCGAGCAACTCATCAACACCGATGACAACAACCCCAAATAAGAATCCGGTCCATATTCCTTATAAATATCCAAAAGCAAACTAGTAGCCGCCGAAGAAGAAAACATCTTTACCGTCACCAGCGGCACCAGTTCTGCTGGAAAATGAACAAACTTCATAATCGGCGCCAGCACCCCCGCCACCAGATTAAGCCCACCCGATGCTCGCAAAATCCCAATTGCAACCATAAGCCCAACCAAAGTCGGCAAAATCCCGACCACTACCTTCAACCCATCTGCTGCCCCTTTTACAAACTCATCATAAATATTTACCTTTTGCAGCAAACCAAAGCCTACAATATAAAAAATAACCAGCGGAATAATATAATCCGATATGTACACAAGAAAATTCATAATGGACTCCTTAGAAACCTAAAAACCTCTTTCTAACAAGTATATTAAAGCTTCCTTGTCCATATGTCTTTCGATATGCACGCCACCAATAAAACGCCAAAAAGAGGAGTTCAATAGAACTCCTCTCCCGCCTGGAAAATTGTAACAATCACATTGATTTTATCAGGTACAATGTTACGCTATGGACGGACCTAAACCTCCGAAGTGCAATGAGCACACTTAGTCGCTTCCAGTGGAATTTCCGACAAGCAGTAAGGACATTTCTTTGTTGTCGGAACCTTTGCCTCTTCCTCCGGCTTCCTAACCATTTTACGAGAAAGGTTGTTCATCACCTTGATAAACACAAAAATAACCAGAGCCATCAACAGAAAATTAATCACTGCCGTAATCAGACTTCCATATTGGAGCACCGGTGCACTCTCCCCGCTTCCCATTGTCAGTGACCACTGAGTAAAATCAATACCGCCAGTTATCAAGCTCACCACTGGCATAATCACGTCTTCTACCATAGAATTGATAATCGTCTGAAAAGCTCCACCGATAATAACACCAACAGCCATATCCATTACATTTCCCCGGCTGATAAATTCTTTAAATTCTGTTATAAATCCTTTTTTTGCCATTTATCTCTTCCTTTCCCGTCACCCAAATTTTGCATTCCCAAAACTTAAATAATTTCAAATAATAACATTTTTTATCGTTCTTCCCGGAAATAGTTAACACCACATCCAGCCGGCAAAGAATTCTCTTTTGACTTCCGTACTGAAGACACTACCAATACAATCGCCGTAATCAAAAACGGCAGCATGTCAAAAAATGCATTGGGAATCGCAAAACTATCGGTTCGTGGAATATAATACTTAATTACGCTAAATGCTCCAAATACCAAAGAACCAAGTATCGCCTTACTTGGACTCCAAACTGCAAAGATAACCAACGCAACAGAAATCCATCCCTGTCCATTTACACTATTGCTCAACCAGACACCACCGCAGATAACCAAAGACGCATAAGCACCACCAATTCCGCAGATTCCACCGCCTAGAAGAAGATTCAGATATTTGGTCCTGGCAACGTTTATTCCTGCCGCATCAGCCGCTGCCGGATTTTCACCTACCGCTCTTACACTTCTTCCGATACTGGTACGATTCAAATAAATTCCCATGATAATTGCAACAGCAATTCCCAGATATATAAATACATTATAAGAAAATAACAGCTTTCCCAAAATCGGCAGATCACTCAGCACCGGAATGTGAATCCCACTTAGCTGAGCATTGATCTTTTCCGGTATCTTCAAGGAATTATTAGCCGATTGCTCCAGCATATATTCACCGAAAAAATTGGAAAGACCAACGCCAAAAATAGTCAGAGTAAGTCCCGTTACATTTTGATTTGCCATCAACGTTACAGTAAGAAAAGCATAAATCAATGAACCTAATGCCCCCGCCAAAAAGGCACAGAGAATTGCAATCGCAAGATTATTGGAATAATACCCCGCCATAAACCCTGCAAAGGCACCCATTGCCATCATTCCCTCAACTCCCAGGTTTAAGTTTCCTACCTTTTCATTCAGAATTTCCCCGACGGTTCCAAAGAGCAAAGGCGCCCCTGCCAAAACAGCAGCCACAAATAAATTAACGAAAGTATCCATTATTTCTTCACTCCCCTTTCCCGGAAAATCAGTCTATACCGAATAAAAAATTCTCCTCCCAGCACAAAGAAAAGAATAATTCCCTGAAGAACACTTGCACAATACGCCGAAAGCCCAAAAGTAGACTGCATAACGCTACAGCCTTTTTGCAGAATACTAAATAAAATTACGGTAATTAATATTCCAAAAGGATTGAGTCCAGCCAGCCAGGCAACAATAATCGCCGTAAAGCCCACTCCGCCAGCTACCGATGTAGCCAGGGTCATATCCGAACCAGCCGCCTGAGTCATGCCGGCAATTCCACATACCGCACCACTGATAATCATTGTCCTTATGATAATGCGGTTTACATCCATTCCTGCATATTTGGCGGTATAACGATTCTCACCTACCACCGTCAGCTCATAACCTTGCTTCGTATACTTTATGTAAATATAAGTCAATACGACCAGAACAAGTCCGATAATCCAGCCGATTTGAATATGAAACACCTGGTACAACTGGGCATTTTTTGCAAACCGAGCTATTTTAGGAAAACCAGAAGACTCTGGGTCTGCCCATGGGCCATCCCGTAAAAAAGTGATACAGCTTAGTGCAATATAGTTAAGCATCAATGTAAGCAGCGTTTCATTGGTACCGAATTTGGCATTAAAATACGCCGGAATCGCTCCCCAAAAAGCCCCTCCCACCAATGCAGCAACAAACATAGCCGTCATCAGAAGAAACTTTGGCCAGTCCGAATGAAAAAGCGCAAAATAGGATGCAAAAATTGCCCCCATAATGATCTGTCCTTCTCCACCAATATTCCAGAACTTCATCTTAAATGCATAAGAAACACCAATCGAGGTAATCAATAACGGAATTGCAATTTTAACCGTGGACTTAATGGCTTCACTACTTCGAAAAGCTCCCATGATAATGGTTTTATACACCTCAAAGGGATTATAGCCCAACGCCAGAATAAACAGGCCTCCGGCCGCAATGGCACAAAGTATGGAAACCGCCTTTAAAATGGCAGAGTCACGATGACTCATTTCAATTTTTTTTGATATTCTGATAAAGGGTTCTTTTTTCATACTTCCGTCTCCCTTCCCGTCATGCAGTCTTCGTACTCTTTGTACTCTTCTCCCACCATCATAAGTCCCAGCTGCTCCTTTGTGGTTTTCTGCGCATCTACAATGCCCATGACCTTGCCCTGGCACAATACCAGAATCCGGTCAGAAAGCTCCAGTAAAACGTCCAGATCCTCACCCACAAACATAACGCCGCAACCCTTTTTCTTCTGCTCATTGAGCAAATCATAAATGGTATAAGAAGCATTAATATCAAGTCCCCGCACAGGATAGGCCGTCATAAGCACCTTCGGATTGGATTCAATTTCCCTTCCCAGAAGAACCTTTTGAATGTTTCCACCAGAAAGTCTGCTAACTGGGGTTTCGATGGAGGGGGTTTTGATTTCCAGCTCTTCCACCAGACGGTCGGCTGTAGCCTTCGCTGGTTTACGGTCAATCATAATTCCCGGTGCATCCTTATAATTTTTCAGCATCAGGTTGCCAATCATCCCCATGGAGCCTACCAGTCCCATACCCAGACGGTCCTCCGGTACATAACCAAAGCTGATTCCAAGCTTATAGATACTGCGAGTTTCCATCCCCATGATTTCCTGCTCTTCAAACAGCACGCTTCCCTCTTGGGATGGAATCACGCCGACAATTGCTTCGCAAAGCTCCTTTTGACCGCTTCCGGCAACTCCCGCGACGCCCAGTATTTCTCCCGTTTTCAACTGAAAGGATACCGCCTCCAGTCCTTTTGTGCCATCCGCTTTATTTACAAAAAGGTTGTTAACCGATAAAATCACCCTTTGAGATTCCTTCTTTACTTCAGGACGATTAATTGCCAAACTAATTGGTCTTCCGACCATCAACTCCGTCAGTTTCTTTTCATCTACTGCAGAAGTCTCTACCGTTTCGATACTCTGTCCCTTCCGCATAATCATGACCCGGTCACTGATACTCATAACCTCCCCCAGCTTATGGGTAATGATAATAATAGCACAATTCTCCCTCTTCATTTTACGGAGAATTTGAAACAGCTTTTCAATTTCCTGCGGGGTGAGCACCGCTGTAGGCTCGTCCAATACCAGGATTCTTGCCCCCCGATATAAAACCTTTAATATTTCAACAGACTGTTTTTCGCTTACTGACATATTGTAAACCTTTTTGTCAAGATTGACTGACAGTCCATATTTTTCACTAAGTTCTCTTACTTTATCCTTTAGGCCCTTAAGAGATATTCCCCTTTCCCTTTCCGTACCAATCAGGATGTTTTCAAATGCTGTCATAACATCTACCAGCTTAAAGTGCTGATGAACCATCCCGATGCCATGAGAAAAAGCATCCGTCGGAGAGTTAATTACAACTGGTTTTCCATCAATTAACACATGCCCCTCGTCCGGGTGATAAATACCCGAGAGCATATTCATGAGAGTTGTTTTGCCGGAACCGTTTTCACCCAACAACGCCAGTATTTCCCCGTACTTTATCGACAGATCTACCTTGTCATTGGCCAGAACGCTTCCAAAGCGTTTGGTAATTCCTTTGCATTCAATTGCATAGCTAGTCACACAAAATACCTCCTATTATAGGTTAAAAAATCATAGATAGGTTAAAAATCACAGAGCTGGAATCTGTCTTACCAGACTCCTCTGATCAATTTAAGATAAAAAGGGCGCTGAAATTTCTTTCAACGCCCTTCAAAGCACATCATTTACAAATTGCCTCCCACCTGTGAGCCGCAGCCACTAAAAAAATGGGGTGAAGGATGTACCAGAAATTAGTCAAGAACTACGTTTTTATAATACCAGTTAATACCACCAGTGATATCAGCATCACTCAGCGTTTTACCTTCTTCGCCTACCGTTGTGCCTTCATTGGTTTCAATTACACCATCAAATACATTGAAGCTGCCATCCAGCATTTTAGCTTTCGCTTCGGCAACCTTATCAGCGGTTCCCGGTGCCACTAAAGAATCGTTAAGAGGAGTGATATCAACCAGTCCTTCTTTGATTCCGGCATAATAAATATCAGATGTCCAAGTTCCATCCATGATTTTTTGAATGGTATCTGTATAGTATACACCCCAGTGCCAAACAACCGAAGTAAGAACCGCATTCGGAGCATCTTTACTCATATCAGAGTTGTAACCAACACCCCAAACACCGGATCTTTCCGCTTCCAGCTGTGGGTTTGGTGTATCACAGTGTTGTCCGATTACGTCACAGCCTTCTGCTATAAGAGCCTTGGCTGCATTGGTTTCTTCAGTAGGAGAGAACCATGAGTTTGTTACCTTAACATAGATGGTTGCATCTGGGTTAACAGATTCAACTCCCATTGCAAAGGCATTCACGCCTCCTGTAACCTCAGAGTTTTCTTTTCCCATAGCGGCAACAAAACCGATTTTATTGCTTTCTGTCTTCAGACCAGCTGCAATTCCTGCCAGATATCTTGCCTGATAAATACGTCCGAAATAGTTTGAAAAGTTAGTATCATTCTTTTTATATCCGGTTCCATGACAGAAAATTACATCTGGAAATTCTTCTGCCAATGCTTCACAGCTATCCATATAACCCCAGCTGGTAGCAAAAATAACATTAGCTCCTTCTTCGATACACTCACGCATTGCACTTTCAATTGCGGTAGGATCGGAGTCATTTACATTGTTTTTACGAATAATCTGGTTGTCATTAAGTCCTAAGTTCTTCTGCATTTCCTGAAGACCTATATCATGTGTGTAAGTATATCCAGAGCCTTCTGAAGGGTCTGTGATATGAATTACTCCAATTTTAATCTCGTCCTTTGAGATTCCATCCAGCTTCTTTTCACCCTGAGAGGATGCATCCTGGGAATCTGCATCCTGAGAGGTTGCGTCCTTTGAACCTGCATCCTTTGAACCTGCATCCTGGGAACCTCCACCGCATCCAACGAGTAAAGCCAGCATACATACCATTACTACCGAAAATGTAACGATTTTTTTCATGTTATGTTCTCCTCTTCTTTTCTATGTGTCAATAAACAACCAGCGTTATTTTAGCATTTATCATTCTAAAAATCAAGGCAATACACGTAATCTAAAACTCTTTTTGACTGCATTAATTTTATTTTTTAAACCCACAGGACTCTCTTATCACAAGCATCCCATCCAGCCGTTTTATCCCGCCATTTTCTCTTCCCTCGACCATATTAACCATGGTTTCAATGGCAAGCATTCCTTGTCTGGCAATGGGATTGCGCACCGTTGTCAAGGCTGGACGATAATACTGGGCAATATCAATGTCATCAAACCCCATCACGCATACGTCCTCTGGCACTCGATAACCATGAAACCGCAGAGCCTCAATGCACCCAATGGCACTCAAATCATTCCCTGCCAAAAATGCATCCGGCATATCCTTTGCATGATTAGCAATAAACTCCTGCATCGCATCATAAGTGCATTCTCTTTCAAATGCTCCTTGAAGGATCAAATCCTCTGAGCCTGCCAGACCGTCTTCCGCCAGTGCCGCACGATAGCCTTCTTTTCGGCGAAAGCTGTCAATTACACCATCCACACATTCAATAAAAGCAATCCGTTTGTGACCCATTTGAATCAAATGCTTGGTTGCCTCATAGCCCCCCTTGTATGAGTCAAACAGCACACTGGCAATCCCATCCCGATTTTCCTCCCGATCAAAGAAAACAGCTTTTATGTCAGCTTTTTGGAACATTAAAATTTCATCTTCCATGATGGCAGTATTTTCGTAAAGCAGCACACCATCCATTCCCCGTCCAACAATATTCCTCATAATCACGGAAGAATCATCAGTAACAAAGACAAAAAGATGATATCCTAATCGTTCACACTGCTTACACATGGCTTCCACCAGAAAGGAAAAATATGGACCAGAAATACTGTTTGTAAAAAAACCAAAATTTCTGGTCGAGCTTGCCTTTAAATATTTTCCATTTAAATTCGGGATATAATTTAACTTCTCTACCGCATCCATGACCCTCTGCTTCGTTTCTTCATTAATGTACCGCTTGCCGTTTAAGGCATTGGACACCGTGCCAATGGATACTCCCGCTTCCCGTGCTACTTCTTTTATTGTTACATTACCCATATCCCACTCCACAACTGTTTTTTATTTGAACGTTATTAAGCTCAGTATAGCAAAGCAAATCTTAAAAAACAAGCGCCAGAAAGCAGCAATGGGCGATGGATAAACGTAGCATAACAACTCTTTTCCACTACCTTTATCCATCACCCAGCAATACCTGACAAGAAATTAACAATGATTTCTTCGCTCTCTTATAATTCGTTCAACCAGCTCCAATACTGATTTAAGATCAAAAGGCTTTTCAACAAAAGCGTCAATTCCTGCATCCCGGCTTAAGTCCTCACCGTCTGGCGCAGCGTAAGCTGAAATAGCAATAATCGGAATGTTTGCCTTCCAAGATTCGGGCAATTTTCGAATTTCTTTGGTTGCCGTACAGCCATCCATTACCGGCATCTGAATATCCATCAGAATCAAATCATAATCACCTTCCGCTGCATCCTTCAGCTTATTCACTGCTTCCTCACCATTCTCGGCCTCATCTATGGAGAAGCCCTGGCTCTCAAACAGTTTTCCTGCAATCATCCGGTTAATCTGTACGTCATCCACCACCAACACCCGCATGGTAGAGAAATCCAACGGTGCATCCAGCTCCAGATTTTTAAGCTCTGCCTCTTCCTTATCTTTCACAACTGGAACACAAATTGTAAAGGTAAAGGTAGTACCTTCACCAAACACACTCTCCACTCCTATTTCACCATTCATGAGCCGTACAATATCCTTGGAGATCACCAACCCAAGTCCGGCTCCGCCATATTTTCGGGTAATGCTGTCATCGCTTTGTTCAAAAGGCTTAAACAAACGACTCAGCTTACTCTCTTCAATACCAATACCATCATCCTTAATCTTAAAGACATAGGTGCTTTTTCCATCCTTATGTAGTTCTTCCTCCACGGATATAACAACATGCCCTTCCGCCTTGGAAAATTTGATTCCATTGGATAACAAATTCATCACAACCTGGCCCAGCCGTGAGCCATCTACCAAAACATTATTGTGTGTAATCTTTTCTAAATCAATTTCAATGGAAACCTGCTGCTTTTTCGCCTCGCCCTGGAACATTTCCACAATAGAGCCGATGGTTTCCCGAAGCCCCGCCTCTTCCGGCTTCAGAACCAGATTTCCATCCTCTATCTGTGCATAATCCAATACATCATCAACAATTCCTTTCAAGTGCCTGGTTGCACTTTCAATCTGTTCCATGCATTCCGCCAGTTTTTCCACATCCTGGGTCCCCTTGGCAATATTGGTGATTCCCACAATTGCATTCATCGGCGTCTTGATTTCATGGTTCATGTTCATAATGAAATGACTCTTAAGTCGATTTGCCTCTTTTTCTTTATTGGCTGCATTCTTAAGCTTTATTTCCTGAAGAGATTCCATGGTAACATCTTTATGAGCAATGACAATACAATCCTTGCCATAGAATGTAATTTTTTTCATATAGAGAATCAGTTCTTTTTCTTCACCACTGTCTAAAGTAATCTTGGATTTCCAATACATCTTCCGGTTGCTTCGTAACACCTCATCCATCTTTCCACTTGGATTGTTATGATACATTTTTATAATTTTATTATGCAGAATTTCGTCTAAACTGGAAAAACCAAACAAGTCGCAAAGTGCCTGGTTATATAACAACGTCTTTTCTTCCACCGGGTCCGCCACAGCAATGGCTACCGGTACTGTTTCGATTACCTTTTGAATCTCTGAATAGGCTGTCTTAGTTCGCTCCTCTGCCAATACCAACTGCGCCTGGGCAGTCCGTAAATTACGGTTACGTTGCCGTAAAGAAAATGCAAATACCGTCAGGAGAGAAATTATTGTCACACTGAAGATAATTCCGGACAAAATAATCGTAAATAAAACCGGATTTGATTCCCGGAAAGACGGCTCCACATTAATAATCTCGGAACCGGCTGGCAAACTGAATTCTTTAACTTTATAATGCTCCATAACCTTGCCATCAAATGTCCAGTGATTGCTGGCTGTGGTATCGGTGGCCACTGGTATATCAGAAGCATTTTCACCCTCAAGAATCTTCATCACGATTTTTGCTGCTGATTCTCCCTGAAAATAGCCACTGGAATAAAGACCTCCTAATTGTCCATAGCCCTTGGTACATTCAAACACGCCAAAAATAGGCACCTTAGCTTCGGCTGCCAACTTCGCTTGAAATTCCGCCTCCGTAAAGCAGTGACTGTTGGCATCAAGATAGTAGGAACCGCATAAAATAAGGGTGTCCTTGTTAAGTGCAGCCACCTGGTCAAGGAGATCATTTACCGGAAGGTCTTCATTACAGACCACCTTCACCTTGTCCTTCAAAAAGGAAAGCTGATGAAGCAGCTGCTCTCGCCACATTTGTCCTGATTCTGAGTAATCGTTAATTAAATAAATCTCCTTGGTCTCCGGAAAAAGGGCTAACATCTCATCGGCCAACTTCTCTGCCGAAATGGTGTCGGCCAAGCCAGTTATATTTTTACTGATACCATTGAGCATAGAAGGTGAATAAGTATTAATACCACAAAAAACAATCGGGATTCCCGTAAATAACACATTATAATAATCAGATACAAACTCCAAAGCCTCATTGTCAGAAGCAATAATAGCATCCGGCTGTTTACCGCAGATGGTCATGCGAATTAGATTCAAGGCTATCTTATCTCTTGAATCCTCATTTTGAATTCGTTTGGCATTAAGGTTAACCGAATAATAAGAAATTTCCTTGTTTTGATCAAAAACCCCGGTAATTCCCTGTAATACTCTTCTTTCACGCTCCATTTCGGAAGAATAGGAAGAAATAAATAAAACCGTTTTTACATGGGATGTATTAACCGAACGGGATTGGAGCAGTTCATCCAAGGTACCGTCCTCCCGCATATCTTTTATCACTTCAGCCATCTGGGGGATCAGCTCTTCATTTCTTTTATTCAAATACATATAGGAGGGCACTGTGTCCAAAAGGCCGATGTTTACCACATTATCAGGCATAACAGACTCGGTAGACAACCGACTGGATGCAATAACTACATCACATTCCTTATTATTAAGTGCCCCCAGTAAATCGCCCCAATTTCTCTTTTCAACATGTCCAGCGATTGTTTGTGGAAGGTTAGCTTTTGTATACGTTTTTTCATACAAAGTACCCACTCGTAAGCCCTTTAAGTCCTCCCACCCAGAGCACTGCAGCTCAGTCCCAGCCAGAGCATACGCGTAATATCGGTTGGTAGAAACCATCTCTGGAACACGCACTAAAAAAGGGTAATCCTCCTCAAGCCCGGAAGCTTGGGAACAGAGCCCATCATAAACACCATTATTTGTCCCCTGTATCGCAGAATCCATACCAAGAGCCGTAATCGAAACCCCAATACCCATGCGCTGCAAAGTTGTATAAACAATTCGATCCGCTGCGATAGGCTCATCAAAGCCTACTGCAAAGGTTAACTCTCGTCTTGCCCCCTCTTCCGCATGAACACTGACTTCATTTTTTATAAACAACAATACACCAAGTATTGCTAAAACCGTAAATGTCAAATACTTTTTCATATGCCATCCTTCTAAAAGTTCATATCACCTTGACACCGCATAGTAAATTAATTGAGAGTATAGCATGAAATATTTTAAAATACAACTTAAATGCCCGAAAAAAAATTATTCTTTCCACTAATTTAACGACATTACAGAAATACTGGTTTTTCTTCACAGGTTTCTATAAGCAAAATCTTTCCTTCCCATTAAATAAAAAACACTCCGGGCGATATTGGACCTTACATCGCTGAGAGTGTTTATATTTTACAATACTGCCTAAGATGGCAACTGATTTATAATTATTCGCCATTCTTTATGCAAGCATCTTATTTGTTTTGGATAGCTGAGATAAGATACTGCGGCAAATCATCAGAATCCGGCCGCTATTCACTTTGTCGTTATGCTTGGAAAAGTCAGTATGCACCATACACCAGTATCTCAAACAGAAATACAATCCCGGCTTTATGGATTTTGTGGAGTCAATTCTCCGCCTGCCGCTGTGACGGTCACGGTGATTACAGCGATTTTAGTATAATTTTGAGTGCGCATAGCTTCTGCATTATCGGGTGTTCCGCTTAGGTATAAGAAGGCGTCGACACTTTCTGCGTCCGCTTCTTCGATTGGTACCTTGCCAAGAGCGAGATTCGTTGCCGCCGCCCCGGACTCGAAGTTTGTATCATTCATCGCCATGCTCACGCCTGCAACATGAATTTGTGTTACGTCAAAGCTCACCAGGACATCTCCGTTAGAGTGGTTCCAAGCCGTAACGCGGTTGTTTTCCCCATCGAAACCTTCCGGCAGCCAGTCGTTGATTGGACCGCCGTCATAGGCGTGGGTATTGGGGTTCCATGCGTCGCTTGTGGAGTATGTAAAGGTCATTGGCCCCCATGCGATGTCGATTTTGTATGCCGCTCCGCCGGACCAGGTAATTTTGGCCTGTACATCCACGTCGCGGGGATCGGATATGGCGACATTCTCCACCATATCGTAATACGGCGTAATGGCGAAGTACTTTGCGGTAATACCGCCGGCTTTTAGTGTGTTGCCGCTGGCATCAATGCCGTCCTCACGGACAAAGCCGCTGCCGTCCACATTTTCAGAAGCCCGGAAATACCCTGCAGCGGGATTGCTCAGCGTAATGCTTGTTCCCTGCAAAGCTTGAAAACCGCCCCGCACGGTTATCCCGGCTATGTTTATGGACAGAGCTTCCGATGTATAAATGCCATACATTTCGCCTGTAATATCCAGCGAGCCGTCGCCCTGTACGGTCAGTGCGTCAGAGGCAAAGAGACCGTAGCCCATGCTTTTCAACACGCAATCGCTATTAACGACGACTGTTGAGTTTGCCGGCAGTTGCACCGCAATATTGTCTGCCGTGGTGTATTGGAAGCCGTTTAGCGTGAGCGTGCTGCCGCTCCATGTATACGAGCCGCTGTCGCCGTTGCCGCTGGCCAGGCTGACTAAGATACTTTCCCTAAAATCAAGAGTTTTGTTCAGCGGAGAGATACTTAAATGCAATACGAGTGATGTTGAGTTAAGGTACAGGTCTTGATAACGGGCAGAACCCACAACGCTGAGAGTTCCGCCTTTTGTCAGCGCTCCATTATAAGTGGTGGAAACGGTTGCCGCCAATGGGTTAAAGCCCATGTTGGAGCCGTTAATCGCACCGTTGTAGCCCTTGACATCGACTGAGCTTCCTATAAACGCCCGGAATCCGACGCCAAATGAATACATACTGACGCCATAAGACCGGTTGCTGTTGGAAACAGCGCCGTATGCAACCAAGGTGCCGTAAACATCAATTGTCGCACAGACGCCTGCGCTGTAAGAGTCGGAAGCACCCGAAGCGTTGGCGGCATAGGCTTCCAAAACCGCTCCTTTTTCGACGGTTATCGTATTGGGACTGTATGCGCCATAAGATTTCCCCGTGGATATTCCACTTCGTGCAATGACAGTCGCGCCAGTTTTGATGGTGATTGCAGCATTGGGACTATATATGCCATAAGAAGTGCCGTTCCCGCTGTTGATGGTTCCGCCAGTCAGTTCCAGCGTGCCGCTTCCTTGTATCGTCAGTGCACCCGTACCGGAAACATATATGGTGGTGGAATATGTGCCATTGTCATTGTAGGTGCTTGTGATTGTATTTGTGCCGCTCAGCACAATAACCGAACCACCGGGAATCGTCAACGGAGATGCTGCGTTTGATTGCTGACTAAAATTCGTCAGCGTCAGCGTCTTTGTCGTACCGTTCCAGTCGTAGCCATCACCGGATTGGTCTGTGCCTGTTGCGAAGCTCAGCGTGCTTGTCACCATCGCTGCGCTTGCGCTCGGCGCAAGCATGAGTAGCAGGGAAATTGTCAGCACAAATGCCAACACCGAAGAAACCCGTTTTTTCATAGTACTCCGCATTGTTATATCCTCCATATATTTATTGTTCGTATCGAAGTCGCCTGCAGCATTGAAGTTCTCCGTCTGCCTGCAATCCTGGAAATACCATAGATTTTTTCTATAAACAATAAGGACAAATCTGACAACCGTTTTATCACTTAATTGTATGCTTTATTATATCATAAAAAAGTTCATAAACCAACCTTATAATCTTCAGTCCCCCTTGTGCCAATTATTTTTTTCATTCTAAACATAGCCGAAACAATCTGCTCGTTCACACCTGATAGTCACGCTTTTCATCTTTTAACTAAATATAACGTTCTGAACAATCCAAAAGAGCAACCACTTATACAGTGACTGCTCAATTATTAATACTATTTACTTTTCTTCTCCATCACCCTAGCAAACACCGCCCCGACCAATGTGGAACCAAAACTTGAAATCACAATATTTAAAGTTTACGCACTTGTAAATCATACTCGCTATATAAATTACCATTCCCCACAAGCTAATCATTAACTTCCCAATAGCCATACCGCTTTCCACCTTTTCGTTGGATTCTGCCTTGTTCAATGAGATTCTTCATAATTCTTTGTACAGTAGCAATTGATGTATGAACTTCCTTCGCAATTTCTTTTTGCCGAATTTTATTGTTTTCTTTTAAAACTTCAATAATTTTAATTTCTAAAACATCAATCAAAACATCAACCAAAACATCATTTTGATGTTTTGAAATTTTGCCCGTTTTTCGAATAGTAAATTTCACTGTAATATCACTACCTAGCACTTCATACTCTGGTTCAAATATTCCATGCTCTTTGCATGCTTCACATATTTTTTGAATGCCACGCCCCCAAGTTTCAACATAACCTGCACGAAAAAATGTATTTGCTATATCTGGATTATATGGTCTTGATTTATGTCTTTCCATCAATGTCTCTGTCGTCCAATTGCTTGGCAGAATACAACCATTGCTGATATACATTGCATCATCCTCTATACGAATCTGTATTGGAATACTATCTGCCCAATTACAATGAATCAATGCATTAAATACAGCCTCTCGTATTCCATCACGTGGAAACGGATAAGTTTCAATTCTTGTTTCCTTATCATATGTGATGATGGCCTTCAAATACTTTAAATATATCAACTCAATTACTCTATCAGCTATAATAAATAACGAACCATGTATTTCATCTTGGTATTGCAAGTCTGCACCTTCACCAAATTTTCCTATTTTTACGAAACTACCTGTAATCATTTTTTCCGGTCTTCTATAAAATAGCATCACTGCTGCACGTTTCAATTGACCGTTGAGCGTCCCCATCCCTCTTTTTCATTTTTATTGTATACATATTCACCAATTTTCCAGTATAAATCTATCACCCTAATATTGGCTTCATAAGACAATTCTCTTTTTGCTTTGGAAATCATACTCATTATATTTTCAAAATCAGGATTGTACTTTTCATACCTTATTGCTACCTCATCCATATGTTTCCTCCTACAAAACTCTCATCACTGTTGAGAGCTTTCCCCCTTATTATTAATAATATTTCTCCCTGAATCATTTTCCTTCTTTCCGTTCTCCCTTGTTCAATAATCTTAGTTACCATTACTCATTATTATACCATCTATACAATCTTAGTTCTATATTATTTCACAAAAAAAGGACAGCAAACAAATTGTCTACTGTCCAGTGTTTATCATTATATCGATTTCAGCAAAAAAAATCACCTTTTGTGCTACCCTAATCTTTGCTATTTTCTAATCCGCTTCATCTCCTATTTACTCCTCTTCTCCATCACCCTGGCAAACACCGCCCCCACCATCGTCGAAAACAACGTCGCAATAATCGCCATAACCAAAATCTGCGTCGGCTTCACCGACCCATACTGGCTCCGATACGCAATAATATTCACTGGGATCAACTGCAGCGAAGAAATATTAATAATCAAAAACGTACACATCTCCGTACTAGCCTTCTCCGAGTTCCCGTTCAACTCCCGCAATTCATTCATCGCCTTAAGTCCCATTGGTGTAGCTGCCCAACCAAGCCCCAGTAAATTAGCAATCATGTTGGACGCAATATACTCATTTACTACATGGTCTTCTGGAAGCTTCGGAAACAAAAAACGTATAATCGGGCGCAGCTTTCTGGTCAGCATCTCAATAATTCCAGCTGCCTTTGCCACCTGCATAAGCCCTGTCCACAAAGACATCACCCCCAGCATGGTAATGCAAAGTGTTACCGCTTCTTTGGTGGAATCAATTGCGGCTCCGCTGACCAGATCAATTTTCCCAGTTATACCACCAATTATTACCCCCAATACTATCATAAACCCCCATAAATAGTTTAGCATATGAGTACTACCTCGAATTTTCTATATCATATAAACTATTATATTGTAAACTTCTTGTCCTATAGTACTCTGGTAATTTTTTTCTCTATTTTTATTATTACAATTATTTTTTCTAATTACTATACCCTTCACTCTGCAATTTTGTTTTTTCTTATATCAATGATTTTTCATTGACTATTGTGTTTTTTTCTTCGCAATATGAAAAACAAACAAAAAAATTTTGAAATTTTATGAAAAAATACAATTGACACCTGATATAAAAGTGATAGAATAGAAAAACATATTTTTATGGATTGCCGTAAAAAACTATTTTAGGAGGGCTATATTATGATATTCGAAACACCAAAAGAAGCATTGGAGCAATTAAAGAAAGGTAATAAAATTTATGTATCATCCGATTCCAATCCCGCTGATCAGTTTCAAAAAATAAGATTGGATACGGCCAACAACGGTCAACATCCTTATGCTGTGGTACTAACTTGTTCAGATTCCAGGGTCCCGGCAGAACATATCTTTTCAGCTGGAATAGGAGACTTATTCACTGTTCGGACAGCCGGAAACGTCATTAGTGATTTCGAGATTGGAAGCATTGAGTATGGCTGTGCACACTTAGGAGCGAAGGTTGTGTTGGTCATGGGACATACCCACTGCGGTGCAATTAATGCCGCTTTAAAAGGTGGTGCAGATGGATTTATTCAGAAAATAGTGGACGAAATAAAATCCGGTTTAAATGGTGCCGATACGGAAATTACTGCAACCGACAACAATATTATACATAGCGCTGACAAACTTATGGACAGCTCCATAATACGTGAATTGGTGGATAGAAACCAACTGCTTATTGTTCCTGCAAAATATGATATTGAGACCGGCGAGGTAGCCTTTTCTCTGTAAGAGGTTTCCCTTTCCCATTTTTTACATCTGGTTTGATTTTATTCACAAAACACGAAAATCATTTTTGCCATAATGCGCAAAAAACATTTTTCTTGCTTTTCGAAAAAAAGCATTGCGTTTTTCTGAAAAAGGTGTAAAATAATCATATATCTTATATTATATTATAGAGCACGTAAATTAATCTACGCGTAAAGACGCAGAAGGAGTCAAAATGTATGAGGGACATATTTAAAAATTACAAAATCAGCAAAAAATTGACCGTTTCTTTTATGACCATTATTGCATGCTTTTTAGTAACCATTATTGTATCAATCGTAAGTTTATTTTTAGTAGGCAACCGCCTAACGGACTTTTACAATCGTCCATTTAAGAATGTTACATACTCCGCCATGGCTAGAAGAGATGTGCAAAGTATCTTAAAGAATGTATTATGGGGTCTAACTACCACCGATCCAGTAAAAACGAAAGAATACTTAGACAACGCCAGTGAAGATGCCACTTCATTAGCTAGCAACATTAACGCATTAAAAGAAAACTCATCTGCAAAAGAACTTTTAGACAAGCTGGATGCTGCTGTTACAGATGCCGGACCGTATCGCGGTCAGGTAGCAGATTTGGTCCAGGCAAATAAAAACGAAGAGGCAGTTGAACTATTTAACTCTACCTATGCCCCTAAAGTTCAAAATGTTTTAGATATACTGATAGAAATTCAGGATTATCAGAATGACGTAGCAGACAGCAGTTTCCAAACCGCTAATTTAGTAAAGCTAGTTGCAGTTGTCCTATTGGTAGTTGTAGCTGGTATCAGCTTGGCATTGACCTTCTTCTTTAGCCAATTCCTGACCCGACTGTTAACTGCACCCATTTTTGAAATCAAAGATGCCGCAGAGAAAATGGCCGGTGGCGATTTAGATGTGACCATTACCTACGAATCCGAAGATGAACTTGGAGCATTAGCTGGCAGCTTAAAAGGTCTTATCGCTATGCTACATCGAATTATTCCAGATATTGACTATGTCCTGGGTGAAATTGGAGATGGAAATTTAACCGCAGTTACCCGTGAAACTGGCCTTTATGTAAAGAGCTTTGAACCAATTCTTGTAGCTATGCGAAAAATCAGAGCAGCTCTTACTGATACTATCGGGCAGATTCAGGAGTCCTCATCACAGGTACAGTCCGGCGCTCAAAATATGGCTGAAGGTGCACAAGGTTTGGCTGAAGGTGCCACCGATCAGGCAAGCTCTGTTCAAGAATTAACTGCTACCATTAATGAGTTAAGCTCTCAGGTTGAAGCTGATGCAAAAAAAGCAGACGAAACAGCTAAAAATGTTAGAAGTGTTGGTGAAGATGCCAAGAAAAGCCAATCTCATATGGAAGATATGGTTGTTGCAATGGATAACATCAGCAAAACCTCTGGTCAAATTGAGTTAATTATTAAAAGTATCGAGGAAATTGCTTCCCAGACCAATTTATTATCTTTAAATGCCTCTATTGAAGCAGCTAGAGCTGGTGAAGCAGGAAAAGGGTTTGCCGTTGTTGCTAACGAAATTGGCCAGCTGGCAAAGCAAAGCGCAGAAGCTGCAACTAATACCAGAGCTTTAATCCAGGCCTCCGTTACCGAAATTCAACATGGAAATTCTATCGTAAGTAATACCTCAGCGGCTCTAAATGCTGTACTTAAAAACATAGAAGGTATTATTGGCTCCGTTGACGAAATGAGACATTCCTTCGAACAACAATCACTCAGCATGAATGAGGTAAATAAGGGAGTTGACCAGATTTCCGGAGTTGTTCAGGATACCTCCTCCACTGCAGAAGAAAGCTCTGCAATTAGCGAAGAATTATTTGCGCAAGCAGAGAATCTTACTTCTTTGGTTTCTCACTTTAAAATTAAAAAGTAGTTTATCCCCATTGTAATGTAGACGTATATGGTCCAGGAAAAATTCAAAAGAATTTTTCCTGGACCGTTTCTATTTTAAAGAAACAATATAGTAGTCAGATATTGCTATCCTTTCCTGTGGAGACCCTGACAGGGGCATTTCCCGGTATATAGGGTAATTAAGCATCTGTAAGCCGCCTTATAGCAACGAATAAGAGCTCACAGTAAAACAACGTATCACGATCAAATGTAAATCAATAAGTGCAAGGCAAAATGCAGGAGCAAAACAAAAGCAGATGCAATTGCCGTAACAAAGCAAATGCTATAGCAAATGCACAGCAAAATAAAAACAGATGCAGTAACAAAGGGAACTCTGCTACTGCATCTAAAAATAGGCAAAAATATTGGCAGATAAGAAGAGGGGAGATCTTATCTGCCGTTCTCAAAAATGAGAGGGGGAGTATAATTATCATCATGCTCTACAAGGCTTTTTAAGAGGGGTAAGCGTGTAGTTCACAATGACATTAACTAATCAATAATGCCTGCTACTTTCGCAAGCTGAACAATAGACTCCTTGGAGACTTTCTTACCGCAGAAGTCATAAAGCTCTTCTTTCATACCAGTAAAAATATCCGCCGGTTCATACTTTTTTAAGATAATCCGGTCTTCTTCGATGAAGATTTCCAGTGAATCCCGTTCGCCAATATCAAGTAGTCTTCTAAGTTCAATCGGGAGAGTAATGCGACCAAGCTCATCCAGCTTTCTTACAATGCCAGTATCTTTCATCTTTTGCGGTCTCCTTTGCTGTCATCTATGTTCTTTACATAGGATACCATAGCGCATATAAAGAAACAATTTAAAAAATTACTTATGTATAGGACAAAATTAAGACAGTAAATGTCAGCTTTTGTCAAAAGTATAAAATACGCTGGCCAATTTCTTCTTCAAAATAATAAAAACAGCGAAAACCCGGGGATTACGCCCACTTTTTATAAGATTCAGATGGATAAATAGTAAAAAAGTGGGGAAATATTTAAAGGAGTTTTATAAAAGGCTTTGGTAAATATCCCGCTTTGAAATCCCTCTATCCTTTGCCGCCGCCTTCATCGCTTCCTTTTTATCCATTCCCTGTTCCATATACATGGAGACATGCTCCTCAATGCACATGCTCTCCCATTTAGCCATTTCCGCTTGTTTAAGGGCTGCATGGCTAGTCCCTTCAATTACCATGACGCATTCGCCCTTGGGAGCCTCCTCCTTATAAAAAGAAATTAGTTGGGAAATGGTGGACCGAAATACCGTTTCATGCTTTTTAGTTAGCTCCCGCAACAGAGTTATATTTCGATCACCCAGGCTTTCCATTAATTCCTCCAGCGTCCGCACCAGCCGATGGGGCGCTTCGTAGATAATAATCGTTCGGGTTTCTCTTTTTAACTCTTCCAAAATACTCTGCTTCTCTTTCTTATCTGATGGCAAAAATGCCTCAAACGCAAATCTCCTGGTAGAAAGTCCAGATAAGGTAAGAGCTGTTATACAGGCCGCTGGTCCTGGCAAGGAGGTTACCTCTATCTCCGCCTCATAAGCCTGTCGCACCAGCTCCTCGCCAGGATCGGAAATCCCCGGTGTGCCAGCATCTGTAATCAAGGCTACTTCCGTACCTTCAAGCATCTTTACCACCAAAAACCGGGCTTTTTCTACCTTATTAAACTCATGATAACTGGTCATGGGTGTTTTAATATCAAAATGGTTTAAAAGCTTAATACTATGCCGGGTATCTTCTGCAGCAATCAAATCCACTTCCTTCAAGGTCCGAAGCACTCGAAATGTAATATCCTCCAAATTCCCTATAGGGGTAGCACACAAATATAATTTTCCAGCCAAAAAATCCCCTCCTTTCAAATCAATATCCATATATCTCATAAATTTCATCTGTATAAACATTCGGTTCTTTATAAACAATCAAAGGAGCCTCTACTGTAATCCTGGATTTTCCACCCTTCAAGCCCTCAATTAAGACCATATTAGGCTCTTTATCCACATATGGATAAACCATCTTAAGACGTTTGGGCTCCAGCTTAAATCGGGTCATGACCTGAAAAATCTCCACCAGACGAAAAGGACGATGAACCATATAAAACCTTCCATTCTCCTTTAACACCGCAGCGCCTTCCCGAATCACATCCTCCAGGCTGCACAAAATCTCATGCCGGGCAATGGCTTTGGGTAAATCCGGGTTTTTAAGGCCATGGTGATCGGTCATATACGGCGGATTGGTGGTCACAACATCAAAAGAAGCCTTTCCAAATATCTTCGAGGCTTCCTTTATATCTCCCTCCACAATCTGTATCCGGTCCTGCTGCCCATTAAAGGCTACACTTCGCCTTGCCATGTCAGCACTCTCAGCCTGAATCTCCAGAGCAGTAAAGTCCTCTCCTCTGGTTTTTCCATCCAGCAGAATCGGAATGATACCTGTCCCGCATCCAAGGTCTAAGACCTTTTCTCCTTCCTTCACCTTGGCAAAGGTGGATAGCAGCACGGCATCCATTCCGAAACAGAATTTTTCGGGATTTTGTATAATTTTTAATTTATTTCTCTGTAAATCATCAAACCGTTCACCTGGTTTCAAAAAATCATTCTCATTCATCATCCAGCTTGGACTTTCCTTCCGCCTTTTCCAGTTTTTCCAGTTCTCTGAGAGCATGCAATTCCTCTTGAGTCATTCGCCGCTCTTTCTTACGTGCCTTAAATTTAAGCTCTTCTACCTTATATTCCCGGACTTCTTTTTCATCGTTTTCCAGCGCAACAATTACCTTTACTAATTGTTTTAACACACTGACACTTTGCACCTCGCCCCTTAATCCATCTGGCGTAGTTACGGAATCGTTAATATTAGGCAGTCTGCTGTTTAAATCCTCGTAAGCTTCCTCTTCATTTTTCAGACAGCACATCAGACGTCCGCATACACCGGATATCTTCGTGGGGTTAAGAGACAGGTTTTGCTCCTTAGCCATCTTAATGGATACAGGTGCAAACTCTGATAAATGGGTGTGACAACACAACGGTCTGCCACAAATACCAATCCCGCCCAGAATCTTAGTCTCATCCCGGACACCAATCTGACGCAATTCAATACGAGTCTTAAATACTGAAGCTAAATCCTTTACCAGCTCACGGAAATCAATTCTTCCATCAGCGGTAAAATAAAATAATACTTTATTATTATCAAACGTATACTCCGCATCAATCAGCTTCATTTCCAACTGGTGCTTGGAAATTTTCTCAAGACAGATCTGAAATGCCTCTTTTTCCTTTGTTTTATTGGCCTGTTCCATATCGTCATCTTCTTTGGTTGCCAGTCGGATAACTGGCTTTAAAGGCTGGATGACCTTATTATCCTCCACATCCTTACAACCCATAACAACCTTTCCATATTCGATTCCCCTGGCTGTTTCTACAATGACATTCTCTCCTGCCTTAATCTCAAAACCTGCAGGGTCAAAGAAATAAACCTTACCTGCCTTTCTAAAACGTACTCCTATTACCTTAATCATTTCTACACTCCTTCAAAGTCAATAACATCAATTCCATGGCAATTTCAAAATTTACATTGGCCGAAATCCTAAGCTTAGCCTTGTCCATAGCCTGAATTATAGTTTCTACCTGGTCATAGCCGCTACCCTTAACCTGCTCCGCCAAATAGCGATATTCCTCTTTAAACAACAGCATATTGGGATCATTGGTTACCTTTAACATGAGTACATCCCGATACCATAGCTGCATAAAATCAATGCAATCATTAATCTCCAGCTTGTGCTCAGAGAGCTTCTTTATGGCACTGATAATCTCACTGATTTCCATCTGATCGATATATTTCAAGAGGTGCAGTACCTCTTCTTTAATTTCCATGAAGTCGCCAGCCGTTCCATAACGGATCGCTTTTCCAATATTTCCACCTGAAAACTGGGCAGCCAAACGGGCAGCATAATCGGGAATCCCTTGCTTTTCCATTAAATAAGTCACAATATCATCTTCCAACACCGCTCTCAAATCCAATAGCACACAGCGGGAAGAAATAGTGGAAAGAAGTTTGTTCCGATTATTCGTAAGCAATATAATCATACCATATTCCGGAGGCTCTTCGATTGTCTTAAGCAGGGCATTCTGTGCTTGCTCCGTCATCTTATCCGCATCACTTATAACATAAATCTTATAAGGGCTGCTATATGGCTTGATGGACATATCATTGTTTACCTGAACTCGGATATCGTCCACGCCAATGCTGTATTTTTCATGGGTCACCCAAATAATGTCCGGATGATTCCCTGACTCTGCCTGTACACAGGACTTACATTTCCCACAAGGGTTTGTTCCTTTTTCTTCACACTGAAGGGTCTGGGCAAAAATGGACGCAATCCGCTTTTTCCCTGCGCCCTGTTCCCCATTTATAATATAAGCATGAGATACTTTATTTTGTTCTATGGCTGACTGCAAATGCTTTTTGATTGTTTCATGTCCTACTACGTCACCAAACGATGCCAAACAAAACACCTCCTATGTTATAATATCCAATAAAAGTCCCCTGATTTCATCAATTTTTCCCAGAATCGTCAAGTGATCTTTTTCATCTTTCAGCAATTCGACTGCCAGTTCATCCAGATTTTGGTCTACAAGCTTAACCATACCATATACCCGATGACGCCCCCGGCGGTCTAAAAAGTTCTCACGGCTGAACTTATGAGAACGGTTGACAATTTCATTCATAAAATCCTTAATCAGCTGGCGATAATGCTTCATATCACGTACATCCATATGCTTACCAAGCTTCTTCCCCTGTTGGGTAATTTCATCCATCATAACAGACAGTCTGCTCTGAAGCTCCTGTTCCTCAATATTGCTGATAAGGGTAAACTTAAAGCTTCCGTCCGGTTGCTGAACTGCTTCTTTATGTTCCACCTGATTGACTGGCTGGGCCTGATTTACCTTAATGTCCATGACTTCACCACCTTATAGCTTAGTATATCACATTTTTTTCTTTCTGTATATCGCCAATAATTTGCTGTAAACAGCTTTCCAGCTCCATATTTTCATAACTTTTGGTAATATTAAGAAAATTTAAATTTTCAATGGAAAAATCCGCCTCATCTGCCAGAAACCGCCGGCACATTTCCGTATATTTAGGCTCAGCCTGACTCTTTTCCCTGGCCAGGGCACGCTCTAAGCGAATCCCCGTCTCAACTTCAATATAAATTGGAACCACAATCTCTTTCCCATAAAAGCTCCGTATCTCCCGATACCCCTCCAGAGTGGAAATCATCAAATAGTTATACTCCTTTAAATCAATCTGACCATCATCTGCCGTAAAATAATGCCAGACACCATGTACTGTATTATAAGCCCGATGCTCAATTACCCTGTTCTCTTCCTCTAATTCCTTCCACCTTGTTTCCGATACAAAAAAATATTCCCTTCCGTCCACCTCACCATTTCGAATCGGTCGAGTAGTATAGGTAACCACTGTTTTTAGATCCAGTTCTTCTCGAAGGAGCAGCTCTTTAAATATCGTATCCTTCCCTGTAGAACTTTTTCCCATTATCACAAAAATCTTTCCCACACAATCTCCTATCCGCCAGAGCTTAAGTATTTTACCCTGTCTTGTATTATTATTCTAGTACATCGAAGATTAAATAGTTGATAGATTCGCTGAGGATGATTTTTCGAGAGTGCAAATGAAAAAACGTAGGCGTAGCGGGCTACGCTGAGGCTTTTTCGTTTGTGCTCTCGAGAAATCAGACCAGCGAAGGTATCAATTATTTATTC